>NZ_JBICUZ010000001.1:304836-429088 GCF_043198675.1 Streptomyces sp. NPDC048734 | reverse complement strand
GGCCTGCTCGGCCACGGCGGGCGCCTCGGCGACCTGGGCGGCGGTCTCGGTGACCTCGGTGGCCTCGGCCCCCTGCGGCGCACCGGCGGGCGCGGCGGCGGCACGGGCGGCCCGACGACGCGTACGGCCCTTGGGCGCCGCCTCCTCGGCGGCGGGCTCGGCCTGCTCGGCCACGGCGGGCGCCTCGGCGACCTGGGCGGCGGTCTCGGTGACCTCGGTGGCCTCGGCCCCCTGCGGCGCACCGGCGGGCGCGGCCGCCCGGCGCGTGGCCCTGCGGCGGCTCCGGCCGGCCGGCGGCGCGGCCTCGGTGGGCTCCGCCGTCACGGCGGCCTCGGCCGCCTCGGGGGCCACGCTCTCGGGTGTCACCGTGGTGGTCGCCGGGGTCTCGGTCTGCTCCACGGCGGCGGGTGCCGTCACGGTGCGGGTGGCCCGGCGGCGGGTACGGCGCGGTGCGGGTTCCTCGGCGGGGGCCTGGTCCGCGGCGGCGACGGCCTCGACCGGCTCCACCGGCGCGGCGGCGGTCGCGGGCACCACGGTCTCTGCGGCCTCGGCCGCGGCGGAGGCACCGGCCGGAGCACCGGCGGGCGCGGACGCCCGGCGGGTGGCGCGACGGCGCGGACGGGCGGCGGGCGCGGCTTCCTCGGCCTGCGCGGGGGCCTCCGCGGCCTCGACGGCGGTGTCAGCCGTCGTCTCCTCCTCCGTGTCCTCCGCGGCCAGGTCGGCGGCGGTCTCAGCAGCCGCCGCGGTCGGCTCGACGGTCTCGGCGGAGACCTCGGCGGCACCGGCCGGCGGGCCCGCCGGCCGGGAGGCGGCACGGCGCCGACGACGCGGCGGCAGGGTGTCGCTCGGGGTGTTCGCTGCGGAGTCCGGAACGGACTCTGTGGATTCGGTCGGTTCGAGCATGCGGGCGTATCTCCCGTCAGGCTCCCGGGCGCCGCGCTGGTCCGGTGCCGATCACGGTGGATCGGTCGCCGTTGACGTCCGCGGCTCGCGCTGTGCGCGGTGCCGCCGTCCGGGGCGCGGGCGCCGCACGGGAGCTCTCTAGTGTCCTGTCTCGCCGGTTCCGTACACCGAATGTGCACGGCCTGGCGAAAGTCTTGTGGTCGGTGCGCTGCCCGACCCAGGTGGCTCCCGAGTGCGAGGGCTGCGCTACGACGTGCGTCCCTGTGCGGAACCTTCCTTACGCCGGTGCCTTCGCGGCGGCAGTCACATCGGCCGTTGTCAGGGCCTCGGCTGCCTCGCGGTCGGGCGCGAGCGGGTCGGTCACCGCGCCGGTCTCTTCATCGAACAGCCCCTGCGCCAGCCTGGTCACCCCTGCGGGGACCGGCGGCGCCAGGTCGGCCACGGCGCGAAGACCGGACAGGACGTCGTCGGGTCGAACGGCAGGCGTCACGTGCCGAACAACCAGCCGCAGTATCGCACAGGGCTGGCCGGTCGGCCTATCGGCCTGTGGATCCAGTGTTTCGAGGTGTGCGACGGCGGAGCGGGCGTCGAAGGTGCGGACGCCGTTCTTCATCAGCCGCTGGACCTCGACGGTGTCGGCCGCGACGAACGCGGCCACCGCGCGGTCGGCTTCCGCGGGGTCCACGCCCGGCAGGCGCATCTCCCACACGGAGGCCGTGAGCCGGTCGGCGAGCCCGGACGTACGGGCCTCGACCGCGTCGACGATGTCGAGCCCGGTGGGCAACGACTCGTCGAGCAGCTCACGCAGCTTCTGCGGGTCCCGCGCCTCGGTGAGCGCGATCTCCAGGTACTCCGCCTCGCTGCCCGTGCCGGTGGGTGCGGCATTGGCGTACGACACCTTCGGGTGCGGCGTGAACCCCGCCGAGTACGCCATCGGCACCTCGGCACGGCGCAGCGCGCGCTCGAAGGCACGCTGGAAGTCACGGTGGCTGGTGAACCGGAGGCGGCCGCGCTTGGTGTAGCGCAGGCGGATGCGCTGCACCGCGGGTGCGGGCGGCGGGCCTTCGGGCTGTCGCTTGCCCAGTGTCGTTCAGTCCTTCGTGAGAGCGGTCGTACTGCTATCAAGAGTACGTGTCCCGCGCCCGGAAGGTTCCCTCCGGGCCACGGGATCCGGCCGCCGGGGCTCGCCGAACAGCAGCCGTCGCACGTCGGCGCGCGCCTGCCGCACGGACGCGCGGGCGGCGGCCAGGGCCTGCCGCCCGGCGCGGCCCGCGGCGCGCGCGGCACGGGCCGCGGGCCGCAGCACGACGTCGCGGACGAGGTGCCCGGCCGGCGTCAGCACGCCGCGGTACACCAGGCGCACCGGCTCCACGAAGATCCACCGCAGGAGGGTCCCGAGGACGCGTCCGACGGCGAGCGAGAGGTGTCCGGCGATCCGCCAGGCGTGCCGGAGGGCGTCCCACACCTCCCGCCCGACGACGGCGAGGACACGGCCGACCGGCACGAGGAACCAGCGCCACAGGGCCAGGGCGGGCAGCACGACGAGGATGCGGGTGACCCAGTGCAGGACCCGGCCGATTCCCGCGACGAGCAGGGCCAGCAGCCGCCACAGACCCAGCGCGCACCAGGCGATCGCCCGTCCCACGGGGACGAGCAGCCAGTCGTACAGCCAACGGGCGGGCGCGGCGACCAGATACCGCACCAGCCAGGCCAGGGCGGCGCCCAGACCGACGACCGCGGGGGTGAGGACGTGCGCGTACAGCCAGACCAGGGCGTGGCCCACGGGGGTGAGGAGGTGGCGGTGGCACCACACCAGCGGAGTGAGGACCAACGCCTTCGCCAGCCAGGCCAGGGCCTTGCCGGCGGGGACGACGACGTACCGCCACAGGCCCGCCAGGGGAAGGACCACGAGAACCCTGCCCAGCCACAGCAGGGCCCGGCCGAGCGGGCGCAGCAGGGCGCCGTTCAGGAAGCGGCCGGCGACGACGAGCGCGTCCCACGCCATGCGCACCGGCAGGACCAGTACGAGCGCGACGATCCGCACGGGCAGCCGGATCGCGACGACGAGACACCCGTCGGGCTGCTGCGGCGCGGGCTGCCGGACGGACGGTTCACCGGACGGTTTGTCGAGGTCCATACCCACGAGGACGCCACGGCGGCCCGTACGGATCCCATGGTTCCCGTCTCACGCGCGGTTCCCGCCTCGCGCGCCCCCGGCTTCGCGCCGCCGCCCGGAAGACCGACCTCATCGGCCGCCCGCCCGCGCACGAGGGCCCGGCCGCACCGTTCGGTGCGGCCGGGCCCTCGTGCGCGCGGTGGCGCTACTTCACGACCGTCAGCGGCAGCAGCTTCTTGCCCGTGGGGCCGATCTGGATGGAAGTGTCCATGGCAGGGCACACGCCGCAGTCGAAGCACGGCGTCCAGCGGCAGTCCTCGACCTCCGTCTCGTCGAGGGCGTCCTGCCAGTCCTCCCAGAGCCAGTCCTTGTCGAGGCCGGAGTCCAGGTGGTCCCAGGGCAGGACCTCCTCGTAGCCGCGCTCACGGGTGGTGTACCAGTCGACGTCCACGCCGGAGGGGGCCAGGGCCTTGTCGGCGCAGCTCATCCAGCGGTCGTAGGAGAAGTGTTCGCGCCAGCCGTCGAAGCGTCCGCCGTCCTCGTAGACGGCGCGGATGACGGCGCCGATGCGGCGGTCGCCGCGGGACAGCAGGCCCTCGACGATGCCGGGCTTGCCGTCGTGGTAGCGGAAGCCGATCGAGCGGCCGTACTTCTTGTCGCCGCGGATCTTGTCGCGGAGCTTCTCCAGGCGGGCGTCCGTCTCCTCGGCGGAGAGCTGCGGCGCCCACTGGAACGGGGTGTGCGGCTTGGGCACGAACCCGCCGATGGAGACCGTGCAGCGGATGTCGTTGGCCCCGGAGACCTCGCGGCCCTTCTGGATGACGCGGGTCGCCATGTCGGCGATCTGCAGGACGTCCTCGTCGGTCTCCGTCGGCAGACCGCACATGAAGTACAGCTTCACCTGGCGCCAGCCGTTGCCGTACGCGGTGGCGACGGTGCGGATCAGGTCCTCTTCCGAGACCATCTTGTTGATGACCTTGCGCATGCGCTCGGAGCCGCCCTCGGGGGCGAAGGTGAGGCCGGACCGGCGGCCGTTGCGCGTCAGCTCGTTGGCCAGGTCGACGTTGAAGGCGTCCACGCGGGTCGAGGGCAGCGAGAGGCCGATCTTGTCCTCTTCGTAGCGGTCCGCGAGGCCCTTGGCGACGTCGCCGATCTCGCTGTGGTCCGCGGAGGACAGCGACAGCAGGCCGACCTCCTCGAAGCCGGTCGCCTTCAGGCCCTTCTCCACCATCTCGCCGATGCCGGTGATGGAACGCTCGCGGACCGGGCGGGTGATCATGCCGGCCTGGCAGAAGCGGCAGCCGCGGGTGCAGCCGCGGAAGATCTCCACCGACATCCGCTCGTGCACCGTCTCGGCGAGCGGGACGAGGGGCTGCTTCGGGTACGGCCACTCGTCGAGGTCCATGACCGTGTGCTTCGACACCCGCCACGGAACGCCGGAGCGGTTGGGCACGACGCGGGCGATGCGGCCGTCCGGCAGGTACTCGACGTCGTAGAAGCGCGGGATGTACACGCCGCCGGTCTTCGCCAGGCGCAGGAGGACCTCCTCGCGGCCGCCCGGCCGGCCCTCGGCCTTCCACTCCCGGATGATCCTCGTCATGTCGAGCACGGCCTGCTCGCCGTCGCCGATGACCGCCGCGTCGATGAAGTCGGCGATCGGCTCGGGGTTGAAGGCCGCGTGGCCGCCGGCCAGCACGATCGGGTCGTCGAGACCGCGGTCCCGGGACTCCAGCGGGATGCCCGCCAGGTCCAGGGCGGTCAGCATGTTCGTGTAGCCCAGCTCGGTGGAGAAGGACAGGCCGAACACGTCGAAGGCCTTCACCGGGCGGTGGCTGTCCACGGTGAACTGCGGGACGCGGTGCTCGCGCATCAGGGCCTCCAGGTCCGGCCACACGCTGTACGTGCGCTCGGCGAGGACGCCCTCCTGCTCGTTGAGGACCTCGTAGAGGATCATGACGCCCTGGTTGGGGAGCCCGACCTCGTACGCGTCCGGGTACATCAGCGCCCAGCGGACGTCGCAGGACTCCCAGGGCTTGACCGTGGAGTTGAGTTCGCCGCCGACGTACTGGATCGGCTTCTGCACGTGCGGGAGCAGAGCTTCGAGCTGTGGGAAGACCGACTCGACAGACATCGCGAGGTTACCTTCGTGAGCTGGCTGGGGGCACCCCCGGCCGGAAGGGCTGGGGGAGGGTGACCATCTAGCCTAACCCGCTCACGGGGCGTCCCCGAACGCCGGAAGGGCCCGGCGGCTCAGACCGCCGGAAGGGCCCGGTGCCTCAGACCGCCGCCGCGCCGACCGTCTCCCACGCCTGTGGCAGCGCCGCCTCCGCCGCTTCCGCCCGCCGCTCCTCCCTGCCGTGGAGCAGCCCGTAGGTGAAGGCGCTCTCCCCCGCCGCGTGCGCCTGGGCGGCGAGGTCGCGCAGGGCCTCACGGGCCATCACGCTGTCCTGGTGGTCGCCGAGCAGTCCCTGGAGGGACTTCATGTGACGGACCAGGTCGGCGGCGGGCCCGCCGAGCGCGGGCGCGGCGGTCTCGGCGCAGTAGCGGGTCCGCTTGGCCTTCTTTCGGGCCTCGTGCAGGGCCAGGTCCCGACCGGCGCCCGGCGGCTGGGCGAGCGCCTTCTCCACCAGGGCGGCGACCTGTGCGAAGTCCTTGCGCACGGCCTTGGCCAGCACCTTCTCCGCGGTGCCCGCGGCGGCCGGCAGCAGGGGCGGCTCGTCGACCAGCCGGTCCAGTGTGTCCAGCAGCGCCAGATACCGTGCGCCGTCCAGTACGGCGATCAGGCGCCGGCGTGAGCCGCC
The DNA here is from genome assembly GCF_043198675.1 of Streptomyces sp. NPDC048734. Taxonomy (NCBI): domain Bacteria; kingdom Bacillati; phylum Actinomycetota; class Actinomycetes; order Kitasatosporales; family Streptomycetaceae; genus Streptomyces; species Streptomyces sp. NPDC048734. The sequence goes on along the minus strand of NZ_JBICUZ010000001.1, from coordinate 423,268 downwards.
GCTGCCGGCCCGCGCCCAGGTGCGGAGCCGGGTGCGGACGGGGCCGACGACCAGCGGGCGCGGCAGTGCCTTCAGGGCGGCCGTCAGCCGGTCGGTGAGCACCTCCTGGTCGCGGTCCACCCCCAGCTCCCCGGCGAGCCACTTCAGTTCCTCGCCGACCGGGTCGGTGACGGTGCGGTCGAGGACCTTGGCGTAGGAGCGGAAGGCGCTGCGCATCCGGCGGGTGGCGACGCGCATGCCGTGCACGGAGTCGGGCAGCTCCCGGCGGACGGCCGGATCCAGTGCGACGATCGCGTCCCGCTGGGTGCGGAGGTGGGCCAGGACGTGGTCCCCGGCGGTCGCCGCGGTGCCGGGAGCGGTCTTCTCGGCGGCGCGCCTCCCGTCGGCCTGCGGCTTCCGCTTCGGCTTCCCGGCCTTCTTCCGTCGCGGTTCCGTCTCCGCCAGCGCGCGCGCCAGCTTCGAGGCCGATCCGGAGGGCCGTACGCCCGCCTTGCGGAGCCGTTTCTCCACCTCGTCGAGGAAGTCCGGGTCGCCGCCGTCGGCGAGTTCCACCTCGATCTCGGTCCACCGGGCGGAGCCGCCGTCGCCGGTCAGCCGGTCGGCGCGCACCGCGTCGGCACTGGCCTCGGCGAGCAGCCGGCCCTCGGCGTCGAGCAGTTCGCGGACGTCGCGGGCGGAGCGGATCCGGACGACCGGTGCCAGCTCGGCGTCCCGGACGCGGGAGCGGACCAGGCCGGCGAGGGCGCGCGGGAGGGCGTCGGACAACGGTGCCCGGATCTCGTCGCGGACGCCGGGGGCGACGGGGAACTTCAGGTGCCAGCCCGCGTCGGAGCCGCCGGTGCGGCGCCGCAGGGTGAGGGAGGCGGCGGAGAGCCGCGCGTCGGCGGTGTCGTAGTAGGTGGCGTCCAGTTCGGTGACGCCCTTGTCGAGGACGGCGGCGACCCCGGCGACACCGGTCAGATCGGGCAGTCCGCCGTCATCGGATTCGTACTTGCGCTCGACCTCGCGTTTCGTCTCCGTCATGACCCGAATCTAGTGGCAGTCGGGCCCGGGACGGCAGGGCCGACCGGGCTCGACTTCCCCCGCGCGCGGGGCGCGGCGCGCGCCGTGGTGTGCGGGCCGCTCAGGCGGACATGGGCCGCTGGACCCGGATCGACTGCAGCAGTCCGACCGCCACCCACACCGCGAACATCGACGTGCCGCCGTAGGAGACGAACGGCAGGGGCAGGCCGGTGACCGGCATGATGCCGAGGGTCATGCCGATGTTCTCGAAGGACTGGAAGGCGAACCATGCGACTATCCCGGCGGCGACGATCGTGCCGTACAGCTCGGTCGTCTCGCGGGCGATGCGGCAGGCCCGCCACAGGACGACGCCGAGCAGCACGATGATGAGGCCGCCGCCGACGAAGCCCAGTTCCTCGCCGGCGACCGTGAACACGAAGTCCGTCTGCTGTTCGGGCACGAACTGGCCGGTGGTCTGCGAGCCCTCGAACAGCCCGGACCCGGTCAGGCCGCCCGAACCGATGGCGATGCGCGCCTGGTTGGTGTTGTAGCCGACACCCGCGGGGTCGAGGCTGGGGTTGGCGAAGGCGGCGAAGCGGGCGATCTGGTAGTCGTCCAGGATGTGCAGCTGCCAGACGGCGAGCGCACCGGCGGCGCCCGCGCCGAGCAGCCCGAAGACCCACCGGTTGGAGGCGCCGGAGGCCAGCAGCACGCCCAGCACGATGATGACCATGACCATGACCGACCCGAGGTCGGGCATCAGCATGACGATCAGCATCGGTACGGCGGCCAGGCCGAGGGCCTGGAGCACCGTGCGGTGGTCGGGGTAGAGCTTGTCGCCGGCGTCGACCCGGGCCGCCAGCAGCATGGCCATGCCCAGGATGATCGTGATCTTCACGAACTCCGAGGGCTGGAGCGAGAAGCCGCCGCCGAGCTGGATCCAGGAGTGCGCGCCGTTGACGGTGGAGCCGAGCGGGGTGAGCACCAGCAGGATCAGCAGGACCGACAGGCCGTACAGGACCGGTACGGCGTTGCGCAGCGTGCGGTGGCCGAGCCAGACCGTGCCGATCATCAGGGTGAGCCCGATGCCGGTGTTCAGCAGGTGCCGCAGCAGGAAGAAGTACGGGTCGCCCTGGTTGATCTCGGTGCGGTTGCGGGTCGCCGAGTACACCAGCAGGGAGCCGATCAGCGACAGCGCGATCGCCGCCAGCAGTATCGGCCAGTCCAGGCGCCGCGCCAGCGAGTCACGGGCGAAGAGCCGCGTCCAGCCGGCCCGTTCGGGCCCGTACCCGGAGACGGAGAAGCCGTTCGCGCCGGTCATGTGCACTTCCTCCGGCTTCCTCGCCGGCGTCCTCGCCGCCGCGTGTCACGGTTGGTGGCCTCGGGTGAGGCGGTGGTCGCTCCCTGCTGCGTCCCGTCCGGGGCAGGGGTGCCGGTCCCGGTGGCCTTCTGGTAGGTCTGCTGCTCCTTCGCCGGGTCCTTGGAGATCTTCGGGGACGCGATCGTGCCGTCCGTCTTGATCTTCGGCAGGGTCTTCTGCGGGGTGGGCAGCAGCGCGTTCTTCTTGTTGATCACGCCGTCGTCGGAGACGCCGTACAGAGCGTCGTATATGTTCCGCACGGCCGGGCCGGAGGCACCGGAACCCGTACCACCCTGGGAGATCGTCATCACGATCGAGTAGTCCTTGGTGTACGTGGCGAACCAGGACGTCGTCTGCTTGCCGTAGACCTCGGCGGTACCGGTCTTGGCGTGCATCTCGATCTTGTCCTGCGGCCAGCCGCCGAAGCGCCAGGCCGCCGTACCGCGGGTGGCCACGCCGGCGAGGGCGTCGTCCATCTGGGCCAGGGTCTGCTTGCTGACGGGCAGCTTGCCGTGCGCCTTCGGCTCGATCTCCTGGACCGTCTTGCCGTCGGGGCTGACGATGGCCTTGCCGACGGTGGGGTCGTACAGGGTGCCGCCGTTGGCGATGGCCGCGTAGACGGTGGCCATCTGAATGGGGGTCACCAGGGTGTCGCCCTGACCGATGGAGTAGTTGATCTCGTCACCGGCGCGCATCTTGTTGCCCTCGAGGCAGTTCTCGTAGGCGATCTTCTCGACGTAACTGCCGTCCTTCTTGCCGGTCTTGCACCAGCCGTCCTTGTTGGCGTCCCAGTAGGACTGCTTCCACTCGCGGTCGGGGACGCGGCCGCTGACCTCGTTGGGGAGGTCGATGCCGGTCTCCTTGCCGAGGCCGAACTGGTGGGCGGTCTTGTAGAAGTAGTCCTTCGGCTTGCCCTTGGGGTCGATGCCGCCGTCCCGCTGCCACTCGCGGTGGGCGAGGGAGTAGTAGACGGTGTCGCAGGAGACCTCCAGGGCGCGGCCGAGGTCGATCGCGCCGTGGTTCTGGGACTCGAAGTTCTTGAAGACCTGGCCGCCGACCGAGTACGAGCTGGAGCAGTTGTACCGTCCGTCGAAGTCGTAGCCCGCCTGGACCGCGGCGGCCGTGGAGACCACCTTGAAGATCGAGCCGGGTGCCGCCTGACCCTGTATGGCCCGGTTGAGCAGCGGGTAGTTGGAGGACTTCCCGGTGAGCTTCTTGTAGTCCTTGGCGGAGATCCCGCCCACCCAGGCGTTGGGGTCGTAGTTCGGGTTGGACGCCATGGCGACCACGCGGCCGGTCTTGGCCTCCATCACCACGACCGCGCCCGCGTCGGCCTTGTAGTTTTCGTTGGTGTTCCTGTCGAACTGCTTGCGGGCTTCCTTCATCGCCTCGTTCAGCTCGTACTCGGCGACTCGCTGGACGCGGGCGTCGATGCTGGTGACGAGGTTGGAGCCGGGCTGCGCCGGGTCGGCCTCGGCCTCGCCGATGACCCGGCCGAGGTTGTCGACCTCGTAGCGGGTGACGCCGGCCTTGCCGCGCAGTTCCTTGTCGTACTGCCGCTCCAGCCCGGAGCGGCCGACCTGGTCGGAGCGCAGGAAGGGCGAGTCGGTGTCCTGGGCCTTGGTGATCTCCTCGTCGGTGACCGGGGAGAGGTAGCCGAGGACCTGGGCGGTGTTGGCCGCGCCGGGGCTCGTGTAGCGGCGCACGGCCTCGGGTTCGGCGGTGATGCCGGGGAAGTCCTCGGCGCGCTCGCGGATCTGGAGGGCCTGCTTGGGCGTGGCCTCGTCGGTGATGGGGATGGGCTGGTAGGGCGAGCCGTTCCAGCAGGGCTGGGGGGTCTCCGCGTCGCACAGCCGGACCTTCAGCGCGACGTCCTCGGCGGTCATGCCGAGAACGTCGGCGAGCTTGGCCAGGACGGCCTTGCCGTCGTCCTTCTGCTTCAGCAGTTCGGTCCGGGAGGCGGAGACGACGAGCCGTGTCTCGTTGTCCGCGAGGGGGACTCCTCGCGCGTCCAGGATGGAGCCGCGCACGGCGGGCTCGACGACCTGCTGGACGTGGTTGCCGGAGGCCTCCTTGGCGTACTCCGCGCCCTCACGGATCTGGAGGTACCACAGCCGGCCGCCGAGGGTGCCGAGGAGGGAGAGGACGAGGATCTGGATCACGACGAGCCGGATCTGGACCCGTGGGGTCCTCCCGGTCTCGGGAATGTTGGTCACTGCGGCGGTCTCCCCCTCTCAGTGCGCGGACGCGTGTGCCCGGATGCGAGTGCCTGTGCCTGTGGGTGTGCGTGTGCCGGTGAATGCGGGTGTGCGTGTGCCGGTGGGTGTGCGTACGCATGATGAACGATCCGCCTGTGAGGCCCCGTTCCGCCGCGGCGACCCCGTTCGGGTGAACCCTCGGGCATCCTCCGCGCACGGGACACGGCCGGCACCGTCTCTGGCGTCACCCGTCCTCGACTCCCCGGCGATCACAGCCTCTTGACCCCCTTGATGCGCCCGGCACGGGCCATCCGGGAGCGCGCCGCCTTCATCTTCAGGCCGCCGCGCTGGCCGCCGATCCGCAAGCCGGTGCCGGAGGAGAGCCACCCGGAGGAGATGTCGGGCGTCTTGGCGGCGGCGTTGGTCTCGGCGAGCGGGTCGTTGTCCGCGCGCCGGGCCAGGAACATCACGCCCGGCACGACGAAGGGGGCGAGCAGCAGGTCGTACAGGGCCGCCGAGAACAGCAGGCCGGTCAGACCGACGTGACGGGCGGCGGTGTCGCCGACGAGGGCGCCGACACCGGCGTAGAGCAGGGTGGAGCCGATCGCGGCGGCGACCACGACGAGCATCGGGCCGGTGGCCGACTTGATGCGGCCGTTCTCCGGCTTGACGAGCCCGGCCAGGTAGCCGATGACGCACAGCACGAGGGCGTAGCGGCCGGCGGCGTGGTCGGCGGGCGGGGCGAGGTCGGCGAGCAGTCCGGCGCCGAAGCCGATGAGGGCGCCGCCGACGTGGCCGTAGACCAGGGCGAGGCCCAGGACGGTGAGGAGGAGCAGGTCGGGGACGGCGCCGGGCAGGTGCAGGCGGGCGAGGACGCTCACCTGGATCACCAGGGCGACGACGATCAGCGGGACGGAGAGCAGGATCCGGTTGACGCGCATGGGGTAGTCAGCTCCTACTGCTCTTCCTGGCCTTCGACGGGTGCGTTCGCGTTCGGGGTGACCGTGACGGTCACCGTCGGCGTGGGGACCGGCTTGGGCTTGGTGGGCAGCACGGTGTCGCGCGGGTCCTTCTTCGGGGCCTCGACGACGACGCCGACGATGTCGAGCTTGGTGAAGCTGACGTACGGCGTGACGTAGAGGGTGCGGGTGAGGTCGCCGCCGGACGGATCGACGCGGGAGACCACGCCGACCGGCACGCCGGGTACGAACGGCTTGTCGGCCTGCGAGCCGAAGGTGACCAGACGGTCGCCCTTCTTCACCTCGGCCTTGCCGTTGAGGAGTTCGACGCGCAGCGGGCGGTCGCCCTGCCCGGAGGCGAAGCCCAGTTCGTCGGAGGCCTCCATGCGCGTGCCGACGGTGAAGTCGGGGTCGCTGGCGAGCAGGACGGTGGCGGTGTTCGGCCCGACGGTGGTGACCCGTCCGACCAGCCCGTCGCCGTTCAGGACCGTCATGTCGCGTCGGATGCCGTCGTTCGCGCCGACGTCGACGGTGACGGTCCAGGAGAAGCCCTGGGCCGCTCCGATCGCGATGACCTCGGCGCCCTTGATGCCGTACTGGCCGGCGCCGGCGGTCTTGAGGATCTTGTCGAGCTGCGCCAGGCGGCTGCGGTTGCGGTCGTCGCTGCCGAGTTTCGCCTTGAGGGCGGCGTTCTCCTTCTCCAGCGCGGCGAGCCGGTCGTGTCGCTCACCGGAGTCGCGTACGGCGGAGACGGCGTCGCCGACGGGGTCCACCGCCGACGCCACCCCGTCCTCGATCGGACCGAAGGCCGCGGCCGCGGCCTGCCGGGCACCGTCGACCGGGGAGTCCTCTCCGCCGCGGATGTCGACCGTGATCAGCGCGAACGCGACGGCGATCAGCAGCACCAGGAGCAGCCGGCTCTCTCGTGTGTCCCTCACGTGCGGCGGCCGTGCCCTTCCTCATAGGAATGCGGGAATGCGGGATTTCGCTGGGCCCCGGCAGAATCCGGGGTGCGGTATGGGGCGCTTGGTGGCTCTCGAGGATCCTATGCCTCGATATCAACGATCCGCCGCACGAGAGGCGATCATCCCGTACGGCGGAATCGAAGCGTTACGTCATCTGCGCGGCGCCGCGTCCAGAACCTGCTGGAGCGCCTCGAACTCCTCGACGCACTTGCCGGATCCGAGCGCCACGCTGTCCAGCGGGTCCTCGGCGATGTGGATGGGCATGCCGGTCTCCCGGCGCAGCCGCTCGTCCAGCCCGCGCAGCAGGGCTCCACCGCCGGTCAGGACGATTCCGCGGTCCATGATGTCGCCGGACAGCTCCGGCGGGCACTTGTCGAGGGTGGTCTTCACGGCGTCGACGATCGCGTTGACGGGTTCCTCGATCGCCTTGCGCACTTCGGCGGCCGAGATGACGACGGTCTTGGGCAGCCCGGAGACGAGGTCCCGGCCGCGGATTTCGGTGTGCTCGTCGGAGTCGAGTTCGTACGCCGAACCGATCGTGATCTTGATCTGCTCGGCGCTCCGCTCACCGAGGAGGAGGCTGTACTCCTTCTTGATGTGCTGGATGATCGCGTTGTCCAGCTCGTCTCCCGCGACGCGGATGGACTGGGCGGTGACGATGCCGCCGAGCGAGATGACCGCGACCTCCGTGGTGCCGCCGCCGATGTCCACCACCATGTTGCCGGTGGCCTCGTGGACCGGCAGGCCGGAGCCGATGGCCGCGGCCATGGGCTCCTCGATGATGTGCACCTGCCGGGCGCCGGCCTGGGTCGACGCCTCGATGACGGCGCGGCGCTCGACGCCCGTGATGCCCGAGGGCACACAGACGACGACCCGCGGCCTGGCCAGATACCGCCGCTTGTGGATCTTCAGGATGAAGTAGCGGAGCATCCGCTCGGTGATCTCGAAGTCGGCGATGACACCGTCCTTCAGCGGACGCACGGCGACGATGTTGCCCGGGGTCCGCCCGATCATCTTCTTCGCTTCGGAGCCGACCGCGAGGATGCCACCGGTGTTGGTGTTGATCGCGACGACGGACGGCTCGTTGAGGACGATCCCGCGACCCCTGACGTACACCAGCGTGTTGGCGGTCCCGAGGTCGACAGCCATGTCACGGCCGATGAACGACATTGAGTTCCCCATCAGGATTCGGCTGGCCTTCCCATGAGCTCGTGAGGGCTTTTCAGGTCGGCGAGGTGGGCGCTGTGACGTGAAGGCTTACATCGTAGACGCGCCTGCACGAACACCGCGCGAGGGTCTTCGCCATTGTCAGCAGATGCCGCGGCGCCCCGCTTGTGGAGACGGGCCATCGGGGGCACGCGTTCCCCCGATCGGCACGCATATGCCGAGGGACGGCCGAAATCGTACGGCCGTCCCTGGTCAGGCGACGAGGCGGGGTGACGGACCCTCAGAAAAATTTCCGAAACCTCCGCGACCGGCGGGGCCGGAGAGCGCCGTCGGGCGGCTCCGACCCGCCCGGTTCGCTCGTTTCGTCCGGCCGCTCCCGCGTCAGGTGCTCCCACGTCAGGTGCTCCTGCGTCAGGTGCTGCCGGGCCGGACTCGTCCGGGTCAGGCGCGTCCGGGTCAGGCGCGTCCGGGGAAGAAGATCTTCACCTCGCGCTCGGCGGACTCCTCGGAGTCGGAGGCGTGGATCAGGTTCTCGCGGACGATCACGCCGAAGTCGCCCCGGATGGAGCCCGGCGCGGCGGCGATCGGGTCGGTCGGGCCGGCCAGGGCGCGCACGCCCTCGATGACCCGCTCGCCCTCGACGATCAGGGCGACGACCGGTCCGGAGGACATGAACTCCACCAGCGGCTCGTAGAAGGGCTTGCCCTTGTGCTCGCCGTAGTGCTGCTCCAGGGTGTCCTGGTCCAGGGTGCGCAGTTCCAGCGCGGTGATCTGCCAGCCGGCCTTGCGCTCGATGCGGCTGATGATCTCGCCGGTCAGGCCACGACGGACGGCGTCGGGCTTGAGGAGGACGAGGGTGCGCTGGCTCACGGGGTGACTCCTTCTGCTGCCGGTGTGCGGTGGGACGAGATTACAGGGCGTGTCCGAGCCCCTGTCACACAGCGTCAGCGGTGTCCGAGGAGGAGCCGGCGGCCTGCGCGGCGAACCTCGCCTTCGCCTCGTCGATCTCGCGGCCGTAGTGCACCGACGCCCACCACAGGGCCCCGAAGAGCAGACCGAGGATGAACATCATCGGCACGACGAAGCCGCTGAGGACGAGGGCAACCTGGAGGGCCCAGCCGAGGGCGACTCCCCCGGGCCGGGTGACCACGCCGCACAGCAGCACGCAGAGGAACATGGCGATGCCGCACACCGTCCACACCGTGGACGTGGTGAGGTCGGCGTCCTTCATGGCGACCAGACCGGCGAAGCCGATGATGAAGAACTCGCCGATCAGGGTGGAGGAACAGAGCGTACGCATGGTGTGGGACCTCAGCCCTTCCCCAGGAGCAGCCGGGCTTCCCCGACGGTGATGACGGAACCGGTGACCAGGACGCCGCCGCCGGCGAACTCGCCCTCCTCCTCGGCGAGCGTGATCGCCGCCTCCAGGGCGTCGGGCAGCCGCGGCTCGACCTGGACGCGCTCCTCGCCGAACACCTCGACGGCGATCGCGGCCAGTTCGTCCGCGTCCATGGCGCGGTGGCTGGTGTTCTGGGTGACGACGACCTCGGCGAAGATCGGCTCGAAGGCCTCGAGCAGCCCCCGCACGTTCTTGTCGCCGCTGGCCCCGACCACGCCGATCAGCCGGCTGAAGTCGAAGGCCTCGCCGACCGCCTCGGCGGTGGCGCGGGCGCCGGCCGGGTTGTGGGCGGCGTCGAGCACGACGGTCGGGGACCGCCGGACGACCTCCAGGCGGCCCGGTGCCGACACGGCCGCGAAGGCCTTGCGCACGGTGTCGATGTCCAGTGGCTCGGGCCGCTGGGCGCCCACGCCGAAGAACGCCTCGACGGCGGCGAGGGCCACGGCCGCGTTGTGCGCCTGGTAGGGGCCGTGCAGCGGCAGGTACACGTCGGGGTACTCGCCGCCGACGCCGCGCAGGGTGAGCAGCTGCCCGCCGACGGCGACCTGCCGGGCGACGACCCCGAACTCCAGGCCCTCGCGGGCCACCGTGGCGTCCACCTCGACGGCCTTCTTCAGCAGGACCTGGGCGGCGTCGACGGGCTGCTGGGCGAGGATCACGGTCGCGCCCCGCTTGATGATCCCGCCCTTCTCGGCGGCGATCTCGGCGGGCGTCCCCCCGAGCCGGTCGGTGTGGTCGAGGTCGATGGGGGTGACGACGGCGACGTCCCCGTCGATCACGTTGGTGGCGTCCCAGGAACCGCCCATGCCCACTTCCACGACGGCCACGTCCACGGGGGCGTCGGCGAAGGCGGCGTACGCCATGCCGGTGAGCACCTCGAAGAAGGACAGCCGGTACTCCTGGGCCGCGTCGACCATCTCCACGTACGGCTTGATGTCGTGGTACGTCTCGATGAACCGCTCGGCGGAGACGGGGGCGCCGTCGAGGCTGACGCGCTCGGTGATCGACTGCACGTGCGGGGAGGTGTACCGCCCGGTGCGCAGGTCGAAGGCGCCGAGGAGCGCCTCGATCATGCGGGCGGTGGAGGTCTTGCCGTTCGTCCCCGTGATGTGGATGGCGGGGTACGCCCGCTGCGGTTCGCCCAGGACGTCCATCAGGGCGGCGATCCTGGCGACGGACGGCTCCAGCTTGGTCTCGCCCCAGCGGGTGGCCAGCTCCGCCTCGACCTCGCGCAGGGCCTTGTCGACCTCGGGGTCCGCGGGCCGGGCGGGCACGTCGGCCTCGGGCGGACCGCCCAGGGTGCGCAGGGTGCGGCTGCCGGCCTCGATCACCGCGAGGTCCGGGTCGCGGTCGGTCTCGGCCGCGATGATCTCCTCGAAGGAGTCGAGGGCGTCGGGCTGGTCGTCGTCGTTGCCGCTGGGGGGGAGCTCGCTCACGGGGCCAGTCTACGGACGACCTCCGACAGACGTCGGCGAAGGCCCCCGGAGCTGTACGTTCCGGGGGCCTTCGCCGACATTCGGGACACGGGGCGCGGGCGTGCCTACGCCTGCGGCAGCCGGTCCAGCTGGGCCTGGATGCGGGCGATGTCCTCGTCCGCCTTCGCCAGCCGGGCGCGGATCCCGTCGACGACCTTGTCGGGCGCCTTGGCCAGGAACGCCTCGTTGCCGAGCTTGCCCTGGGCCTGGGCCTTCTCCTTCTCGGCGGCGGCCAGGTCCTTCGCCAGCCGCTTGCGCTCCGCGGCCACGTCGATCGTGCCGGACAGGTCGAGGGCGACCGTGGCGCCCGAGACCGGCAGGGTCGCCGTCGCCGAGAAGTCCTCGCCCTCCGGCTGGAGCCGCAGCAGCTGGCGGATGGCCGCCTCGTGCGGGGCGAGCGCGGTGCCGCCCAGCTCCAGGCGGGCCGGGACCCGCTGGCCGGGCTGCAGGCCCTGGTCGGCGCGGAAGCGGCGGACCTCGGTGATGACCGACTGGAGGGTCTCGATCTCGCGCTCGGCGTCGGCGTCGCGGAAGCCGCCCGGCGTGTCGGCGCCGGGAACGGACACGGCCTTCGGCCAGTCGGCGATGACGACGGACTCGCCGCCGGTCAGCGTCGTCCAGAGGGTCTCCGTGACGAACGGGACGACCGGGTGCAGCAGCTTCAGGGTGACGTCGAGGACCTCGCCGAGGACGCGCTTGCTGACCTCGGCCTCCTCGCCGCCCGCCTGGAACGTCGTCTTGGACAGCTCGACGTACCAGTCGAAGACCTCGTCCCACGCGAAGTGGAAGAGGGCGTCGGAGAGCTTGGCGAACTGGAAGTCGTCGTAGAACGCGTCGACCTCGGAGACGACCGAGTTGAGGCGGGACAGGATCCAGCGGTCGGCCGCCGACATCCTCGAGGCGTCCGGCAGCGGGCCCTCGACCGTCGCGCCGTTCATCAGCGCGAAGCGGGTGGCGTTCCAGATCTTGTTGGCGAAGTTGCGGGAGCCCTGGACCCAGTCCTCGCCGATGGGCACGTCGACGCCCGGGTTGGCGCCGCGGGCGAGGGTGAAACGGAGGGCGTCGGAGCCGTACTTGTCCATCCAGTCCAGCGGGTTGACCGCGTTGCCGAAGGACTTGGACATCTTCTTGCCGAACTGGTCGCGGACCATGCCGTGCAGGGCGATGGTGTGGAACGGCGGGGTGCCGTCCATCGCGTACAGGCCGAACATCATCATCCGGGCGACCCAGAAGAAGAGGATGTCGTAGCCGGTGACCAGGACGGAGTTCGGGTAGAACTTCGCGAGCGACTCGGTCTGTTCGGGCCAGCCGAGGGTGGAGAACGGCCACAGGCCGGAGGAGAACCAGGTGTCGAGGACGTCGGTGTCCTGGTGCCAGCCCTCGCCGGTGGGGGCCTCGTCGTCGGGGCCGACGCAGACGACCTCGCCGTCGGGGCCGTACCAGACGGGGATGCGGTGACCCCACCACAACTGCCGCGAGATGCACCAGTCGTGGAGGTTGTCGACCCAGTCGAAGTACCGCTTCTCCATCTCCTGCGGGTGGATCTTGACGCGGCCGTCGCGGACGGCGTCGCCGGCGGCCTTCGCCAGCGGACCGACCTTGACCCACCACTGCATCGACAGGCGGGGCTCGACGGTGGTCTTGCAGCGCGAGCAGTGGCCGACGCTGTGGACGTACGGCCGCTTCTCGGCGACGATCCGGCCCTCGGCGCGCAGCGCGGCGACGATGGCGGAGCGGGCCTCCAGGCGGTCCAGTCCCTGGAAGGGGCCGTGGGCCGTGATGACGGCGTGCTCGTCCATGACCGTGAGGGACGGCAGGCCGTGGCGCCGGCCGATCTCGAAGTCGTTCGGGTCGTGGGCGGGGGTGACCTTGACGGCACCCGTGCCGAACTCGGGGTCGACGTGGGTGTCCGCGACGACGGGGATCGAACGCTCGGTGAGCGGCAGCTTGATGAGCTTGCCGACCAGGTGCTTGTAGCGCTCGTCGTCGGGGTGGACGGCGACGGCCGTGTCACCGAGCATCGTCTCCGCGCGGGTGGTGGCGACGACGATGGTCTCGTCGCCCTCGCCGTACTTCATGGAGACGAGTTCGCCGTCGTCGTCCTGGTACTCGACCTCGATGTCCGAGATGGCGGTCAGACAGCGCGGACACCAGTTGATGATGCGCTCGGCGCGGTAGATCAGCTCGTCGTCGTAGAGCCGCTTGAAGATGGTCTGGACGGCCTGGGAGAGGCCCTCGTCCATGGTGAAGCGCTCACGGGACCAGGCGACGCCGTCGCCGAGGCGGCGCATCTGGCCGCTGATCTGCCCGCCGGACTCGCCCTTCCACTGCCAGACGCGCTCGACGAAGGCCTCGCGGCCCAGGTCGTGCCGCGACTTGCCCTCCTTGCCCAGCTCGCGCTCGACGACGTTCTGGGTCGCGATGCCGGCGTGGTCCATGCCGGGCTGCCACAGCGTCTCGAAGCCCTGCATGCGCTTGCGGCGGGTCAGGGCGTCGATGAGCGTGTGCTCGAAGGCGTGGCCGAGGTGCAGGCTGCCCGTGACGTTCGGCGGCGGGATGACGACGGTGAACGGCGGCTTGTCGCTCTTGGCGTCGGCCTCGAAGTAGCCCCGCTCGACCCAGCGCTCGTACAGCGGCGCCTCTACGTCGGCCGGCGCGTACTGGGTCGGCAGTTCGGTCGTGGGCGCTGGGGGCTGCTGCTGAGCGTTGTCGGTCACGGGGCCAGTTTAGGGGTGTCACCGCGCCGTCCCGAAACGCCTTTGTTCTGTAACGGTGGGGCCCCCGCCGCCGTGACCGCACCGGGATTGAGCCAAGATGTGAAAATCGCATAAGCGTCTGGAGGGGAACCCCGTCATGAGCTACAACCAGCCGGGCCCGTACGGCGGGCAGCAGCCTCAGCAGCCCGGCCCGTACGGCCAGCAGGGCCCGTACGGCCAGCCGCCGCAGGCTCCCCAGCCCGGCTACGGCTACCCCCAGCAGCCCCCGCAGGGCACCCCGCCCCAGACCCCGCCGTACGGCCAGCAGCCCGGCCCGTACGGCCAGCAGCCGCCCACCCCGCCCTACGGCCAGCAGCCCTCCTACGGCCAGCCCCCGTACGGCCAGGCCCCCTACGGCGTCCCCCAGCCTCCGGCCCCGGGTGGCGGCAAGAAGAAGCTCGGCCTCATCATCGGCGCGGTCGCGGCGGTCGCCGTCGTCGGCGTCGGCGCGGCCCTCGTCCTGGGCGGCAACTCGGGCTCGGGCGGTCTGGAGGACGACGGCGCGCACAAGCTGACGACGCCCGCGACGGTGCTCGACGAGTACAAGCGGGTCGGCGACGGCAACCAGGTCAGCGACTCCGACAACGCGAAGGACATGGAGAAGAGCGGCGTCAAGGGCGGCACGGCGGTCCTCGGACAGTGGTCGACCGCGGACCTGAGCAACTACGACCCCGAGGACCCCTCCACGCTGCCCAGCCAGTCCGAGCTGCTGACCGCCAAGGGCATGACGATGGTGGGCGGTTACGGGGAGATCGCCGACCCGCAGGCGACCCTGGACAAGTTCTTCGCCTCCATCCAGAAGCAGGTCAAGGACAGCTCCACCAGCGACACCGGCACGATGCAGAACGCCGAGCTGGTCGGCGAGCCGGAGGAGGTCGAGATCGACGGCGCGGTCGCCAAGTGCCAGTCGACGAAGAGCACCAACGCGCTCACCAAGAAGGAGTCGACCGACTGGTTCTGCGCCTGGGCCGACTACAGCACGGTCGCCATGGTCTCGCCGGGCGACAACACCGGCACGGGCGTCAACAAGGCCACCGCCGTCGACCTCACCGCGAAGCTGCGTGGGCAGATCCGCGTCAAGGCCTGACGCCCGGCCACACGCGGCCGCACGACGAAGGGGCCCCGGTCGCTCGACCGGGGCCCCTTCGTGCGTCTTGTCCGTCCCTCGCTACGCCGTCTTCTGCTCCCCCGGCCCCCGGCCGCCCCGGGCGTCCCGCGGGATCAGGGTCGGGTTGACGTTGGAGAGCACGACGTCCGCCGTGATGACCACGCGGGCCACGTCCTTGCGGGACGGGACCTCGTACATGACCGCCTGGAGGACCTCCTCCATGATGGCGCGCAGGCCGCGCGCGCCGGTCTGGCGCAGGATCGCCTGGTCGGCGATGGCCTCCAGGGCCGCACGCTCGAAGTCCAGTTCCACGCCGTCGAGTTCGAAGAGGCGCTGGTACTGCTTCACCAGCGCGTTGCGCGGCTCGACGAGGATCTGGAGCAGGGCCTCGCGGTCCAGGTTGTGGACCGAGGTGATCACGGGGAGGCGGCCGATGAACTCGGGGATCATGCCGAACTTGACCAGGTCCTCGGGCATGACGTCCTCGAACTGGTCCTTGGCCTCCAGCTCCCGCTTCGAGCGGATCGTCGCGCCGAAGCCGATGCCCTTGGCGCCGGCCCGGGACTCGATGATCTTCTCCAGGCCCGAGAAGGCACCGCCCACGATGAACAGGACGTTCGTCGTGTCGATCTGGATGAACTCCTGGTGCGGGTGCTTGCGGCCGCCCTGCGGCGGGACCGAGGCCGTGGTGCCCTCGAGGATCTTCAGCAGGGCCTGCTGGACGCCCTCGCCCGAGACGTCGCGGGTGATCGAGGGGTTCTCGCTCTTGCGCGCGACCTTGTCGATCTCATCGATGTAGATGATCCCGGTCTCGGCCTTCTTGACGTCGTAGTCCGCGGCCTGGATCAGCTTGAGCAGGATGTTCTCGACGTCCTCGCCCACGTACCCGGCCTCGGTGAGCGCCGTGGCGTCGGCGATCGCGAACGGCACGTTCAGCATGCGCGCCAGGGTCTGCGCGAGGAGGGTCTTGCCGGAGCCCGTGGGGCCCAGCAGGAGGATGTTGGACTTCGCCAGCTCGATGGCGTCCTCACGGCCCTGGCCGCCGCCGTGCTCACCGGCCTGGACGCGCTTGTAGTGGTTGTACACCGCGACCGACAGGGCCTTCTTGGCCGGCTCCTGGCCCACCACGTAGCCCTCGAGGAACTCGTAGATCTCGCGCGGCTTCGGGAGTTCCTCCCAGCGGACCTCGCTCGTCTCCGCGAGCTCTTCCTCGATGATCTCGTTGCAGAGGTCGATGCACTCGTCGCAGATGTACACACCGGGCCCTGCGATGAGCTTCTTGACCTGCTTCTGGCTCTTGCCGCAGAACGAGCACTTGAGCAGATCGCCGCCGTCACCGATGCGTGCCACGGTGTGCTTCCCCTTCGCCTGGGAAACGACTGGACGTCTTTCGAGTCCAGCGTCTCCTGGTGCTGCCTTATGTCGACGGTACCTTGCCGGGCCCCACGTTCGGGCCCCCCTTGGCACGGTTCACTTCCACGTGGACCGTGCCACACCATGCCAAGGGGCGGCAGACGATACTCCTCCGCCCGCGTCAGCGCAGGTCGGCGTTGTTCATCTTGCGGGTCGAGATGATCTGGTCGATCAGGCCGTACGCCAGCGCGTCCTCGGCCGTGAGGATCTTGTCGCGCTCGATGTCCTCGCGGATCTTCTCGATCGGCGTGGTGGAGTGCTTGGCCAGCATGTCCTCGAGCTGCCCGCGCATCCGCAGGATCTCGTTCGCGGCGATCTCCAGGTCGGAGACCTGACCGCGGCCGGTCTCGCTGTACGGCTGGTGGATCAGCACGCGGGCGTTCGGCAGCGCCATGCGCTTGCCGGGCGTACCGGCGGCCAGCAGGATCGCGGCGGCGGAGGCCGCCTGACCCATGCAGACCGTCTGGACGTCGGGCTTCACGAACTGCATCGTGTCGTAGATCGCGGTCAGCGCCGTGAAGGAGCCGCCGGGGCTGTTGATGTAGATCGAGATGTCCCGGTCGGGGTCCATCGACTCCAGGCACAGCAGCTGCGCCATGACGTCGTTGGCGGAGGCGTCGTCGATCTGCACGCCGAGGAAGATCACGCGCTCCTCGAACAGCTTCGCGTACGGGTCGTACTCGCGGATGCCCTGGGAGGTGCGCTCGACGAAGCGCGGGATGACGTAGCGGGACTCGGCGCGGGGGCCGGTGTATTCGGCCTCGGTGCGGGCGTAGAGGCCGCTGCCGGGGAAGTCGTTCACGGTGTCTCCTGGAAAGAGGGCTGGGGCGGTGGGTGGAGGGGGCTGAGAGGGGCGCTGACGGCCTCGGGGGCGCCGGGTGTCGGCGCGGGGCCCCCGGGCCGTGACGAGCCCGTACTAGGCCGCCCCGGTACCGCCGCCGCCCGGCATGCCTGCGGCCGTGGGGATGACGTCGTCGATGAGGCCGTACTCCTTGGCCTCGAAGGCGTCGAACCAGCGGTCGCGGTCCGAGTCCCGGGTGATCTGCTCGATGGTCTGGCCCGTGTGCTGGGCCGTGAGCTCGGCCATGCGCCGCTTGGTGTGCAGCAGCCGCTCGGCGTGGATCTTGATGTCCGAGGCCGAGCCCGCCAGGCCGGCGGAGGGCTGGTGGATCAGGATCTCGGCGTTCGGCAGCGCGAAGCGCTTGCCGGGCGTGCCGGCGCTGAGCAGGAACTGGCCCATCGAGGCGGCGAGACCCATGGCGATGGTCACCACGTCGTTCTTGATGAACTGCATGGTGTCGTAGATCGCCATGCCGGCCGTGATCGAGCCGCCGGGGCTGTTGATGTAGAGGAAGATGTCCTTGTCCGGGTCGGCGGCAAGGAGCAGCAGCTGTGCGGTGATCTTGTTGGCGATGTCGTCGTCGACCGGCTGGCCGAGGAAGATGATCCGCTCGCCGAGCAGCCGGTTGTAGACCTGGTCGCCGAGGCCACCACCGATGGAAGGCTCGCCGGCGGCGGAGGGCATCAGATTCGTCACGTATCCACCTGCTCGTCTTGTCGACGGCGTCCGGGCCGTCTCACGTGTACTGCCGGGGGCAACGGGGACTCCCCTGCCCTCGTATTCATGGACCCTAACGCGCGGGTCCCTTCGGAGAATCCCGGAGAGGGGAGTGTTCGCCGGGGGCGTAGCCGGGCCGCCGGCGGGGTCGCGCGGATCGTGGACGGGTGCGGGCCGCCCGCCGCCGGTCGCGCGTACGGCGGATCCGCACGCCGGCAGGGCCTCGCACCCCCTCGGCAAGAGGGACGGGCCCCGGGACGAAGTGTCCCGGGGCCCGTCGTACACGCGTCGGAGGCGGCGCGAGGCTCAGGCCTCGGGCTTGTCCTCTGCGGACTCGGCCGCGTCCTCCGTGGTGGCCTCGGCGGCCTCCTCGGTGCCCTCGTCCTCGTCCTCGTCGTCCAGGTCGATGACCTCGCCGTTGGTGTCCTTCACCGTGGCGGACTCGACGACCACGGCCAGGGCCTTGCCGCGGGCGACCTCACCGACGAGGAGCGGAACCTGACCGCCCTCGACGACCGCCTGCGCGAACTGGTCCGGGGACATGCCGGAGGAGGCGGCGCGGCGCATGAGGTGCTCGGTCAGCTCCTCCTGGTTCACGTTCAGCTTCTCGCGCTTGACCAGCTCGTCGAGGACGAACTGGGTCTTGATGCCCTTGACCGCGGCCTCGCGGGTCTCGGCCTCGAACTCCTCGGCGGTCTTGCCCTGGAGCTCCAGGTACTTGTCGAGGGTCAGACCCATCTGGCCGAGCTGGTGGTGCTCCAGGTTGTGCTTGCGGGTGTTGATCTCGTCCTCGAGCAGCTTCTCGGGGACGGGCACCTCGACGAGTTCCAGGAGCTTCTCCAGGACGCGCTCCTGGGCCTGGGTGGCCTGGTCGTACTGCTTCATGTTCGCGAGGCGCTTGCGGCTGTCCGCCCTCAGCTCCTCGAGCGTGTCGAACTCGGAGGCGAGCTGCGCGAACTCGTCGTCCAGCTCGGGCAGTTCGCGGGCGGCGACCTGGGTGACCTTGACGGTGACCTCGGCCTCCTTGCCGGCCGCGGAGCCGCCCTTGAGCTCGGAGGTGAAGGTGGCCTCGCCACCGGCCTCCAGGCCCTTCACGGCGTCGTCGATGCCCTCGAGGAGCTCACCCGAGCCGATCGTGTAGGAGACGCCGTCGGCGACGCCGTCCTCCAGGACCTCGCCGTCGACCTTGGCCTCGAGGTCGACCGTGACGACGTCGCCGTCCTCGGCGGCGCGCTCGACCGGGGAGGTGGAGGCGAAGCGCTCACGGAGCTGCTCGACGGACTTCTCCACGTCCTCGTCACTGACCTCGACGGCGTCGACCTCGACCTCGATGGAGGAGAAGTCCTCCGGCAGCTCGAGGGCGGGGCGGATGTCGACCTCGGCGGTGAAGTTCAGCGTCTCGCCGTCCTTCAGCTCCGTGATGTCGACCTCGGGCTGGCCGAGGACGTCCAGCTCGGCCCCGTTGACCGCCTCCGTGTAGAACTTCGGAAGCGCGTCGTTGACGGCCTCCTCCAGCACGGCCCCGCGGCCGAACCGCTGGTCGATGATCCGGGCGGGGATCTTGCCCTTGCGGAAGCCCTTCACCGTGACCTGCTGGTTGATCTTCTTGTACGCCGCGTCGAGGCTGTCCTTGAGCTCCTCGAAGGGCACCTCGACAGTGAGCCGAACCCGAGTCGGGTTCAGGGTCTCCACGGCGCTCTTCACGGTTCGGTCTCCTTGTGGCTGACTTCTCGGGTTTCGCCGGAACCTGACAGGTCCGGCGACTCGGCGCCCGGGAGATCTCGAGGCCGGTGGGCCGGGACACACGGGCGCGCAGTCTGCATAGTAGCCGCAGCAGCTGTGGCCGCCCAAAAGACGATCCCCCGGTGCGGCGCCGGCACGATCGCGCAGGACGGCGCGCGGATGACGCGGATGAGTCGGGGTGGCGGGATTTGAACCCACGGCCTTCCGCTCCCAAAGCGGACGCGCTACCAAGCTGCGCCACACCCCGTCTGGTGCGACACGTAGGGTACATGCCCGCAGGCCGCCCGGCCGCCGCGTTCACGAGGGTCCGACGGGCCCCGGGTGCGGCGCGCGAGGAGGGTGTGCGACGAGGGGCGCCGACCCGCTACGATGCCTGAGGCGCCGCGGTCGACCGACCTGCGGTCCACGTGTGCGGGCGTAGCTCAATGGTAGAGCCCTAGTCTTCCAAACTAGCTACGCGGGTTCGATTCCCGTCGCCCGCTCTGTACGGCCCGGGGCCGGTCGGAAGTCGTCCTTCCGTCCGGCCCCCGCTGTTCTCCCGGACCGGACCGGACCTCCCGTCACCGCCCCTCGCGCGGGAACGGCGCGGAAGCCGCTGCTCCCTCCCGGCAGCCGCGGGCCCCTCCTGGAAGCCGCCGGGCCTTCCTAGAAGCTGATCGAGTTGATCGTTTCGGCGAGGGAGTCGAGGAAGCGGTTGATCGACGGGGCCATGCCCGTCGAGGCGAGGAAGAAGCCGAAGAGGATCGCGACGACGGCGGGCCCCGCCTTGATCGACCCGCCTCTGATCAGGACGACCAGCACGATCGCCAACAGCAGCACCACTGACAGTGAAATGGCCACAACTGATCACACATCCTCGGTCGGTCCGCACTCCCGGCCCGGGGACGCGACCCGCGCACCCCGCCAGAGACCATCGTGCCACCAACACGGCCTCCCTATGCGGCCGCTGACGCATCCTCGGTCACACCTGTGCACGCCAGATCACTTCGCACCGCCCGTGAGGCCTTGCCGCAGGACAATTCACGGACGCAGTCCGCATACGAATTCACAACTGGCCCGCAGGTAATTCGAATTGCGGGCACATGATCTTCGACGACATCCCACAACCGCCCGTTGTGCACCTTTTAGTCGGGATGAATCGTGACATACAAGGCACCAAAGTGGGTGGCCAGTTGGAACCAGCTGGAAATCGCGAGGAATGAGATCGTGATGACGAGGAAGGTTTTACGGACCGCCACGGACAACGCTAGGGTGCCTCAGATGTTCCACGCCGCTTCGTCTCTCGTGCCGAGTCCCAGCTCAACCCCGAACGAGAAGGATCAGCACCGGTCGTCCCCGGACAGACGGTCGAAGCAGCGTGACGCGTTCTTCGACAACGCCAAGTACCTGGCGATCGTGCTGGTCGCCATCGGTCACTCCTGGGAGCCGCTGAAGGGCGACAGCCGCGTACTTCAAGCCACCTACCAGTTCGTGTACGCGTTCCACATGCCGGCGTTCATCCTCGTCTCCGGCCACTTCTCGCGGAGCTTCGACGGCAGTCCGGCCCGGCTGAAGCGCCTGGTGACCGGTGTCGTCGTGCCGTACATCGTCTTCGAGACCGCCTATCCGCTGTTCAAGCGGGTCGTCGACCACGACCCGCAGGCCGCCGTCACGCTCCTCGACCCGTACTACCTGACGTGGTTCCTGTGCGCGCTGTTCATCTGGCGGCTGACCACGCCGGTCTGGAAGACGATCCGCCATCCGCTGCCGGTGGCCCTGGGCATCGCCCTCCTGGCGTCCGCCGCACCGGGCATCAGCGGCAGCCTCGACCTCCAGCGCGTCCTGCAGTTCCTGCCCTACTTCGTTCTGGGCCTGTGCCTGCGGCCCGAGCACTTCCGGATGGTGCGCAACTGGCCGGTGCGGATCGCGGCCGTGCCGGTGTCCGCCTTCGCGCTGGTCTTCTCCTGGTGGGCGGTGCCGCGGATGGACACCGGGTGGCTCTACCACCGCGCCTCCGCCCAGGAGCTGGGCGTGCCGTGGTGGGTGGGACCCGTCATGCAGCTCGCGCTGTTCGGCTGCTCGCTGCTGCTGACCGCCTGCTTCTTCTCCTGGGTGCCGGGGCGCACGACGTGGTTCACGACGCTCGGCGCGGGCACGCTCTACGGCTATCTGCTGCACGGCTTCCTGATCAAGGGCGCGGACTACCGCGGCCTGTTCGAGCCCGACTGGCTGCACCGGCCGCTCGGCGAGATCGCCGTCACCGTGGCCGTCGCCGCCGCCGTCACCCTGCTGTGCACCAAGCCCGTCCGGTGGGCGTTCCGGGGTGTGATGGAGCCGAAGATGGACTGGGCGTTCAAGCGGGACGCCACCGCTGCCGAGCAGGCCCGCGTCCCGGCGCGGCCGCCGGCGCGGGAGCGGGAGCGGGAGAAGGTCGACGCCTGAGGTCTTCCTCCGGCCTGATCAGGCAGGATCAGGCAGGCTCAGGGAGTCCTGGGAAGGGCCCGGCCGTTCCCGAGGCCGAGGAGCGCGCGCATGCGGGCGTACTTCTCGGTCAGGCGGGTGCGGGTCGGTTCGGCCAGGACGGCCAGCCGGGCCGGGTCGGCGTTGTGCGCCAGGTCGGACTCCTTCACCAGCAGCGCGCCCGGGGTGGCGAGGATGCGCTCCGCGTACGCCTCCGGAGTCTCCCCCGCCCGCTTGGTGACCGCCCCCACGATGTCCTTCGTGCGGTCGCTCAGGGCCGCTCCGCGCAGCCAGGCCTCGGAGAGGGCGTCGTCCTCGACGGCGTCGTGCAGCCAGGCCGCCGCGATCTGGTCGGGGTCGCCGCCCCGGGACCGTACGCCCTCCGCGACGGCCTGGAGGTGCTCGGCGTAGGGGCGGCCCGCCTTGTCGGTCTGGCCCTCGTGGGCCGCGCGGGCGAGGGCCTCGACCTCGGGGATGGTGAGCATGAGGGTTCTTCTACAGCAGCTCGGCCGCCCGGGTCTACAGCAGCGAGGCCGCCTGGGCCGTCGGGCCCTCGCGGCAGACCAGGAGCAGGGCGCGGTCGTCGTTGACGTCCTTGGCGACGGCCTCGATCAGGTGCCAGGCAGCTCCCTGGAAGCCGCCGGCGACATAGCGGTCGGCCTCGCCGGTGAGGCGGTCGATGCCCTCGACGATGTCGCGGTCGGAGGTCTCCACCAGGCCGTCGGTGAACAGCATCAGCACGTCGCCGGGGCGCAGCGAGCCCTTCACCGGGTCGAACTGGGCGCCCTCGTACACGCCGAGCAGCGGGCCCTCCGCGGCCTTCTCCTCCCAGCGGCCGCTGCCCGCGCTGAGCTGGAGGCCCGGCGGATGACCCGCGGAGTACAGCTCGTAGTCGCCGGAGTCGAGGTCGAGGACTAGGTGGATGGAGGTGGCGAAGCCCTCGTCCCAGTCCTGGCGGAGGAGGTAGCCGTTGGCGGCCGGGAGGAAGGCGTGCGGGGGCAGGGAGCCGAGCAGGCCGCCGAAGGCGCCGGACAGCAGCAGGGCCCGCGAGCCCGCGTCCATGCCCTTGCCGGAGACGTCCGTGAGGACGACCTCCATGGTGCGGCCGCCGTTGGTGCGGGCCGCGACGACGAAGTCGCCGGAGAACGACTGGCCGCCGGCCGGCCGCAGCGCCATCTCGCGGTGCCAGCCCCGCGGCAGCGTCGGCAGCTTGCTCTGCACCCGGATGCGTTCGCGCAGGTCGAAGAGCATGGTGCCGCCGCGCCGCCAGGGCACACCGACCCGGCTGCGGAACTGGGCGATGAGCAGGCCGACGAAACCGCAGGCGGCGACGACCAGCACGACGCCCGGCGTGACCCGGGACGGGCCCTCGGTGTACGGGCCGAGTCGCACCGATTCCACGATCAGGGCCGTGGCCGCCGCCGCGTACAGGCCGAGCAGGCTCGCCGGACGCAGCACGAGGCCGCCGACGACGATCGGCAGGACCAGGGCGGCCGGTGAGCACCAGACCGGGTCGGCGAGCGTGGTGGCCGCGATCACCGGGACGGTGAGCAGCAGGCCGGCCAGCGCGATCCAGTCCGAGCCGTCCCCGCGGAAGTAGTCCACGGCGCTTCTGCGCAGGCCGGTGCGGACCCGGTGCACCAGGTGCTTCAACCGGGCCGTCAACGTCTCGGCTTCCGCGCGCCGCTGTCGTCCTGCTGCCATTAGTTCGGGACCCTATCCATCCAACCCATCACTTGGCACGGGAGGTCCCACTTGTCCCCCGTCCGAGGCTCGACTTCACAGTGAACGCCAAGGAAAGCGCTCGCGTCGCCAGGAGGGAGAAATCCCTCGGCTCGTCCCGCATTGCACTGGTAGGCGTTGATCCATGCCGACCGAGGCGGCGGACCGTTCGGGACTTCCTGCGGGTACGGCCGGTGGACCGTGCGGGAATACCTGTGTGCGGCCGGTGGACGTCGGGGCCGTGCTGAAGGCGCGGGCCCACCGGGCTCCGGCTGACGTGGTGCTGGAGGTGGAGGACGCCTTCTGCCCCTGGAACGCCGGGAGTTGGCGGCCGGCCGGGGACACGGAAGGAGACGGCTGCTCCCGTACGACGGGCGGGGCGGATCTCTCCTTTTCCGTACGGGAGTTGGGGCGGCACAGCCCGTACGGGAGTCGGGGGCGGCGCATCTCGACGGCGTCGCCCCCGGCTCGCCGACGTGGGCCGGGCCGGCGCGGGGGACGCGGACGGCAGCGTCGGCGGGGGCGCCGGCGGGGTGCGGGGCGGCCCGGTCAGGGTTTCTGGCAGGTGGGGCACCAGAAGAGGTTGCGGGCCGCGAGGGGGGCGGTGCGGACGGTGTCGCCGCAGAGGTGGCACGGCTGGTGGGTGCGGCGGTAGACGTAGACCTCGCCGCCGTGGTCGTCGACGCGGGGCGGGCGGCCCATCGCCTCCGGGGTGTGCTCCGGGCGGACCGTGTCGATGCGGTTGTCGCGCACGCCCTCGCGCATCAGGGCGACCAGGTCCGACCACATCGCCGTCCACTCGGCGGGGGTGATGTCCCTGCCGGCGCGGTAGGGGTCGATGCCGTGGCGGAAGAGGACCTCGGCGCGGTAGACGTTGCCGACGCCCGCGACGACCTTCTGGTCCATGAGGAGGGCGGCGATCGTCGTACGGCTGCGGGAGACGCGGCGGTACGCCCGCTCCGGGTCGGCGTCCGCGCGCAGGGGGTCCGGGCCCAGGCGGTCGTGTATCGCCCGCTTCTCCGCGTCCGTGATCAGGGCGCAGGTCGTGGGGCCGCGCAGGTCGACGTAGCCGGTGGGACCGGCGAGGCGGAGACGGACGGTGTCCGTGGGCGGGGGCGCGGGAGTGCCCGGGTCGGTGTCGCCGAAGGCGACCTTGCCGAAGAGGCCCAGGTGGATGTGGACCCAGTTGTCCCCGGCGAAGCCCAGGAAGAGGTGCTTGCCGTGGGCATCGGTGCGGGTGAGTTCCGTGCCGGCGAGCAGGGCGGCGGCGTCGGAGAACTTGCCCTGGGGACTGGTCACCCGCGGCGCGCTCGCGACGAAACGGGCGTAGTCCTGGGCCAGGCGGTGGATGGTGTGCCCTTCCGGCACGGTGGGGTCCTCTCGGTCGTTCCTCGTCGCCCACCCGCCCGACTCGGTCCGGCAGGAAGTCCGACTCTGCCCGACGGGAAGTCCGACTCGGCCCGGGGCCCGACTCGGCCCGGGGCCCGCAGGGGTCACGGCCCGGGCCCCGGCGACGGATCACTCCGCCGGAGCCGGCCGTCGTGCGCTCAGGCCTGCGGGTGGTGGGGCGGGATCGGGGGGAGTTCCGAGGTCGTCTCGTAGGCCGCCAGCATGTCGATGCGGCGGATGTGACGTTCGTCGCCGGAGAAGGGGGTGGCCAGGAAGGTCTCGACGAACTTCGTCGCCTCGTCCCGGGTGTGCATGCGGGCGCCCACCGCGACGACGTTGGCGTTGTTGTGCTGGCGGCCGAGTGAGGCCGTCTCCTCGCTCCACGCGAGGGCGGCTCGGACGCCCTTCACCTTGTTCGCGGCGATCTGCTCGCCGTTCCCGGAGCCGCCGATGACGATGCCGAGGGCGTCGGGGTCGGCGGCGGTCCGCTCGGCCGCGCGCAGGCAGAAGGGCGGGTAGTCGTCCTGGGCGTCGTAGATGTGCGGGCCGCAGTCGACCGGTTCGTGACCCGCCTCCTTCAGCCATTCGACGAGGTGGTTCTTGAGTTCGAAGCCGGCATGGTCCGAGCCGAGATACACGCGCATGGCACGAGTGTGACACGGGCGCGGCCGGGTGGCAGCGCCGGGTGTCTCGCCGGAAAAGTGTGAGCAATGCAATAGAAGCTCAGGGAAACCTCAAGTAACAATCCGGAATCAAAGGTTCCCGAATTCATTCACCTCGGATTCACTGGACCGGCTCGTACGCCCCTGTACGGCCCGTACACCGCTCGTACGGGAGTTCCCCTCACGCGGCGCAAAGGAAATCCGTCCCATGACTTCGCAGCCGACCCTGACGAAGACCGGAAACGGCCCAGAAGATCCCGGAGAGCCCCGCTCCGGTCTCCAGGCGGGCCTCAAGAACCGTCACCTGTCGATGATCGCCATCGGCGGAGTCATCGGGGCCGGACTGTTCGTCGGATCAAGCTCCGGCATCGCCACCGCCGGGCCCGGCATCCTCCTCTCCTACGCGCTCGTCGGCACGCTCGTGGTGCTGGTGATGCGGATGCTGGGTGAGATGTCCGCGGCCAACCCGACCTCGGGTTCCTTCTCCGCGCACGCCGACCGCGCGCTCGGCCCCTGGGCCGGTTTCTCCATCGGCTGGCTGTACTGGTTCTTCTGGGTCGTCGTGCTGGCCGTCGAGGCCACCGCCGGCGCGGCGATCCTCGAGTCGTGGATCCCGGCCGTCCCGCAGTGGGGGTGGGCGCTCATCGTGATGGTGGTGCTGACCGCCACCAACCTCGTCTCCGTCGGTTCCTACGGCGAGTTCGAGTTCTGGTTCGCCGGTATCAAGGTCGTCGCCATCGGCGCCTTCATCGTGGTCGGCGGGCTCGCCGTGTTCGGCGTGCTGCCCGGCGTCGACAGCGACAAGGCGGGCGTCGGCAACCTCGTCGACCACGGCGGCTTCCTGCCCAACGGGCCCGGCGCCATCCTCACCGGCGTCCTGCTCGTCGTCTTCTCCTTCATGGGCAGCGAGATCGCGACGCTGGCCGCCGGTGAGTCGGAGGACCCGCAGCGGGCGGTCACGAAGTCCACCAACAGCATCATCTGGCGCATCGCCGTCTTCTACCTCGGGTCGATCTTCGTCGTGGTCACCCTGCTGCCGTGGAACGACCCCTCCATCAAGGAGCAGGGCTCCTACGTCGCCGCCCTGGACTCGCTCGGCATCGCGCACGCCGGTCAGATCATGAACTTCATCGTGCTGACCTCGGTGCTGTCCTGCCTGAACTCCGGGCTCTACACGGCCTCCCGCATGGCCTTCTCGCTCGGTGAGCGCGGGGACGCGCCGAAGGCGTTCGCGCGGACCACCTCGCGCGGTGTGCCGATGGCCGCGATCATCGCCTCCGTGGTGTTCGGGTTCGTCGCCGTCTTCTTCAACTACAAGTTCCCGGACTCCGTCTTCCTCTTCCTCGTCAACTCCAGCGGCGCGGTCGCCCTGTTCGTGTGGCTGGTGATCTGCTTCTCGCAGCTGCGGATGCGGAAGATCATCCAGGCCGAGGCGCCGGAGAAGCTGGTCGTGCGGATGTGGCTGTACCCCTACCTGACCTGGGCCACGGCCGCGCTCATCGTGTTCGTCCTCGGCTACATGCTGACCGACACCGAGCACGACGGCCGTCAGACCGTGCTGCTGTCGCTGCTCGTCGCCGCGGTCGTCCTCGCCATCGCCTTCCTCAAGCAGCGGCTGAAGGCGCGGGACGAGGCACAGGACGAGGCGCGGACCGAGGTGTAGTCCCGGCCGGCCGGTCGCCCCTCGGGGCGCGGGCCGCGGTCCGCATCGGTGGAGGGGCCCGTACCCGCGGGCCCCTTTTCCGTGTCCCGCCGCCAGCCGCAGCCGTCGCGGATCTTGCGGTGGTCCTCGCCCTGGTGGGCGTCGCGCTCCGGGGGCCGCCGGGTCTCCATCAGGTCGCCTCAAGGACAGGGAGGGCTTGGCGGCGGCTCGGCGGCCGGCCCACGTCCCGGACCGTGCCTCGGCCGTTCCCGGCGGGTGCCGCCGGGCTGTGGCGGTCCCGGCGACGGCCGAAGCCCCGGCAGGGGTGAGGCCGCACCGCCCGGACACGGAGGAGGCCCGCCCGGTTCACCTCGCGGTGCGACCGGGCGGGCCTCCTGTGGCGGATGCCCCGTGCGGGGCTGTTCCGCCTAGCGCTTGACGAGCTTCCAGGCGGTGGGCAGCAGACCCATCGCCAGGACGGCCTTGAGGGCGTCGCCGATCAGGAAGGGGGTGAGGCCGGCCGCGATCGCGGCGGAGGCGGAGATGTCGGCGGCGTAGGCGAGGTAGGGCACGCCGACGGCGTAGATGACCGCCTCGCCCACCAGCACCGCGCCCGCCATGCGCAGGACCGAGCGGTCGGCGCCGCGGCGGGCCAGGGCGCCGACCACCGTCGAGGCGAGGACCATGCCGAGGACGTATCCGAAGGAGACCGCGGCGGCGCCGGACCCGCCCTCCGCGAACCACGGGACGCCCGCGACGCCGACCAGGGCGTAGAGGGCGAGGGAGAGGAAGCCGCGCCGGGCGCCCAGGGTGGTGCCGACCAGCAGGGCGGCGAACGTCTGGCCGGTCACCGGCACCGGGGAGCCGGGCACGGGGACCGCGATCTGGGCCGCGAGGCCGGTGAGCGCGGCGCCGCCGAGCACGAGCGCGACGTCCCGGACACGGGAGGCCGGGATGAGGTCGGCGAGGACCCGTCCGGGGCTGACGGGGGTGGCGGCGGCGGTGCTCATGGAATCTCCGCGGAGATAGGTGCGGTCGGGGACACCGTGACGCTATCCCAGCGGACTCGGCCCGATCACCGTCAGCCGTCGACAAACGGGCGAGCGGCGTCTTGGTGGGCTCCGGACAAAGACGGCCGGTTACACGCGGCACGGCGTGACCCTGGTCACTGAGGTGCCGTGGCGGCGGCAACGCGGGGCGGGCGGCGGGCGTCTGTAGGGTCTCGCCAAACGCGACCGTCGGACGGGCGGCGGTCGGACGGGCGGCGGTCGGCGGCTTTCCCGGCCTCCGGCGCGGGGTACCCCGACCGGGCTCTGGAAGGCGACGCCGGGCGCGGCACGCCCGTAGCGGCGTCGGCACGGCGCGTGCCGGAGGTGTCCGGATATTGGGCAGGCCGTCCGTCCGAGCGGACGTCCTGCCCAGACTGTGGGCGTTTTCGCCCTCTCACGCATTGGACGAGCCGCGCCCATGCCCAGCACCACGGTCACGACTCCCCCGGAGTCGGACGACGTCTCCCTCTCGCACGGCCTCAAGCAGCGCCATCTGTCGATGATCGCCCTCGGCGGTGTCATCGGCGCGGGCCTCTTCGTCGGCTCCGGCGCGGGCATCGCCGCCGCCGGTCCGTCGATCGTCCTCGCCTACACCCTCTCCGGCCTCCTCGTCATGTTGGTGATGCGGATGCTGGGCGAGATGTCGGCCGCGTATCCGTCGTCCGGCTCCTTCTCGGCGCACGCCGAGCGGGCCATCGGCCCCTGGGCGGGCTTCACGGCGGGCTGGTCCTTCTGGGTCCTGCTGTGCACCGCCGTCGGACTGGAGGGCATCGGCGCGGCGAAGATCGTCACCGGCTGGCTGCCGGGCACGCCCGAGTGGGCGTGGGTGGCGCTGTTCATGGTGGTGTTCTGCGGGGCGAACCTGGCCGCCGTGAAGAACTTCGGCGAGTTCGAGTTCTGGTTCGCGGCGCTGAAGGTCGGCGCGATCAGCCTGTTCCTGGTGCTGGGCGTACTGGCGATCGCCGGCGTCCTGCCCGGCACCGACTCCCCCGGCACCTCGCACCTGACGGAGTTCCTGCCCCACGGCGGCGAGGGCCTGGTGGTCGGTCTGCTGGCCTCGGTGTTCGCGTACGGCGGTCTGGAGACCGTCACCATCGCGGCGGCCGAGTCGAAGGACCCGGTCAGGGGCGTGGCGAGCGCGGTCCGTACGGCGATGTGGCGCATCGCGCTGTTCTACGTCGGCTCGATGGCGGTCGTCGTCACCCTCGTCCCGTGGGACTCGGAGGCCGTCGTGGAGAAGGGCCCGTATGTCGCCGCGCTCGACCAGCTGGGCATTCCGGGCGCCGGTCAGCTCATGAACGTCGTCGTGCTGGTCGCGCTGCTGAGCGCGATGAACGCCAACATCTACGGCGCCTCGCGGATCGCCTACTCGCTGGTGGAGCGGGGACAGGGCCCGAAGGCGCTGGGCCGGGTGTCGGGCGGGGTCCCGCGCACGGCCGTGCTGGTGTCGTGCGTGTTCGGGTTCGGCTGTGTGCTGCTGAGCTACTGGCGGCCCGACGACGTCTTCTCCTGGCTGCTGAACATGATCGGGGCGGTGATCCTCGTGGTGTGGGTCTTCATCGCGGTGTCGCAGCTGCGGCTGCGCCGACGGCTGGAGCGCGAGGGCGCGCGGCTGGTGGTGCGGATGTGGGCGTTCCCGGTGCTGACGTGGGTCGCGCTGGCCGGGATGGCTGCGATCTTCGTCCTGATGGCGCGGGAGCCCGGCACCCGGGTGCAGCTGTACTCGACGGGCGCGATGACGGCGGCCCTGGCACTCGGCGGATACGCCTGGCAGCGGACACGCGCCAAGGCCTGAGACGGCCGTCAGGCGCAGGGCCCCCGCGTGAGCGACACGTGGGGGCCTTCTCCTTGCCCACGGCCTGTCACCTGCTCACCCCGGCCGCCTTGTTGTTGCTAACCTACACTTGCAACCTCATTGCAATAAGGTTCGGAGGGGAACCCCGCCATGCCCGTCTACACGCTGCCCGACCTGCCGTACGACTACTCCGCGCTCGCCCCCGTGATCAGCCCCGAGATCATCGAGCTGCACCACGACAAGCACCACGCCGCCTACGTGAAGGGCGCCAACGACACGCTGGAGCAGCTCGCGGAGGCGCGGGACAAGGAGCTGTGGGGCTCGGTCAACGGGCTGGAGAAGAGCCTGGCGTTCCACCTCTCCGGGCACATCCTGCACTCGGTCTACTGGCAGAACATGACCGGCGAGGGCGGCGGTGAGCCCCTCGCGGTGGACGGGGTGGGCGAGCTGGCGGACGCGATCACCGAGTCCTTCGGCTCCTTCGCCGGCTTCAAGGCCCAGTTGTCCAAGGCCGCCGCGACCACCCAGGGCTCCGGCTGGGGCGTCCTCGCCTTCGAGCCGCTCGGCGGCCGTCTGATCGTCGAGCAGGTCTACGACCACCAGGGCAACGTCGGCCAGGGTTCCGTGCCGATCCTCGTCTTCGACGCCTGGGAGCACGCCTTCTACCTCCAGTACCGCAACCAGAAGGCCGACTTCGTCGAGGCGATGTGGCAGGTCGTCGACTGGCAGGACGTCCAGCGCCGTTACCTGGCCGCGAAGTCCCGTGTCGACGTGCTGCTGCTCGCACCGTAGGGCGCCGCCCCGCGTCCCGCCTCGTGATCGTCTTCTCACCTTTCACGGCGGCGGGCGGAAGGAAGGAGACCCCCGCGAGGACGTGACTCGCGGGGGTTTTCCCCTCCCCCGGGCTCTCCCGGGTCAACCGATCGGTGGACGGCAGGTTCCACCGGTCACCTCTGCCGGCCGGCCGCCCCCGCCGGCCAGGCTTCGGGGCATGAACTCACTCACTGTGCGCACGGCACGGAGCAGCGCCCGACACCCCTGGCGGGCGCTGCTCGGCTGGCTGCTGTTCGTGGCCTTGTGCCTGGGCGTCGGCAGCGCCGTCGGCACGAACAACGCCCGGACCGCCGACTACCGGGTCGGCGAGGCCGGCCGCGCCGAGGCCCTGGCCGCCGAGGGCCTGCTGGAGCGCAGGTCCACCGAGCAGGTGCTGGTCTCCGCCCGGTCGGGCGCCCTGGACGAGCGGGCCTCGGCGGCGGCCGTGCGGGACCTCACCACCCGCATGGAACGGCTTCCGGACGTGGCGGACGTCGCCGGGCCCGTCCGTTCCGCCGACGGCCGGACCCTGATGGTCGAGATCGCGCTGAAGGGCGAGGAACGGGACGCCAAGGACAAGGTCGACGCGCTGACCGCGCAGACGGCCGCCGTTCAGAAGCTCCACCCGGGCCTGCTCCTGGAGGAGACCGGAAGTCCCTCCATCAGCAAGGGGGTCGACGCCCAGCGGAGCGCCGACCTGGCCCTCTCCGAGAAGATCACCCTGCCGGTCACCCTGCTCACCCTGCTGGTCGTCTTCGGCTCGCTCACCATGGCGGCCGTACCGCTGCTGCTGGCGCTGTCCTCGATCGCCGCGGCCGTCGGCCTGTCGATGGTGGCCTCGCACCTCTCCCCCGACGCGGGCGTCGGCACCCACGTCATCCTGATGATCGGTCTCGCCGTCGGCGTCGACTACACGCTGTTCCACCTGAAGCGGGAGCGCGAGGAGCGGGTCCGCGGCGGGGGCCGCCTGAGCACCGAGGCGCTGGTGGAGCTGGCGGCGGCCACCTCCGGACGGGCCGTCGTGGTCTCCGGTCTCGCGGTCGTCGCCTCCACGGCCACCCTCTACCTGGCGTCGGACGTCATCTTCTCCTCGCTCGCCACCGGCACCGTCGTGGTCGTCCTGGTCGCCGTGGCCAGCTCCCTGACCGCGCTGCCCGCGCTGCTGACCGTGCTGGGCCGGCGGGCCGAGCGCCGAGCGGAGCGGCGGTCCGCACGCGGGAAGCCGGCCCGGCGCACCCGTGCCACCGGCGGCGGCCGCCTCTGGACGGCGCTGCTGCGTCCCGCCGCCCGGCATCCGCTGGCCACCCTGTGCGTGTCCGTCCTCGCCCTGCTCGCGCTCGTCGTCCCGCTGGCCGGGCTGCACATCACGGAGATGAGCCGCGACACGCACTCCCGCGACATCCCCGCGATGCGGGTGTACGACCGGCTCAACGACACGTTCCCCGAGCGGCGCGTCACCCACCAGGTGGTGGTCCGGGCGGACGCCTCCCGTGCCGCCCAGGTCACCGGTGCCCTGCGCGAGCTGGCCGAACGGGCCGACGCCGACGCGCTGTTCACCGGTACGTCCCGGCTGCGCACCTCGGCCGACCACCGCACGAGCACCCTCGAACTGGACGTGCCGCACCTCGGCAACTCCGACGAGGCCTACGCCTCCCTCGACCGTCTGCGGGACACCCACCTGCCCGCCACGGTCGGCCGGGTCCCCGGCGCCGAGTACGGCGTCAGCGGTGACGTGGCCCGCTACACCGACCATCCGGCCCACCAGAACAGCAGACTCCCGCTGGTGCTCGGGGCGTTGCTCCTGGTCACGTTCCTGATGACGCTCTACGCGTTCCGCTCGGTCGTCCTCGGCCTGATCGGTGTCGTACTGAACCTGCTGTCGGCGGCGGCCTCGCTCGGCCTGCTCGTCCTCGTCTTCCAGGGGACGTGGGCCCAGGGTCTCCTCGACTTCACCTCCACCGGGTCGATCGGCTCGCGCGTCCCGCTGTTCCTGTTCGTGATCCTGTTCGGCCTGTCCATGGACTACCAGGTGTTCGTGGTCAGCCGGATCCGCGAGGCCGTCCTCGACGGCACCCCGACCCGGCAGGCGGTGCTCGACGGGATCCGCAGCTCGGCGAGCGTGGTGACCAGCGCGGCGGTCGTGATGACCACGGTGTTCGTGAGCTTCGTCTTCCTGCACATCATCGAGATGAAGCAGATCGGCTTCGTCCTCGCCGCGGCCGTCCTGCTGGACGCCTTCGTCGTACGGATCCTGGTGCTGCCGTCGGCGATGCTGCTGCTCGGCGAACGCACCTGGTGGCCGGTACGGCCCGCGGCACCGGCCGCGCGGGAGCGAACGGCTCCGAAGCGGTCGGCGGTCGACGTACGTTGACCGGTATGACCGTGCTGACCGGCCCCTCCGCCGACACCTTCTGGGCCACGTCCCTGCGCCGCTGGAACACGGTGTGCTGGGTGCTGTTCGCCGCGATGGCCTCCGGGATCGTCGCGATGGGCCGGCCCGGCGGGGAGATGTACGGGGCGCTCGGCCTGCTGGGCTGCGTGGTGCTCGGCTACGCGCTCCTCGACCGCTCCCCCGGCAACCGGGTCGTCCGCCCGCACGGCTACCTCGCCGTGCTGGCGATCGCGCTGGGCGGGCTGGCGTACCTGCGCACCAGCTACGCGGCGTTGTTCATGGTGACGCTGCCGCACTACTGGATGTTCGGGCGGACCCCGAGGATCTCCATGGGGTTCCTCGGGCTCGCCACCTTCACCACGCTGCTGGGCAGTTGGCTGCGGTCGGGCTGGTCGGCGGAGTTCCTCGGCGAGACGGCCGTGTCCACCCTGATCGTCGTCGCGGTCGGGGTGCTGATCGGCCTGTGGGCGCACTCGGTGGTCGAGCAGAGCACCGAACGGGCCCGCCTCATAGAAGAGTTGGAGCGGGCGCAGGCCCAGCTGTCGGCGGCGCACCAGAGGCAGGGCGCGGCCGACGAACGGGAGCGGCTGGCGCGGGAGATCCACGACACCCTCGCGCAGGGCTTCGCCTCCATCGTGGTCCTCGCGGAGGCGGCACGGGCGGGCCTGGCGGCCGATCCGGACCGCAGCGCCCGGCAGTTGCGGTCGATCGAGTCGACGGCCCGCGAGAACCTCGCGGAGGCCCGGGAGCTGGTGAGCTCGGGCGGGAGCCCGGGGCAGACGGCGGCGGGGTCGGTGGCCGGTACGCTGCGCCGGGTGCTGGACCGGTTCGCCGAGGACACCGGACTCACCGTGGACGCCGATCTGGCGGACCCCGAGTGCGACCAGCAGACCCGGATCGCGCTGCTGCGCTGCACGCAGGAGTCGCTGGCCAACGTGCGCAAACACGCCCGTGCCTCCACGGTCGGGGTGGTCCTGGCCCGGCTGCCGTACGGGGTGGAGCTGGAGATCACCGACGACGGCGCCGGGTTCGTGGTGGAGGACTCCACCGGGTTCGGCCTGGACGGGATGCGCAAGCGGCTGGCGGAGCTGGGCGGGCGGCTGACGGTCACCAGTTCGGTCGGCGACGGGACGAGGATCCTGGCGACGGTCCCCCTCGCCGGGGGCACGGAGGGGACGGCATGAGCGGGGCGGGACTGCGCGTGGTCGTGGTCGACGACCACACGGTGATGCGGGCGGGCGTGATCGCGCTGCTGACCGGCGAGGCCGGCATCGAGATCGTCGGCGAGGCGGGCGACGGGCGGGCCGCCCTCTCCCTCGTCGAGCGGTACGACCCGGACGTGGCCCTCGTCGACCTGCGGATGCCGGTGCTGGACGGGGTGGCGACCACCACCGAGATCGTCGCCCGGTATCCGCGCACCCGGGTGCTGATCCTGACGACGTACGACACCGACGCGGAGATCGAGCGCGGGGTGGAGGCCGGGGCCATCGGCTACCTGCTGAAGGACACCACGCGCGAGCAGCTCGTCGACGCGATCCGGGCGGCGGCGCGCGGGGAGACGGTGCTGGCGCCCCGAGTGGCGGAGAAGCTGGTCGCCCGGCTGCGGCGCCCGGCGCACGACCCGCTGACCGCGCGGGAGAGCGAGGTGCTGAACGCGGTGGCGGACGGGCTGACCAACGCCGAGATCGGCAGGCGGCTGGTCATCACGGAGGCCACCGTGAAGACGCATCTGCTGCGCCTGTTCGCCAAGCTTGACGTCAACGACCGGACCCGCGCGGTGGTGGTGGCGCTGGACCGGGGGCTGCTGCGACGGCCTTAGCGGGACCGGGACCGGGGCCGCGCCCGGTCCGACCGGCTCCGAGCCCTCGGGGCAAGCCTTCGATCCGCTCGGCGGGGCCGCAGGAGGCAGGGGACGGCGCCGCTCTCGTCGTAGGGGTCCTGGGCCCGTTCGCGGGCGGGCCGGTGCCGCGAGGGCCGTCGCCGACGGACAGGGGGCTGCCGGAGGGCCGGCCGCCGCGGGCGACGGTGACGGCGCCGAGGGGGATCGCGGTGCGGACGTCGCCCGCCGTCTCGGCCACGGGGTGGTCGTCCTTGCCGCCGAGCCGGTGGTTGCGGCTGCGGATCGAGTGCGGCACCGAGGTGCCGATCTCCGTCCCGAGGACCGCGGTGCCCCCGCGAGCACGGCTCGCGGGGGCACCGCGGTGGGCCGGGCTCTACAGGTTGCTGAAGTCGGGGTCCTTGGTGCGGGACCGCTTGATCTCGTAGAAGCCGGGCACGGAGGCGACCGCCAGGGTGCCGTCCCACAGCCGTGCGGCCTCCTCGCCCTTCGGGGCGGGGGTGACGACGGGGCCGAAGAAGGCGATCTGCTCGCCGTCGGCGCCGGGCACGGCGATGACGGGGGTGCCGACGTCCTGGCCGACCTTGTCGATGCCCTCCTTGTGGGAGGCGCGCAGCTCGGCGTCGAACTCGAAGTTCTCCTGCTCGGCGTACTCGATGAGGTCGGCGGGCAGTCCGGCGTCCTCGAGAGCGCCGGCGATGGCCTCCAGGGTCGGTCCCTCGCCGTTGTTGTGGAAGCGGGTGCCGAGCGCGGTGTAGAGCGGGCCGAGCACCTCGGCGCCGCGCTTCTGCCAGGCGGCGGTCACCACCCGGACGGGCTTCCAGGCCTTGGTGGCGAGCATGTCCCGGTACTCCTCGGGCAGCTCGTCGAGCTTGTCCTCGTTGAGCACGGCCAGGCTCATCACGTGCCAGCGGACCTCTATGTCACGGACCTTCTCCACTTCCAGCACCCAGCGGGAGGTCATCCAGGCCCAGGGGCACAGCGGGTCGAACCAGAAGTCGACGGGGGTCTTCTGCGACATGTCTCTCCTCGGGAGGAAGCGTTTCCCCGGTGAA
Organism: Streptomyces sp. NPDC048734; assembly: GCF_043198675.1. Lineage (NCBI taxonomy): Bacteria > Bacillati > Actinomycetota > Actinomycetes > Kitasatosporales > Streptomycetaceae > Streptomyces > Streptomyces sp. NPDC048734. The sequence continues at coordinate 387,370 of NZ_JBICUZ010000001.1, read as the reverse complement.
CGCCACGGCACGCGCGGGTCATTCCCCGCTGACGCCGTCAGGGGCACATGGCAGGATCGGTGCTGTCCACAGCCATTGCGCAGACGCATCGAGGGAGTACCGCCCGTGCCCGGTGAGAACCTGTCCCGTGACGAGGCCCGGGAGCGGGCCGCCCTGCTGTCCGTCGACGGGTACGACGTGTCCCTCGACGTGCGGTCGGCGACCGGCGACGGGGGCGGCCGGACGGCCGGTGACGGGAGCGGTGAGCCGCGCACCTTCCGCTCGGTCACCACCATCCGCTTCCGCTGCACCGAGCCCGGCGCGTCCAGCTTCGCGGACCTGATCGCGCCGAGCGTGACGGCCGTCTCCCTCAACGGCCGCGACCTCGATCCCGGCGAGGTCTTCGACGGCACCCGGATCCGGCTGGACGACCTCGCCGCCGAGAACGAACTGGTCGTCGACGCCCGGTGCGCCTACTCGCGCACCGGCGAGGGCCTGCACCGCTTCGTCGACCCCGAGGACGGCGAGGTCTACCTCTACACGCAGTACGAGCCGGCCGACGCGCGCCGCGTCTTCGCGAACTTCGAGCAGCCCGACCTCAAGGCGCCGTTCCGCTTCGAGGTGCGGGCGCCGAAGGAGTGGGTGGTGTGGGGCAACGGCGCCGGCGAGCTCACCGACGGCGTGTGGCGGTTCGCCGAGACCAGGCCGATCTCGACGTACATCACCTGCGTGGTGGCGGGCCCGTACCACTACGTGACGGACTCCTACACGCGCGAGCTGGGCGACGGCACGACGCTGGAGATCCCGCTCGGCGCCCTGTGCCGCAAGGGGCTCGCGCCCCACTTCGACGCCGACGACGTGTTCCTGGTCACCAAGCAGGGCCTGGACTTCTTCCACGACCACTTCGACTACCCGTACCCCTTCGGGAAGTACGACCAGGCGTTCGTGCCCGAGTACAACCTGGGCGCGATGGAGAACCCGGGGCTGGTGACCTTCCGGGAGGAGTACATCTTCCGGGGGAAGGTGACGCGGGCGTCGTACGAGGCGCGGGCCAACGTGATCCTGCACGAGATGGCGCACATGTGGTTCGGCGACCTGGTCACCATGCAGTGGTGGGACGACCTGTGGCTGAAGGAGTCGTTCGCGGACTTCATGGGCTCCTTCTCGCTGGTCGGCGCGACCCGCTTCACCGACGGCTGGATCACCTTCGCCAACCGCCGCAAGGCGTGGGCGTACCGGGCCGACCAGCTGCCCTCCACCCACCCGGTCACCGCGGACATCCGCGACCTCCAGGACGCCAAGCTCAACTTCGACGGCATCACCTACGCCAAGGGCGCCTCGGTGCTCAAGCAGCTGGTGGCGTACGTCGGGCAGGACGCGTTCCTGGAGGGCGCCCGCCGCTACTTCAAGCGGCACGCCTACGGCAACACCCGCCTCGGCGACCTGCTGTCGGTGCTCGGCGAGACCAGCGGCCGGGACATGGCCGGGTGGGCGCGGTCCTGGCTGCAGACGGCCGGGGTCAACTCGCTCACCCCGCAGGTGCTGCTGGACGCCGGGGGCAGCGTCGAGGAGCTGGCGGTGCTCCAGGACGCGGCGGAGTCGCACCCGGAGCTGCGGCCGCACCGGGTGGCGATCGGCCTGTACCGGCGGGTCGACGGGCGTCTGGTGCGCTACGCGCGCGCGGAGGCCGACGTCGAGGGGCCGCGGACGATCGTGTCGGAGCTGGCGGGCGCACAGGCGCCGGAGCTGGTCCTGGTCAACGACGAGGACCTGACGTACTGCAAGATCCGGTTCGACGAGACCTCGCTGGCGGCGCTGCGGGAGTCCCTGGGCGACCTGAGCGACCCGCTGGCCCGCGCGCTGTGCTGGTCGGCGCTGTGGAACATGACGCGGGACGCGTTGCTGCCCGCGCGGGACTTCGTGGACCTGGTGCTGCGGTTCGCCGGGCGCGAGACCGACATCGGCGTGCTCCAGATGCTGCACGCCTGGGCGGACTCGGCGCTGGCGCACTACGCGGCGCCCGACTGGCGGCCGGCCGGCGAGCGGCTGCTCGCCGAGGGCGCGCTGGCGGAGCTGCGGTCGGCGGAGCCGGGCAGCGAGCACCAGCTGGCGTGGGCGCGGTTCCTCGCGTCGGTGGCGTCCGGGCCGGCCGACCTCGACCTGCTGCAGCAGCTGTTGGAGGGGTCGGCGGAGGTCGACGGTCTCGAGGTGGACCAGGAGCTGCGCTGGGCCTTCCTGGAGCCGCTGGCCGCGCACGGCCGTGCCGACGAGGGCGTGCTGGCGGCGGAGCTGGCCCGCGACGACACCGCGTCGGGCAAGCGGCACCAGGTGCGCTGCCTGGCCGCCCGGCCGTCCGCGGAGGTCAAGGCGCAGGCCTGGGTGCAGCTCGTCGAGTCGGACGCGCTGTCCAACGCGCTGGTCGAGGCGACCATCGCGGGCTTCCAGCAGCCCTCGCAGCGCGAACTGCTCGCCCCGTACGCGGAGAAGTACTTCGCGGTGATCGGGCGGATCTGGGAGCAGCGGTCCATCCAGATCGCGATGCACGTGGTCAAGGGCCTGTTCCCGGCGCTGCTGGACTCCCCGCAGACGCTGGCGGCGACGGACGCGTGGCTCGCGGCGCACGAGTCGGCGCCGCCCGCCCTGCGGCGGCTGGTGCTGGAGGCGCGCGACGACCTGGCGCGGGGGCTGCGCGGGCAGGCGTGCGACGCGGCGGGCGGATCCGGCGCCTTCTGACGGCGGCGGTCCGGCCGACGTCTTCTGACGGCACCGGTCCGGCCGGCATCGGCGGACCCCGCTGCCAGCGGCAGACCTCACTGACGGCGGCGGTCCGACCGGCGGCCGCCGCCCCGGCCGAGAACCACTGCCCGGCCGACAGCGCCCGACCGGGCCCGGTGTCCGCCCGACCGGGCCCGGCATCCGCCCGACCTTTGGCCTGAACTCCGGCGGACGGTGACCGTTACGGAATTCAGTCAATCGGAACCGTAACCCCTGGCCTCCACCAAATGGACCAGGGGTTTTCGGCTCCTACTCGGCATCCGAACACCCGTCCTTTAGGGCGATCTCGTCCAGGTTTGTCGACGAGCTCGTAACAACGGTTACAGGAGGGATCGGGAACGGGAATCTCGGGGTCATGAACCACAACACCCCCCTCACCCCGGCCGCCGCCCGCCCCGCGCGTCACCTCCCCGACGCGCAGCGGCGCGTACTGACCACGGCCCAGCTTCGCTCGCTCGGTGTGTCACCGGGCGAGATGAGCGCGCAGTGCCGGTCCGGCGGCCCCTGGCAGCAGTTCCTGCCGGGCGTCTACCTGCTCCACCAGGGGCCGCCGACCGGCGAGGAGCGGCTGCACGCGGTGCTGCTGTACGCGGCCCGCGAGGTGACGGCGCCCGCAGTGCCGGCCCAGCCGGAACCGAGGCAGCCGCACCGGCCCGTGTACCGCGAGGCGATGATCACGGGGCTGGCCGCGCTCACCCTGCACGGCTTCGCCTCCGCGCCCGCGCTGCTCTCCCTGGACCGCATCGACGTCCTGGTGCCCCGGCTGCGCCGGCTGCGCTCGACGGGCTGCGCGCACGTCCTGCGCGCCGCGGCCCTGCCGACCCCCGAGGAGGCCACCGGGGTGCCGGTGGCACCGGTGCCGCGCGCCCTGGCGGACGCGCTGTCACAGCTGACGGACGCGGCGGCGGTACGGCGGCTGCTGTCGGAGGCGGTGCGCGCCGGCCACTGCGAACCGGCCGCGATCGTCAGGGAGTTGGACCAGGCCAAGCTGCTGGGCCGGCCGCACGTGGTGGACGCGGTGGACTCGCTGCTGGCCGAGGGACGGGCGATCGCCGAGGACCGCCTCTACACGATGGTGCGGGAGTTCGGCCTGCCGGACCCGGTGTGGAACGTGGACCTGCGGCTGCCGGGCGGCCCGCACCTGGGGGGCCTGGACGCGTACTGGCCGCAGCAGGCGGTGGCGGTGGAACTGGACACGCGGGCACCGCGCCAGGACGAGGACGCCCTGTGGTCGGAGTACGCCCGCAAGCGGGAGCACCTGGAGCGGCTGGGCATCACGGTCGTGCACCTCACGCCGAGGAAGCTCCGGGACGGGATGGAGCAGCAGGCGACGGTGGTGCGGACGGCCCTGATGGCGTCGGGGGACCGTGATCCGGCGGCGTACGTCGTGGTACTGCCACGGTAGCGACGGACCGGGACGGTACTGCCGCGGTACCGGGAGGAGGAGGCGGGGCCGTCGGGTACGAGCCGGCGGCCCCGCCTCATGGCCTCAGGTCGGCACCCGTCCGTTCGCGGGCCGCTCGCGCCACAGCCTCAGCGCCACGTCGACCAGCCGTATCCGGGTCAGCTCCGGTACGGCCGACAGGTCGTGCCAGGCGGCCAGGTCGGTCGAACCGCCGATCTCGTTGCGGAGTTCACCGCCGGTCACCCGGGCCTCGTAGACGATGCGCACCCCGTGGTGGTCGACGGGGCCGCGCAGGTTCCTGCGGGGGACGGTGCGGCGGGAGGAGTCCACGCCGAGCAGGCCGGTCACCTCGACGCGGTAGCCGGTCTCCTCCGCCAGCTCCCGCACCACCGTGTCGTGCGGGTCCTCGCCGTGCTCCATGCCGCCACCGGGCAGCACCCACTCCGAGGTGCCGTCGGGCGTGGGCGAGCGTGCCAGCAGCAGTTGTCCGTCCCGGACGCACACGGCGTAGGCCGCCACCCTCAACTTCTCTCGCACACCTGGACGTTAGCGGTCCGGGTCGGGGTTGGCAGGTGAGTATCCGGGCGCGGACCGGCGCAGGGGCGGCGCGGCGGGGGTGCCGGGAGTGCCGAGGGCCGTCGCGAGAGGGCCGGTCGGGGATGGCCCTCCCGCGACGGAGATCCGCCGGGGCCCGGTGGCCCGGACGAAGCCGGGGGTACCCGTGATCACCGAGGCCCACACCCCGCCGCCCGCGCCACGCCACGCCGGCACCCGCAGCCCCACCTCAACGCCCCCGCGCCCCCGCCATCACCCGGCAGTCGCCCGGCCGTCGACATCCGGACGGCCGAAAGCCCTTGCACAGGTGACTCGTAGAGGGTTTTCCCCATACATCCATATCGATTCGGTCAACTCTCCCCAAACATCTGCCCCTTGGACAAGGCTGTGCGATCGTCCGGGATCACATTCCGGCGACCGCGATCAGGCAGGAACGGCCCGGTCGCGTGACGCTCGTTCCTTTACCTCCAAGGGATGCCGATGACCCACACCCCCCAGCGCGAACCGATACCGGGCGCGAGACGCGCGGTCCGGATAGCCGTGGCCGCCGGTCTGGTGGCCGCGCTGTCCGCGGCCGGACCGATACCCCTGGCCTTCTCCGCCGACCAGGCCCCGGCCGCCGACCCGGGCGTGAAGTCCGCCGCCGACAAGCTGGGCTCCGACGACGCCGACGTCCTCGCCGATGCCAAGGCCGCCGGCGACAAGAACGTCACCCTGATGGTCGCCACCTCGCCCGGGAAGACCGAGCAGGTCGCCGACGAGCTGGACGCGGTCAAGGGCGGTTCCGTCGGCCGGTCCTACGACAAGCTCGGCTACGTCCGCGCCACCGTCCCGACCGCCAAGGCGGACGCGGCCATCGCCGCCGCGGCCGAGCTGTCCTCGGTGCACGCGATCGACCTGCGGCAGGAGATCGCCCTCGACGACCCGACGCCGAGCGCCGACACCGCGAAGGGCGCGGGCGCCACCGCGAGCGCGAAGACGTATCCCGCGCCGAACAAGAAGACGCCCGCCGAGAACCCGTACAACCCGTCCTTCGAGACGGGCGCCGTCGACTTCGTGGACGACCACCCGAAGGCGGACGGCCGTGGCGTCACCATCGGCGTGCTGGACTCCGGCGTGGACCTCGGGCACCCCGCGCTCCAGAAGACCACCACCGGTGAGCGCAAGATCGTCGACTGGGTCACCGCGACCGACCCGATCGTCGACAGCGACGGCACCTGGCGCCGGATGACCAACCCCGTCAGCGGCCCGGCCTTCACCTACGGCGGCGCGTCCTGGAAGGCGCCCGAGGGCGGCTACCAGGTCAACCTGTTCCGCGAGTCGGTCACCGCCGGCGGCGACGCCAAGGGCGACGCCAACCGGGACGGCGACACCACCGACGTCTGGGGCCTGCTCTACGACCCGGCCGCCGGCACCGTCCGCGTCGACCTGAACAACAACTTCGACTTCACCGACGACGCGCCGATGAAGCCGTACAAGGACGGCCACCAGGTCGGCTACTTCGGTACCGACGACCCGGCCACCGACGTCGTCGAGCGGCAGCCGTTCGTCGTCGAGATCCGCAAGGACGTGCCCACCGACCCGTACGGCGGCGACTGGGTCGGCAAGAAGGCCGACTTCGTCAACGTCGGCGTCATCGAGTCCGAGCACGGCACCCACGTCGCCGGCATCACCGCGGCCAACGGCCTGTTCGGCGGGAAGATGGACGGCGCCGCCCCCGGTGCCAAGGTCGTCTCCTCCCGCGCCTGCTCCTGGAGCGGCGGCTGCACCAACGTGGCGCTCACCGAGGGCATGATCGACCTGGTCGTGAACCGCGGCGTCGACATCGTCAACATGTCCATCGGCGGCCTCCCGGCGCTGAACGACGGCAACAACGCGCGCGCCGAGCTGTACACCCGCCTCATCGACACCTACGGCGTCCAGCTCGTCATCTCGGCGGGCAACGAGGGCCCCGGCGCCAACACGATCGGCGACCCCGCCCTGGCCGACAAGGTCATCTCGGTCGGCGCGGCCATCTCCAAGGAGACCTGGGCCGCCAACTACGGCTCGCAGGTGAAGAAGAAGTACGCGCTGCTGCCGTTCTCCTCGCGCGGCCCGCGTGAGGACGGCGGCTTCGCGCCGACCCTCGTCGCGCCGGGCGCCGCCATCAACACCATCCAGACCTGGCTGCCGGGCGCCCCGGTCGCCGAGTCCGGATACACGCTGCCGGCCGGCTACGCGATGCTCCAGGGCACCTCGATGGCCTCCCCGCAGGCCGCCGGCGCCTCCGCGCTGCTGCTGAGCGCCGCGAAGCAGAAGGGCATCGAGCTGACGCCCGCCACCCTGCGCACGGCGCTGACCTCGACCGCCGACCACGTCAAGGGCCTCCAGGCCTACGAGGAGGGCGCGGGCGCCATCAACATCGTGGACGCCTGGGACTCCATCGAGGACGGCGCCACCGCCCACGAGTACGCGGTCAAGGCCCCGGTCGACACCGCGATCGACTTCGCCCTGAAGACGCCCGGCTTCGGCACCGGCATCTACGACCGCGAGGGTGGTCTGAAGGCCGGTCAGAAGAAGACGTACGACGTCACCATCACCCGTACGACCGGCGCCGACAAGGCGATCCGCCACGAGCTGCACCTCGAGAACAACGCGGCGGGCACCTTCAAGATCCTCGGTTCGGACGAGGTGAGGCTGCCGCTGAACCAGCCGGTGACCGTCAAGGTCCAGGCCGCCCCGAAGTCCGCCGGCATCAAGAGCGCGATCCTCGAGGTCGACGACCCGCGGACCGAGGGCATCGACAAGCAGGTCCTGAACACGGTCGTCGTCTCGACGCCGGTGGCGCACACGTTCTCCGCGAAGAACACCGTGCAGCGCAACAGCTCGCAGCACTACTTCCTGACCGTGCCCGAGGGCGCGACGTCGCTGGAGGTCGCGATGAGCGGGCTGAAGGACAAGAGCCAGACCCGGTTCATCTCGATCCACCCCTACGGTGTCGCCGTCGAGGACAGCGCCACGGTCTACTGCTACAACAACTACCTCGACGGCAACGGCTGCAAGCCGGACACGCGTTCCTACGCCGACCCGCAGCCCGGCGTCTGGGAGATCGAGGTCGAGTCGCGCCGCACGTCGCCGCTGCTCGACAACCCGTACAAGCTGGACGTCACCGTGTACGGCGCGGCCTTCGACCCGGCGACCGTGACCGTGCCCGAGGCGAAGGTCGGCACCCCGGCCGCCGTCTCCTGGAAGGTGACGAACAACTTCGCCGCCATCGACGGCAAGCTGAAGGGCGGCCCGCTCGGCTCGTCCAAGGCGGCCCGCCCGACCATCGCGGACCACGAGAACCAGACGACCACGGTCGAGGTGCCCGCGGGCGCCGAGTCCCTGGACGTCTCCATCGGCGGTGTCTCCGACGCCTCCGCCGACCTCGACCTGGCCGTGTACGACGCGGCCGGCAACCAGGTCGCGCAGCAGGCCGACGGTGACTCCGAGGAGGCGGTGTCCATCCCGTCGCCCGCCGCCGGGACGTACACCATCGAGGTCGCGGGTTACTCGGTGCCGGCCGGCACCACCGCGTACGACTACCTGGACGTGTTCTACTCGTCCTCGCTCGGCACGGTCGGCGTCGACGAGTCGACGCCGGTGAAGCTGGCCACGGGCGCCTCGGCGACGGTCTCCGCGACCGTCACCGCCGCCGCCCCCGCGCCGGCGGGCCGGTCCTTCTTCGGCCAGGTCCAGCTGGTGAACGCGCGCGGCACCGTCGCGGGCCTCGGCAGCGTGGTCATCGAGAAGGTCACGCAGTAAGGCGGTACCTCAGGGGCTCGGCAGTGCGGTGAGCGACTGAGCCGCTGAACGATGTGGTGGGGCGGGCGTCCGGTCGGGCGCCCGCCCCTCACTCATTCGCAGGCCGCGCCGTCCGCCTCGGGCAGCGCGCGGGCCAGCGCCGCGCGTCCGGCGGCGATCTCGGCCTCGCCGACGATCCACACGTCGGGGGAGGCGGACCCCCGCGGGAAGCCGGCCAGGACGTGATCGCCCTCGGCGGCCGGCGGGTCCACGTCCCGCTCCACCACGAAGTCGACCTCCTCCCGGGTCGCGGCCCCGGGCTTGTAGGAGCGGGTCACGCGCAGGGTGACCCGCTCGCGGGAGGTGCCGCGCACCGGGACGACGTCCGTCACGTCGCCCTCGGCCACCAGCCGGGCGCAGGCGAGGTAGCCGGGGTCGCCGAGGGGATCGCCGGCGGCGCCGGACGCGGCGGCCTTCTCGTCGGCGGCCGACTTGTCGGCGCCGGACGAGGCGATGTCGCTCGCTCCCCCGTTCACCTGGACGAGCAGCCACCCGCTGCCGACGACCAGCGCACCGGCCGCCGCCAGCCCGACCGTCCGCAGGGCCGGGGGGAGGCGCCGGCGGGCCGGCCGGAGCGGGACGGGTGCCGACCGCCGGACGGGCGCCGCCACCGGTCGCAGGGCAGGCGCCGCCACCGGTGGCCGGGTGAGGGCTTCGGCGAGGACGCCGAGCTGCTCGCGCAGGAGCGCCACGTCGGCCGCGGCGGCGCGGTGCCGGGCCACGAGGAGGGGATCGGTCCGTGCGTCCCCGGACAGCGGCACGTCCAGGATGGCCGCCATCAGCGGGTCCATGCCGTCCACCCCGCCGGGAAGTCCGGAAGGGCCGTCACCGCCCCGACTGTCGTGACCGTCCTGGCCGTCGTGGCCGCCCCGACTGTGGTGCCCGCCCCGACCCTCGCGGCCCTCGTGCCCGCCCCGAATCTCGCGGTCGTCCCCGGCTTCCCAGTGGTCACGTGCCTCCCGGCCGTCGTCGTGGGTCCCGGATTCGTGTGCGGCGGTCATGTCACACCACCTCGTCCTCGTGCAGGCGGGCGCGCAGGGCCCGGACCGCCGTGTGCAGGCGGCTCTTGACGGTGCCCTCCGGGACGCCCAGCTCCTCGGCTATCGAGCGCACCGGCAGGTCGGCGTAGAACCGCAGGACGACCACCTGGCGCTGGGCGTCGGGCAGGTCGTCCAGGCCCTGCGCGACGGCGAGGGAGAGCACGCTGGTGTCCTCGCCGGAGGGGTGCTCGTGCGGGCGCAGGGACGCCAGCCGCTCCCCGAGGCGCTCCTGACGGCGCTTGGCCCGGTGCCAGTCCATGGCGAGGTTGGAGGCGACGACGGCCGCCCACGCCGAGACGTCCCGCGGAGCGTCGTGCCCCTTGGCGGCCCGCTCCAGCAGCCGCAGGCGGACCTGCTGCACCCCGTCCGGCAGGTCCGCCTGCGGCACCCCGCCCAGCGCGAGCACCGCCCGCACCCGGCGTTCCTGCGCCGCGTCCAGCGGGTCACCGTGCCCGGTGTCCTCCCCCGGTCCGCGGCGGGCCGTTCTGCGCAGCACGGACACCCCTCCCCTCCCCGTGTCACCCCTACGACGCCACGGCGCGCGGAAACGTTCGGCGCGGCGCCCGGAAATCGTTCGGAGGCGTACGTCACACCGCCGCACACGACAGCACAGCTTGCGGCGGGAGGCCCGGGCGGAGCGAATTCCTCCAGCTCAGCGGGTGTGTGGACGGGAGTTCCGGAACCGTGCGGGGGTGCGGGGTGTCCCAGTCCTCGGGCATGGCGGTCAAAGGATTGGACAGGCGGGCCCATGTCGGCCGCATCATGGAAAAGCCTCGGCCAGGCACCATGCACGCAGAAGCACAGACAGAGGGAGTCGCCGTGAGGGTCGGAATCGTCGGAGCCACCGGTCAGGTCGGCACGGTCATGCGCAGGATCCTCAAGGAGCGTGACTTCCCGGTCACGGAGCTGCGGCTGTTCGCCTCGGCCCGTTCCGCGGGCACCGAGCTGGACGGCGTGACGGTCGAGGACGCGGCGACCGCCGACTACTCCGGCCTCGACATCGTGCTGTTCTCCGCCGGCGGCGCGACCTCGAAGGCGCTGGCCGAGAAGGTCGCCTCGCAGGGCGCGGTCGTGATCGACAACTCCTCGGCCTGGCGCCGCGACCCCGACGTGCCGCTGGTCGTCTCCGAGGTGAACCCGCACGCGGTCGCGAACCGTCCCAAGGGCATCATCGCCAACCCGAACTGCACCACGATGGCCGCGATGCCGGTCCTCAAGCCGCTGCACGCCGAGGCGGGCCTGGAGGCGCTGGTCGTCGCCACCTACCAGGCGGTGTCCGGCTCCGGTGTCGCGGGCGTCGCGGAGCTGCACGGCCAGGCGCAGAAGGTCGTCGCCGACGCCGACCGGCTCACCCACGACGGCGAGGCCGTCGACTACCCGGAGCCGCAGGTGTACAAGCGGCCCATCGCCTTCAACGTCGTACCGCTCGCGGGCTCGATCGTGGACGACGGCCTGAACGAGACGGACGAGGAGCAGAAGCTCCGCAACGAGTCCCGCAAGATCCTGGAGATCCCCGAGCTGAAGGTCTCCGGCACCTGCGTGCGCGTCCCGGTGTTCTCCGGCCACTCCCTCCAGGTCAACGCCCGTTTCGCGCGCCCGATCAGCGCCGAGCGCGCCACCGAGCTGCTCGCGGACGCCGAGGGTGTCGTCCTCACCGACATCCCGACCCCGCTCCAGGCGGCAGGCAAGGACGCGTCGTACGTGGGCCGCATCCGCCGGGACGAGACCGTGGACAACGGCCTGGCCCTGTTCGTCTCCAACGACAACCTGCGCAAGGGCGCGGCCCTGAACGCGGTGCAGATCGCGGAGCTGGTGGCGGAGGAGCTGAAGGGCTAGTCAGCCCCCGGTGACCTCTCGGGTCACCTGTTCGGTGACCCCTTCGGTGGCCTCTGCGGTGGCCTCTGCGGTGGCCTCTGCGGTGGCCTCTGCGGTGGCCTCGTAGAGGTAGCAGCCGTACTCGACGGCCCGGACGTGGACGAGCGCCACGGCCGGGTCGTCGAACGCTTCCCGCAGGGCCCGCTCGAACGCCTCCGGCGAGGGTTCCGCGACGAGCCGGCCGCCGAGGATGCGGCCCTCGGCGCAGTAGCGGCGGACCGTGCGGTGCGCGTTCGTGAAGGGCAGGGCCCCGCCGGCCCGGTCCGGTCCCGGGCACGGGTCGGCGTGGACGAAGACGGGGCCCTGTTCGTCGTACGCCCCGGGGTCGGTGCCCGTCTCGGCGGCCCGGCGGCGCAGAGGTGCGTAGGAGACGAGGGCGATCCGCTCCCCCGGCGTGCTGTGGCGCAGGCAGCAGCGCAGCGGGGCGCCGCCCTCGTCGTCGGTGAACGCGGCCGTGGGGCGTCCGGCGTCGTCGGTGGCGCGGAGTTCCGCCAGCACGCCGGGGGCGATGGGGCGGACCGTGAAGGTCCGGGTCGTGGTGGTCCGGGTCGTGGTGGTCCGGGTCGTGGTGGTCCGGGTCGTGGTGGTCCGGGTCGTGGTGGTCACGCCTTCCAGGTTCACGCGCCGCGGGACGTCCCACCGGCGGGTTCCGGACGTCGCGCTGCCGTCGCGGTACGGGACGTCGCGCACATCCCGCCTTCCGGGGCCGCGGAGGTCGTGATCCGGTGTACGGCCGTCACGGTCCCGACCCGCCCCCGCCCCTGCCCCTGTGCACGCCCCCGGCACGGTGAGGGGCGCCCGGCCGGACACCGGGCGCCCCTCACCACCGTACGGACCGTACGGACGACGGCTGCTACCGCGCGTCGGCCGTCTGGGCCTTCAGGGCGCGCTCCACGCCCGAGCGGGCCTCGGAGACGAGGCGGCGCAGGGCCGCGTTCGGCTCGGCCGAGGTCAGCCAGGCGTCGGTCTTGCGCAGGGTCTCCTCGGACACCTGGACGGCCGGGTAGAGACCGGTCACGATCTGCTGGGCGATCTCGTGCGAACGCGAGTCCCAGACGTCCTTGACGGCGTCGAAGTACCGGTCCGTGTACGGCGCCAGCAGCTCGCGCTGGTCGGTCTGCACGAAGCCGCCGATGACGGCCTCCTGGACGGCGTTGGGCAGCTTGTCGGACTCGACGACCGACGCCCACGCCTCCGCCTTGGCCTCCGCCGTGGGGCGGGCGGCACGGGCGGTCGCCGCGTGCCGCTCGCCGGCGGCGGTCCGGTCGCGCTCGTACTCGCCGGCGATCTCCGCCTCGTCGAACCGGCCGACCGCCGCGAGGCGCTCCACGAACGTCCAGCGCAGCTCGGTGTCGACGGCGAGACCCTCGATCGTCTGCGTGCCCTCCAGCAGCGCCTCCAGGAGGTCCAGCTGCTCCGGCGTGCGGGCGGTGGCCGCGAACGCGCGCGCCCACGCCAGCTGGTGGTCGCCGCCCGCCTCGGCGGTCCGCAGGTGCGCCAGCGTGGCGTCGGTCCAGCGGGCCAGCAGCGCCTCGCGTGCGGCCGGGTCGGCGTACAGGTCGATGGCGAGCTTGACCTGGCGGTGCAGGGACTGCACGACACCGATGTCGGACTCCTTGCCGATGCCGGACAGCACCAGGGACAGGTAGTCGCGGGTGGGCAGTTCGGCGTCGCGCGTCATGTCCCAGGCGGACGCCCAGCACAGGGCGCGCGGCAGGGACGCCTCGAAGTCGCCGAGGTGCTCGGTGACGAACGCGAGGGACTGCTCGTCGAGGCGGACCTTGGCGTACGACAGGTCGTCGTCGTTGAGCAGTACGACGTCCGGCCTGCGCTTGCCGACCAGCTGCGGTACGGCGGTCAGCTCGCCGTCCACGTCCAGCTCGACGCGCTCGCCGCGCACCAGCTTGCCGCTCCCGCCTTCTGAACCGTCCAGGTCGTAGAAGCCGACGGCGATGCGGTGCGGCCGCAGGGTCGGCTCGCCCTTGGCGCCGGCGGGCAGGGCGGGGGCCTCCTGGCGGACGGCGAAGGAGGTGATGACGCCGTCGGCGTCGGTCTCGATCTCGGGGCGCAGGACGTTGATGCCGGCGGTCTGCAGCCACTTCTGCGACCAGGTGCCCAGGTCACGGCCGGAGGTCTCCTCCAGCGCGCCCAGCAGGTCGGACAGCCGGGTGTTGCCGAACGCGTGCCGCTTGAAGTAGGCCTGCACGCCCGCGAAGAACGCGTCCGTGCCGACGTACGCCACGAGCTGCTTCAGGACGGACGCGCCCTTGGCGTAGGTGATGCCGTCGAAGTTGACGAGGACGTCGTCCAGGTCGCGGATCTCGGCCATGATCGGGTGGGTCGACGGCAGCTGGTCCTGCCGGTAGGCCCAGGTCTTCATGGAATTGGCAAACGTCGTCCAGGAGTGCGGCCAGCGGCTGTCCGGGGCGTACGCCTGGCAGGCGATGGAGGTGTAGGTGGCGAACGACTCGTTCAGCCACAGGTCGTTCCACCACTCCATGGTGACCAGGTCGCCGAACCACATGTGGGCCAGCTCGTGCAGGATCGTCTCGGCCCGCACCTCGTACGCCGCGTCGGTCACCTTGGACCGGAAGACGTACTGGTCGCGGATGGTCACCGCGCCCGCGTTCTCCATCGCGCCCGCGTTGAACTCCGGTACGAACAGCTGGTCGTACTTCCCGAACGGGTACGCGTAGTCGAACTTCTCCTGGAACCAGTCGAAGCCCTGCCGGGTGACCTCGAAGATCGCGTCCGAGTCGAGGAACTCGGCGAGCGAGGGACGGCAGTAGATGCCGAGGGGCACGCTCTGGCCGTCCTTCTCGTACACGCTGTGCACGGAGTGGTACGGGCCGACGATCAGCGCGGTGATGTACGTGGAGATCCGCGGGGTCGGCTCGAACACCCAGATGTCGTCCTTGGGTTCCGGCGTCGGCGAGTTGGAGATGACGGTCCAGCCGCTCGGCGCCTTCACCGTGAACTGGAAGGTCGCCTTGAGGTCGGGCTGCTCGAACGAGGCGAAGACGCGGCGGGCGTCCGGCACCTCGAACTGCGTGTACAGGTAGGCCTGCTCGTCGACCGGGTCGACGAACCGGTGCAGCCCCTCACCGGTGTTGGTGTAGGCGCAGTCGGCGACGACGCGCAGGATGTTGCGGCCCGCCGGCAGGTCGGGCAGGGCGATCCTGGAGTCGGCGAACACCTCGGCCGGGTCGAGCCGGTCCCCGTTGAGCGTCACCTCGTGGACGGTCGGCGCCACCAGGTCGATGAAGGACTCGGCGCCCTCCTCCGCGACGTCGAAGCGCACCGTGGTCACGGACCGGTAGGTCCCGCCCTCCTGCGCACCGGACAGGTCGAGATCGATCTCGTACGAGTCAACGGCGAGCAGCTTCGCCCGCTGCTGCGCCTCTTCGCGAGTCAGGTTTGTGCCAGGCACGCGGTCATCTCCTCGTGAATGTGTCGGTTGCGTCATCCTTCCACGGAGGCACCGCGTCGGGCGACGACCTTCTCCCGTGCCTGCGGGGAACCTTCCGGGCGGACCGCGCCGACGGCGGGGGTGGGGGTGGGGGTCACGGGAGTGGCGGGGGCGGGGGCCGCGAGGGCGGGGGCGGGGGTGGGGGCCACGGGAGTGGTGGAGGTCGCGGGGGCGGGGGTGGGGGCGGTCACTGCGGTCGCCGTCCGGCGCGGGCCGAGCTGGCCGGCCACGGTCGCGCCGAACGCCAGTGCCATGCCGGCCAGCTGCACGGCCGTCAGCGTCTCCCCGAGGGCCGCCCAGCCGACCACGGCCGCGGTCAGCGGGGAGAGCGGCGCGAGGAAGGTGACCTGGGTGGCGCTGAGCCGGCCGATCCCGCGGAACCACAGCCAGTACGCGACCGCCGTGCCCGCCAGCGCCAGGTAGAGGTAGCCGCCGACGGCCGGGGCGTCCAGGACGGGCGGGGCACCCTCGACGAGGAGGGCGAGGGGTGCGACGAGCAGGCCGCCGACGGTCAGCTGCCAGCCCGCGAGCGCCAGCGGGCCGACCCCCTCGGGGCTGCCCCACCTCTTGGCCAGGACGAGACCGGCCGACATCGAGACCGTGGAGGCGACCGCCGCCGACAGCCCGATCGCGTCCAGTCCTCCGGTCGCCCTCAGCACGACCAGACTGACCCCGAACGCGGCCACGACCCCGGTCAGCAGGGTGCGGGCGGCGGGCCGCTGCCCGAGCAGCAGTGCCGAGAACCCGATGACGAACAGCGGTCCCGCCGAGCCGACGACGGCCGCCATGCCGCCCGGCATCCGGTACGCGGCGAGGAACAGGAGCGGGAAGAACGCGCCGATGTTGAGGGCGCCGAGCGCCGCCGCCCTGCCCCACCAGACGCCGTGGGGCAGCACCCGGACGAGGGCGAGCAGCAACAGGCCCGCGGGCAGGGCGCGCATGAGGGAGGTGAACAGCGGGCGGTCGGCCGGCAGGAACTCGGTGGTGACGGCGTAGGTGGTGCCCCAGGAGATGGGGGCGAGGGCGGTGAGCAGGACGGTCGCGGCCCGGTTCATGACCGGCACCCCTCTCAAGGAAAGCGGCTTGACGGTAATTAGCTTAATGCTAAGCAACTTGCCGTCAAGCTACTTTCT
Organism: Streptomyces sp. NPDC048734; assembly: GCF_043198675.1. NCBI lineage: Bacteria > Bacillati > Actinomycetota > Actinomycetes > Kitasatosporales > Streptomycetaceae > Streptomyces > Streptomyces sp. NPDC048734. The sequence goes on along the minus strand of NZ_JBICUZ010000001.1, from coordinate 371,314 downwards.
TGCGGCCGACCGGAAGCGGGCGGATACTCCCCGCATGAGTGGACAGCGCAGGGATCCGGTCGACGCGATCGTCGAGCAGTGGGCGGCCGAACGGCCCGACCTCGACACCACCGCCATGGAGGTCTTCGGCCGCGTCTCCCGGCTCGCCCGCGCGATGGGCGACCGCATGGAGAAGGCCTACGCGGGCCTCGGGATCTCGCGCGGCGAGTTCGACGTGCTGGCCACCCTGCGCCGCTCCGGCGAGCCGTACACCCTCTCGCCCCGCCAGCTGTCGGCGACGCTGATGCTCACCACCGGCGGCATGACCGGCCGCCTCGACAAGCTGGAAGGGGCCGGGCTCCTGCGCCGCTCCCCCGACCCGCACGACCGCCGGGGTCTGCGGGTGACCCTCACCGAACAGGGCCTGGCACTGGTCGAGGAGGCGGTGGGCGCGGGTCTCGCCGTCCAGACGGAGGCCCTGACCGCGGCCCTGGACGCCGGACGGGCCGGCCAGCTGGCCGACCTGCTGAGGGAACTGCTGCTCGCGACGGAACGGTAGTCGCGGACGGCGGATGGCGGGCGGCGGACATCAGACGGCAGGCGGCAGGCGGCAGGAGGTTCAGCCGACGTGCGTCGCGAGTGCCGCCCCGATCGCCGCCGGGCACGCGTCGTCGGCCGCCCAGGCGACGTACCCGTCGGGCCGCACCAGCAGTGCCGTGCGCCGGTCGCTCGCCCAGTGCCGCACCGCCAGGCGGTCCTCGCGGGGCATGTCCGGTCCGCCGTGGGCGTCGTGGGCGCCCGGCGGGGTGACGAGGACGAAACGGCCGCCGCGCTGGGCCTCGTACAGGCGGCTGCCGTCCGCGAAGATGACGTCGGGGACGCGCGCTCCGGTCAGGCGGTGGGCGCCGCGCGGGGCCGGGTAGCGGTAGCCGACGCCGGTGACCTGGCCGACCGCCCCGCGCCGGGCGGGACCGACGTGGTTCAGGAACGTGGTCAACGCGGCACGCAGGGCCAGGGCCCAGGGGCGCTTGGCCATGGCGAGGCGGACGATGCCGCCGCTGCTGCGGAGGACCGACCTGCCGACGGGGTGGCGTTCGGCCTGGTAGGTGTCGAGGAGGCCGGCGGCCGCGTGTCCGTCGACCACCTGGGCGAGCTTCCAGCTCAGGTTGGCCGCGTCCTGGAGACCGGTGTTCATGCCCTGCCCGCCGGCCGGGGTGTGCACGTGCGCGGCGTCCCCGGCGAGGAGGACGCGCCCGACGCGGTAGGCGGGCGCCTGGCGTTCGTCGCTGTGGAAGCGGGACACCCAGCGGGCGTCGTACATCCCGAAGTCACGGCCGAGGGCCAACCGGGTGACCTCCTTGACCTCGTCGAGGCCGAGGGGCTCGGTGTCGGGGACGTCGCGGGCCCGGTTCCAGGCGATCACCCGGTGGTAGCCGTCGCCGAAGGGCGCGAGGAAGGCGAAGGCGTCGCCGACGGCGTTGACGGTGAGCAGCGTCTCGGGTTCCTCGGCGAGACGGACGTCGGCCAGGACGACCGAGCGGATGACGGAGCGGCCGGGGAAGGGGAGCCCGAGGGCGTTCCGTACAGCGCTGCGCATGCCGTCGGCGCCGACGACGTATTCGGCGCGGAGCGTGCCGGTGCCACCGGCGGAGGTCCGGACCTCGACCGTCACCCCGTCCGCGTCCTGGGCCAGCCCGGTCACCTCGGTCTCGTACCGGAACTCCGCCCCCGCCTCGACCGCCCGCCGCTCCAGGACCCTCTCGACCTCGTACTGCGGGATGACGAGGAGGTGACGGAAGCGGGAGGGGAGGGTGTCGAGGGCGAGGGTGAGCCGGCCGAAGAGACGGAGGCGGCGCTGACCCGGCAGGAGGCCGTGGCTTGGTTGGCACCGACCGTGCAGCGGTACCTCACCGCACCGCATCCGTAGTGCTCTGACCGCGATGGTTCACCGGGTTGCGGTTCGCGTTGGTGGGTGTGGGGCCGGTTGGATGTGAGCCGACAGGCCGTCCTACAGGTGGAGGCGTGGTGGCGGAGCCCGTTCGAATCCGCAGGCTGACCGATCAGGAGGGGCAGCGGCTGCAGCAGATCGTGCGCCGAGGCAGCACCAACTCGGTGCGCTACCGGCGGGCGATGATGCTGCTGGCCTCGGTCGGCGGGAACCGCGTGCCAGTCATCGCACAACTGGTCCAAGCCGAGGAGGACACGGTCCGCGACGTGGCACAAGGGCACCAAGATCCGCGCCTGGGCGAAGAAAAACAAGGTGGAGCTGTGCTTCACCCCGACCAATGCCTCCTGGGCCGGCCCCATCGGGGCCCACTTCGGACCGCTGCTGCAGTTCGCCCTGGCCAACTCCCACCATCTGAACCACCCCGTCCAGACCCGTGCCCCGCACGCCTACCTGCACTGGCGCAACGCCAACGCCCGCCACCCCGACATTCTGGCTGCCCAACGCCGCGAGCGTGCTCGTATCCGCAGCGAGAAGGGCATCCGCTGGGGCGGACACCCCACTCAGCCGCAGCATGACCGGGCCCGGTGAGCCGTCCCCGTCATCTCTCAGCCATTACCGACCTGGCTTGGTGCCAACTCGGCGATGACCTCGTCACCATCGACCGCTCCCGTCGGCACGAAACCCAGCGATGTGTAGAGCCGTCCGGCGGCGGTGTTGTCCGGCTGATACGCCAGCCGGATCGTCCAGCAGTCCTCCTGCGCCGCCAACCAGCCCCTCATGGTCAGCAGAAGGGCGCGGCCGAGGCCCTTGCCCTGCTCGGTGCCATCGATCAGCATTCCCCCGATCCAGTGCGAGCCGTCCTCGTCCAGACCCCACATGACGTGTCCGACGACCACGTCGTCGGCGTAGACAGCCAGCGAGTTCCAACTGTCCTCACGCATCGACAACAAGAGATAGCGGGCTGCCATGGCGGGGACATAGCTTCGCTGCTCGTCGAGAGGCACGATGTCAGCGACTGCACGCCAGTTCTCGTCGCCCACCTCCCGTAGGGTGACGCGCCGTCCGGTCCGGTCGAAAAATCCGTGGTCAATCACACGATGAGACTATTGCTCGCAGTTCAGCGACCGGTGAACAATGCCGGTCACAGCAGTAGGCACCGTGGAAGGCGCGGCGGCTCACCGCGCCGCACCCGTGGACGTCGTGAACGTCGTAAAAGTCGTGGACGGTCGGCGCGCGGTGGCCGTACGACGCGCGAGGGCGCCGTCTCCGGCGTCGTACGGCGGTGTGCGCGTACGGACGGCGGGGACGGCGCCCTCGAGAGGTGTGCCGGGGGAAGGGTCAGCCGGCCTTGGCAGCCTTGGCAGCGTCGCCCTTCACGGTGATGTTGGAGCTGGTGGTGTCGCCGCGGTCCTTCGACCGGTCCAGCACCCACACCAGGCCGGTGATGGCCGCGAACAGGGCGAGCGGAGCCAGCACGTAGAGGCCGAGCGTCTCGATGACGCTGAGGCCCGGACCGGGGTCGTCGCCGTCGTCGCGGGTCAGCGCGAGCGCGGGGGACGACATGAGCAGCATCATCAGCGTCGTACCGGCAGCCAGGGCGCCGGCGCGCAGGGCGTTCTTCTTGTCCACGGTGCCAAGTTAGCGAACGGGGTTCGGACGCGCGCGTCCGGGGTGCCGTATGAGGTGGCGCACGAGGCACGGACACCACGCACGGCCACCCCACGCGCCCGCCCCCACGCGTCGCACCCCCGCGCCCGCCCCGCACGTAGCCTCCACCCGGCTGCCCACGCATCGCCCCCACCCGTCGGCTCACTCGCCGCCCTCACCCGTCGGCCTCCTCCCGCAGCACCTCCATCAGCGCGTGCAGGCGCGGGGACGCCGACAGTTCCTCCAGCGTGATGGGCCGGCCGTCGGCGTCCGCGACCGGCAGGCGCCAGTTCGGGTACTGGTCCCAGGTGCCGGGAAGGTTCTGCGGGCGGCGGTCACCGACGGCGTCCGGGAGCCAGACGCCGATCATGCGGGCGGGGGTGCGCAGCAGGAACCGGTGGAGGGCCTGGATCTCGGCCTCCTCCGAGGAGGTGTCGCCGCCTCCGCCGGTGCCCTGGAGCAGGTCGAGCCGGGACAGCAGGTCGAGCCACTCGCCGGTGTCGGCGGCGGCCTCCGCGCGTTCCTCCTCCAGCGGGCGGGCCAGCAGGTCGAGCCGGTGGCGGAGTTCGACGTGTTCGCCGGTGAGGCGGGCGGCGGTGGAGGGCAGGTCGTGGGTGGTGGCGGTGGCGAGGCAGTCGGCGCGCCAGTGGCCGGGGGGCAGCGGGCGGCCGTCGCCCTCCCAGTCTCGTTCGAACCACAGGACGGAGGTGCCGAGCACCCCGCGTTCGCGCAGGGCCTCGCGCACGCCGGGCTCCACGGTGCCGAGGTCCTCGCCGATCACCACCGCGCCGGCCCGGGACGCCTCCAGGACCAGCACGGCGAGCATGGCCTCGGCGTCGTAGCGGACGTAGGTGCCCTCGGTGGGCGGCTCGCCCTGGGGGACCCACCAGAGCCGGAACAGCCCCATCACGTGGTCGATGCGCAGGGCGCCGGCGTAGCGGAAGAGGGCGCGCAGGAGGCGGCGGTACGGGGCGTAGCCGGACTCGGCGAGGCGGTCGGGACGCCACGGGGGCAGGCCCCAGTCCTGGCCGCGGGCGTTGAAGGCGTCCGGGGGCGCGCCTACCGACATGCCGGCCGCGAGGTGGTCCTGCTGGGCCCAGGCGTCGGCGCCGCCGGGGTGCACGCCGACCGCGAGGTCGTGCACGATCCCGAGGGGCATGCCGGCCTCCCGCGCGACGCGCTGGGCGGCGGTGAGCTGGGCGTCGGTGAGCCAGGCGAGACGGGAGTGGAAGTCGACGCGGTCCATCAGTTCCAGCCGGGCCCGGGCGGTCTCGGCGGAGCGCGGGTCGCGCAGCCCCCGCGGCCAGCGGTGCCAGTCGGAGCCGTGCACCTCGGCCAGCGCGCACCAGGTGGCGTGGTCCTCCAGGGACTGCCCCTCGCGGGCGAGGAAGTCGCAGTAGGCCGCGCGCCGGCCCGGCCCGAGCGGTACGGCGGCGATCAGCTCCAGCGCCTCCCGCTTCAGCTCCCACACGGCGTCCCGGTCGATCAGCGCCCCCTTGTCGAGGACGGTCTCCCGCAGCCGCGCGGCGTTCTCCCGCAGTCCTCGCAGCCCCCGCAGCCGCTCGGGGTCGGTGACGTACGCGAACTCGGGGACGTCCTCGATCCGCAGGTGCACCGGGTCGGGGAAGCGGCGGGAGGAGGGCCGGTACGGGGAGGGGTCGGTGGGGGTGCCGGGGACGGCCGCGTGCAGCGGGTTGACCTGCACGAATCCGGCACCGAGCGCCCGCCCGGCCCAGCCGGCCAGCTCGGCGAGGTCCCCGAGGTCGCCCATGCCCCAGGAGCGGTCGGACAGCAGGGAGTAGAGCTGGACGAGGAGGCCGTACGAGCGTCCGGCGGGCGTGGGCAGCCGGGGCGGGGCCACGACCAGGTGGGCGCGGGCGGTGCGGCCGTCGGGCGCGGTCGCGATCATCGTGTGGACGCCCGGCGGGAGCCGGTCGAGGCAGGCCTGGGTCTCGCCCCGCTCGGTCTCGACCAGCAGGCGGGTGCCTTCGGGAAGGGCGGCGAGGGCGTCCGGCTCGGCGCCGCCGCTCCAGCGGACCACGGTCGGCGGCAGCAGCCGTCCGGCCAGTTCGCGTTCCCGGTCGGCCAGCGCGGCACGGGTCGCCTCCGGGGTGCCCGCGTCCACGCCGAGGGCGGCCAGGGCGCGGGTGACGGCGGCGGCGGAGGCGGTGACCGTGCGGTCCGGGGAGGGCCGGTAGGAGACGGCGACGCCGTGCAGCGCGGCGAGCCGGGTGAGGTCCTCTCCGAGGGGTGCGGTCATCTACGGCCTCGTGAAGTCGGGGTCCGCGGCGGCGAGCGGCGGTTCACTGGTGAGGGGCTCGGCGTCGGGCAGCGGGGGCTCGCTGGTCAGCGGGGCCTCGGTACGGGCGCCCTCCGCGCTGCACGCGTACAGGTGGGGTTCCTCGGTGTAGGCGGACGGCGCCGCCGGGCGTTTGGAACGGTCCGGGAGCAGCTGGTGTGCCGGTGCGACCACGATGGCCTCCTTGTTCGGGGACGGCGCCGTCGTACGGGGTGCGCGGCGTCGTCGTACGGCGCTCGACAGCGTCGGACGGTGTCTGGCGGTGCCCGACGGTGTCCGGCGGTGTTCGCGGGTTACCGCAAAAGCCCTACCCAGTGGGCGCGGCGGCAGACGTCCCCGTATCGGGCAACACGCATCTCGTCACATTTCTCACCCTGACATTCTCCCCAATGTGGGGCGATTACGGCAGACCGCGCGCCGTGCGGGTTCCGGCGTGAACCGTCGGTACCGGGCCGACCGACAAACAAGGTGTGAGACTGTTCCGCCCCATGAGGGGCCACGGTGAGGACGGCACGGACGCCGCGCTGCTGCGGTCCGTCGCCGACGGGGACGCCGGCGCCCTGGCCACCCTGTACGACCGGCACGCCGGCTGGCTGCACGCGCGGCTCACCCGGCGCTGCGCCGATCCCGAGGTGGTGCGGGAGGTGGTGCAGGACACGTTCGTGACCGTGTGGCGGTCGGCGGCCGGACACCGCGGCGGCGAGGCCGGTGGCTGGCTGTGGACCATCGCCGCCCGGCGGCTGGTCGACGCGCGACGGGCGCAGGAGCGCTCCGCGCGGATCGAGACGGCGCCGATGGACACCGAGCGGGTGGAGCGGGCACCGGCGGCGGCCCTGCCGTCCGCGGAGGAGCGGGTGCTGGCGGGGCTGGAGTTCGGCGACGTCGGCACCGCCCTCGACCGGATCCCGCCCGAGCTGCGGGAGGTGCTGCGCGCGACCGTCGTCGACGGGCTCACCACCCGCGAGGCCGCCCGGCTGCTCGGCATCCCCGAGGGCACCGTCAAGACCCGCGCCATGCGCGCCCGTGCCGAACTGCGCGCGGCACTCGCCCAGTTGCACCCGACTCCGGCGGGAGGCCCGGCATGAACCCCACCCGACGGCACGCGACCGACGCCCTGGCCGCCCGCTACGCCGACGGCACCCTCCCGGAGTCCGACGCCTGGTCCCTGGAGCGGCACCTGGAGCACTGCACGGCCTGCGCGACCCGCGTGTCCCGCGCGGTACGGGAGGGTGCCGCGGGGGCCGTTCTGGAGCAGGTACGGGGGGCGGTGCTCCGAGAGGCCTTGAACCCCGCACCGGCAGCCGCCCCCGGCACGGCACCGGCACCGGCGCCGGCGAGCGGGGCCACGCCACCGCCGCCCGCTCCCGCGCGGCCCGCTCCCGCAGCCGCCTTCCCCCGCGCCCGCCTCTGGTCGTCGCGCACCGTCGGCCGCCTCGCCGCGCGCCGCACCGGCCGCTCCTCCCGCCGGGCGGCGAGCGCCGAACCCGCGCCGGTCCGCGTCCCCCGCCTCGCCCGCGTCCTGTGGGCGGCGGGCCCCGCCGTGCGGGGCGCCTGGTCCGTCGCCGTGGTGGCCGTGGCGCTGGGGGCGGTCGGATTGGCGTACGGGGCCGGGGTGACCGGGGCGCGGCCGTTGCTGCTGGCCCTCGCGCCGGTCGTGCCGGTCCTCGGGGTGGCCCTGTCGTACGGGCCGCACGCCGACCCGGTGCACGAGATCGCCGCGGCCTCACCCGCCGGCGGGCTGCGGCTGCTGCTGACCCGGACGGCCGCCGTACTGCTGGTCTGCCTGCCGGTGCTGACGCTGGCCGGGCTGCTGCTGCCCGGCTCGGGTGCGCCGGGCGCGGCGGCCTGGCTGCTGCCGGGGCTCGCGCTGACGCTGGCCTCGCTGGCCCTGGCCGGGTACGTCGGTTCCCGGACCGGCGCGGCGGTGACCGGCGGGGGCTGGCTGTGCGCGGTGCTCGCACCGGCGGCGGCCTCGCCGTCCGGCGCCCCGCCGGACCGGCTGGCCGAACAGCTCACCGTCGTCCTCGACGGCCCTCTCGCCCAGGGCGCGTGGGCGGCCGCGGCGGTGCTCTCCGCCGCCGCGCTGGCCGCCCGCCGTTCCGCCTACGACCGGACGCCCTGACGCACGTCCGGTCACGGACCGGCCACCCCGGCACACCCCGACGCACATCCGGCCACCGACCGGCCACCCCGGCACACCCACGCCCGCACCCGCACCCGCACCCGCCGGCTGGCCACCCCGCCCCACGCCCGCCCACCCACCGACCGGCACACCTCTGCCCGTCCGCCCGATGGAGATCCCTTGAGCACGATACGAGTGACCGGACTGCGTGTCCGGCACCGCCGGACCGTCGCCCTCGACGGGGTGGACCTCACCCTGGGCCGGGGGGTGCACGGCCTGCTCGGGCCGAACGGCGCCGGGAAGACCTCGCTGATCCGGGTGCTGGCCACGGTCGCGCCGCCCGCCGAGGGGCGGGTGGAGATCCTCGGCGAGGACGTCGGCGAGGCCGGGCGGCGCGGCCCGGTCCGCCGCCGACTGGGCTACCTCCCCCAGGAGTTCGGGTACTACCCGGGTTTCACGGTCCGCGAGTTCGTCGCGTACGTGGCCTGGCTGAAGGAGGTGCCCGTCGCCGACACCCCGGCCGCCGTCGAGAGGGCCGTCGAACGGGTCGGCCTCGGCGGCCGTGTCGACGCGAAGGTGCGGACGCTGTCCGGTGGCATGATCCGCCGGCTCGGCATCGCGCAGGCCCTCGTCAACGACCCCGACGTGCTGCTCCTGGACGAGCCCACCGCGGGCCTGGACCCCGAGCAGCGGGTGGAGTTCCGGGCGCTGCTGCGCGGACTGGGCGCCTCCGCCACGGTGATCGTCTCGACACACCTGGTGGAGGACGTGGCCGCCGCCTGCACGGAGGTCACCCTGCTCGACGCGGGCCGGGTCGCCTACCGCGGCACGCCCGGGTCACTGAGCGCGCTGGGCGAGGACGGCACGGGCGACGGAGTGGGCGACAACCCGATCGAGCGCGGCTACACGGCGGCGCTGCGGGCCCACCGCGCCCGCCCCGCGCTCCGGGAAGGGGCGGCGCGATGAGCCGCACGCTCACGGCACCGGGGCGCGCGCCGGTCCGCGTGCACCCGTTGCGCGCCGAGACGCTGCGCGGGTTCGCCCCCTGGGCGGGACTGGCGGTCCTCGTGACGGCCGCCGGGCTGCTGGCCGCGGCGGCGGACCGCTGGCAGGGCGGCTGGGCCGAGACCCGCGCCGAACTGCACGGCGTCCTGCTGGTGGTCCTGCCGCTGGCCGCGACGGCGGGCTGCCGGCAGGGCGGGCGGGAGCGCCGGCGGCGTACGGAGGAATTGTGGGGGACGGCCGCGCGCGGGCCGCTGGCGCGGTTCCTCGCGTCGGCGCTGCCGGTGGCCGGGTGGACGACGGCCGGGTACCTGACGGCGGCGGCCGGGGCGCTGCTGGCGACCTGGCCGTACGCCCGGGGGGACGGGCCCGGCCTGGAGCTGCTGCCGACGGACGCGGTGGCGGTGGCGGCCGCCGCGGTGGCCGGCCAGGTGGTGGGGCGGCTGGTCCCCCGGCGGCCGGCGGCGCCGCTGCTGGCGGTGGGCGGGTATGTCGCGCTGGGCCTGGCGTCGCGGGCGGGCACCGGCGCCGGCCGCCGGCTGAACCCGGCGCTCCCCGTCCCGGAGGGCCTGGTTCCGGTGGTGTGGCAGTCCGTGGCCGCGGCGGTGTGGGCGGCAGGCCTCGCGGCGGCCGCCGTCCTGGCGTACGCGGCGCGGCGCCGGTACACGGCCCTGCTGCCGCTCGTGGCGGCGACGGCGGCGGGCACGTTGCTGGTGCAGGGCGGTGCCGGGCTGTGGCGCACCGATCCGGTCGGCGACCGCCAGGTCTGTGACACCTCGACCACTCCGCAGATCTGCGTGAACGCCCGCTACGGAGACCTGTTGCCGCAGGTCAGGACCGCCCTCTCGGGTGTCACCGGCCGACTGGAAGGCGTACGGAACCTGCCGGTCCGGTTCGAGGACCGGCCGGGAGCGCCCCGCCCCGAGGAGGCGGAGCTGCCCATGCTGACGCCGATGGGCCGGACTTTCGCAAGGGGCCGGCTGACCGATCCGGAGCAGTACGCGTGGGAGGCCGTGGCGGCGCTCCAGGGCCGCGGCGACTGCGAGGGGCCGTCGGACCCGCGGGTGAGCCGCGCGGACGACGCCGTGGCGAACCTCCTCGCGCCGAAGCCCGCGCAGGAGCACTTCGACGCACTGGACGCACATGGCGACGAGGCCGCCCGCGCCGGGCTCCGCGAGCGACGGACCGCCCGTGCGCGCCTCGCGTCGATGGCCGCGGACGAGCGCCGCGCCTGGCTGACGGAGTACTTCGCCACGGCGGGCGACTGCGATCCGGACGGGGTGCCCGCGCTGTGACCGGAGCCCTGCTGTACGCCCGCTCCCGCGGCCTGTCCTGGGCCCCGGCCGTGCTCGCCGGGACGGTCGCCCTCGCCGGGTGGGCGGCACTGCGGACGGGCGGCGCCGCCCCCGGTCCGGCTCGGGTGGGGGCCCTGGTCGCCGTGGTCCCGGCGCTGGCCGCCGCGGTGATCGGCGTGAGCCTGTCCACCCCCTTCGACGAGCTGGACCGGACGGCGGTACGCCCCTGGTGGCCTCGCCGGCTGGCCCACCTGCTCGGCCCGGCCGCGCTCGCGGGCGCGCTGCTGGCGCTCACCGTCCTCGACGCCGGCCCGGCCCTCGGCCCCGCTCCCCTGCTCCGCAATCTGCTGGGCTGCACCGGCGTCACGGCCGCCGCGGCGGTCGTGCTCGGTGCCCGCCTGAGCTGGCTGCCGGTCCTCGGCTACGTCGGCGCGGTGATCCCGGCGTCGGCCGGTGTGGCCGGCCGGGCGGTCACGGTGTGGGCCTGGCCGGTGCAGCCGGGCGACCGGCCGTGGTCGTGGGCGGCGGCCGGCACGGCGTTCGCGCTGGGCACGGCCCTGTTCGCGGCGCGCGGCACCCGCCGGGAGACCGCACCGCGCTGACCGGCGCGGGGCCCGGCCCGGCGGGCCCCGTGGCGCATCGGTGCCACGGGGCATGCAAAAGCCCGGATCGGTCAGGCGGAGATGCCGTCGATCCGGGCCAGGGCGTCGTCCGCGCCGTACGGCTGCAGGTACGGCAGCCAGCGCGGGTCCCGGTGGCCGGTCCCGATGATGCGCCAGGCCAGACCGGTGGGCGGGGCGGGTTTGTGCCGCAGTCGCCAGCCGATCTCGACGAGGTGGCGGTCGGCCTTGACGTGGTTGCAGCGCCGGCAGGACGCCACGACGTTGTCCCAGACGTGCTTGCCCCCGCGGCTGCGCGGGATGACGTGGTCGACGCTGGTTGCGACGCCACCGCAGTACATGCACCGGCCCCCGTCGCGGGCGAAGAGCGCCCGGCGGGTGAGCGGAACGGGCCCCCGGTAGGGAACCCGGACGAATCGCTTGAGCCGGACCACGCTGGGTGCGGGGACTGTGACGGTCGCGCTGTGCAGGAAGGCGCCGGACTCCTCCAGGGAGACAGCCTTGTTCTCCAGGACGAGGACGAGCGCGCGGCGGAGCGGTACGACGCCGAGGGGCTCGTACGACGCGTTCAGGACCAGGACATGCGGCACGGATGCCTCCTTGGGCGTCGGCGGCGCGTGGCTCGCGCCGGGACGAACTGAGGTCAGTGTCCCCTCTTGCCTGGTGGACGCGCCACCATGTCCCGGTAACGGGCCGGGAGTGTTTTCGACCACACCCGGATGCATCCCCCGCGCCCCGACCTGTTCGAGCGCGGGGGAACACGGCCTCTCCTTCGGACATCCCGCCGAAGCACACACAATGCCCCGTTAGTGTGGTGGTCCTGCCCCGCCGGTGACCTTTTCGTGACCTGGACCACCTTGACCGCCGCGCCGGAGGGAGCAGTGCCGCACCTGGAGGTACCTGTCGTGTCCTTGTCCGCCGCCCTGAGGGCCGCCGGTCCGTCACCGTCGCCGGCCCCCTCGGAGTCGCCGACCTCCGTGATCGTCCCGAGCCTGCAGGACGCCCAGGAGGGCGCGACGAACGCCGCCAGCTGGGTCGAGGAGAACTGGTCGACCTGGCTCGCGATCGGCCTGCGGGTCCTGCTGATCCTGGTGATCGCCGCGGTGCTGCGCATGGTGGTGCGGCGGGCCATCACCAAGTTCATCGACCGGATGAACCGCACGGTCCAGGCGGGCGACGGCACGGGGTTGGGCGGTCTGCTGGTCAACGTCGAGCGGCGCCGGCAGCGGTCGCAGGCGATCGGCTCGGTGCTGCGGTCGGTGGCGAGCTTCCTCATCCTCGGCACCGCCGCCCTGATGGTCCTCGGCGCCTTCGAGATCGACCTGGCCCCGCTGCTGGCGTCCGCCGGTGTCGCGGGTGTCGCGATCGGTTTCGGCGCCCGCAACCTGGTCACGGACTTCCTGTCCGGCGTGTTCATGATCCTCGAGGACCAGTACGGCGTCGGCGACCAGATCGACGCGGGCGTCGCCTCCGGCGAGGTCATCGAGGTCGGCCTGCGCGTGACCAAGCTGCGCGGCGACAACGGCGAGATCTGGTACGTCCGCAACGGCGAGGTCAAGCGGATCGGCAACCTCTCGCAGGGCTGGGCGACGGCCGGGGTGGACGTCACGGTCAAGGCGTCCGAGGACCTGGACCGCGTCCGGTCCACCCTCGTCGAGGTCGCCGAGAAGATGAACAAGGAGGAGCCCTGGAACGAGCTCCTGTGGAGCCCGATCGAGGTGCTCGGCCTGGACAGCGTCCTGATCGACTCGATGGTGGTCCGCGTCTCCGCGAAGACGATGCCCGGCAAGTCCCTGACCGTCGAGCGCGAGCTGCGCTGGCGGATCAAGCGCGCGTTCGACGCGGCGGACATCCGCATCGTCGGCGGCGCCACGGTCCCGCCGGAGCAGGACCCGGACAACGACCCGACGGCCGGTGTCGCCGCCCCGTCGGCGTACTCCAACCCGGCTTCCCCGCAGGCGGCGGCAGCCTCCCCGCTGACGCCCCTGGCACCGCCGGGGGCGCCGAAGTAACGCGGGTTCCCCAGCGCCCGTCCCGTGAGGGGGCGGGCGTTCCTGCGTGTCCCGTCCCGGCCCCCGGCCCCCGGCACTCCACTCCTCCGTCGCGCCCCTCCGCCTCCCCCTTGACGCCCCCGGACATCGGGCTTACCTTCCCCGCATAGAACAGGAAACTTTCCTAACAGTGATCGGTGTGAGGGGAGCAGGGCTCCAGGTGGCCCTCCCTGCCGGACCACCGAGAAGCCGGGCGACCGGGAGAGGCAGGTGCGGCCCCGTGGCAGGAACCGCCGGAACGCCGGGCACGCCGCGCGTCCTGCGTGCCATGAACGACCGCGCCGCCCTGGACCTGCTGCTGGCCCACGGCCCGCTGTCCCGCACCCGGATCGGCAAGCTCACCGGCCTGTCCAAGCCGACCGCCTCCCAGCTCCTGGCCCGTCTGGAGGCGGCGGGGCTGGTCCTGGCCACCGGCACCACGCAGGGCCGGCCGGGACCGGGCGCCCGGCTGTACGGGGTGAACCCGGCCGCCGGTCACGCCGCCGGCCTCGACGTCACCCCCGAGCGCGTCCTGGCCGCCGTCGCCGACCTCACCGGCCGCACGGTGGGCACGTACGAGGTGCCCACGCCGGGCAGAAGGGGCGCGGGGTCCGTCGTACGGCAGGTCACCGAGGCGTTGGACGGCGCGGTGAAGGCCGCCGGGCTCGCCCGGGACGACGTGCGGCGGCTGGTCGTCGCCACGCCGGGGGCCTTCGACCCCACCACCGGCCGGCTGCGCTACGCCTCCCACCTGCCGGGCTGGCACTCGCCCACGCTGCTCGACGAGCTCGCAGCGGCCCTGCCGATGCCGGTGGAGTACGAGAACGACGTCAACCTGGTGGCCGTGGCCGAACAGCGGCTCGGCGCGGCCCGCGGGCACGAGGACTTCGTGCTGCTGTGGAACGAGGAGGGCCTCGGCGCCGCCCTCGTCCTCGGCGGCCGGCTGCACCGCGGCCGGACCGGCGGCGCAGGCGAGATCGGCTTCCTGCCCGTGCCGGGCGCGCCCCTGGTCCGACAGGTCACCAAGGCCAACAGCGGCGGCTACCAGGAGCTCGCCGGCTCCCAGGCCCTGCCGGAACTGGCCCGCGAACTGGGCGTCACCGGCATTCCCCCGGGCCCGTACGCCGAGACCGCCGCCGCCCTCGTCGCACGGGCCGCCGCCGAGGACGACGGCCCGCTGCGGGAACTGCTGGGCGTCTACGCGACCCGGCTCGCGACCGGTCTCGCCTCCCTCGTCTCCGTCCTCGACCCCGAACTCGTCGTCCTCGGCGGCGCCTGTCTGACCGCCGGCGGCGAGGCGCTGCGCGCCCTCGTCCAGGCCGAGCTGGAGGAACTGGCCGCGTCCCGGCCGAAGCTCGTCGTCGGCGAGGTCACCGAACGGCCGGTGCTGCGCGGCGCGCTGGAGAGCGCGCTGGCGGCCACCCGCGACGACGTGTTCGACACCTCACGCTGACCGACCCTCGTCCCCTTTCGCCCCGTCCGTCCCAGGGAGGCCCCGTCATGCCCGCACGCGTCCCCGAAGAGGCCAGGAGAGCGACCCGGAGAGCGGCTTCCGCCCCGGCCGCCCCGGCCGCCACGGCCGCCACGGCCGCCACGGCCGCCACGATCACCCCGGCTGCCACGATCACCCCGGCTGCCACGATCACCGCGGGCGTCACGATCACCGCGGGCGTCACCCCGACCGGAGCGAAGGGCTAGGCCGGACATGAAACTCACCGTGGTAGGCGGAGGTTCGACCTACACGCCAGAACTGATCGACGGCTTCGCCCGCCTGCGGGACACCCTGCCGGTCGAGGAGCTGGTCCTCGTCGACCCGGCGGCCGAGCGGCTGGAGCCGGTCGGCGGACTCGCCCGGCGCATCTTCGCCCGGCAGGGCCATCCCGGCCGCATCGTCACCACCGCCGACCTGGCGGCGGGCGTCGACGGCGCCGACGCGGTCCTGCTCCAGCTCCGCGTCGGCGGTCAGGCCGCCCGCGAGCAGGACGAGACCTGGCCCCTGGAGTGCGGCTGCGTCGGCCAGGAGACGACCGGCGCCGGCGGCCTGGCCAAGGCGCTGCGCACGGTCCCCGTGGTCCTCGACATCGCCGACCGGGTCCGCCGCGCCAACCCCCGCGCCTGGATCATCGACTTCACCAACCCGGTCGGCATCGTCACCCGCGCCCTGCTGCGGGCCGGGCACCGGGCGGTCGGGCTGTGCAACGTGGCCATCGGCCTCCAGCGCAGGTTCGCCGGCCTGCTGGGGGTCGCCGCGTCCGAGGTCCACCTCGACCACGTGGGTCTCAACCACCTCACCTGGGAGACGGGAGTGCGCCTCGGCGGCCCCGGGGGCGAGGACGTCCTGCCCGCGCTGCTGGCCGGCCACGGCGACGCGATCGCCGCCGACCTGCGCCTGCCGCGCCCCCTGCTGGACCGGCTCGGCGTGGTCCCGTCGTACTACCTGCGCTACTACTACGCCCACGACGAGGTCGTGCGCGAACTGCGCACCAAGCCCTCGCGGGCCGCCGAGGTGGCGGCCATGGAGCGGGAGCTGCTGAAGATGTACGGCGATCCGGCGCTGGACGAGAAGCCGGCGCTGCTCGCCAAGCGGGGCGGCGCCCACTACTCCGAGGCGGCCGTGGACCTGGCGGCCGCGCTGCTCACCGGCTCCGGCAGCCCCCACCAGGTGGTGAACACCCGCAACGACGGCACGCTGCCCTTCCTGCCCGACGACGCGGTGATCGAGGTCCAGGCCGCGGTCGGCCCCGAGGGCGCCCGCCCGCTGCCGGTGGCGCCGCTGGACCCGCTGTACGCGGGCCTGACGGCGAACGTCACCGCCTACGAGGACCTCGCCCTGGACGCGGCGCTGCGCGGCGGCCGCGACCGCGTCTTCCGGGCCCTCCTCGCCCATCCCCTGATCGGCCAGTACGCGTACGCCGAACGGCTGGCCGACGAACTCGTCGCGCACAACCGGGAGTACCTGGCGTGGGCCTGAGCGCGAGCGTCCTCGCCGTCGACGCGGGCAACAGCAAGACCGACGTGGCGGTCGTGGCGGCCGACGGGGAGGTGCTCGCCACGGCCCGCGGCGGCGGCTTCCGGCCGCCCGTGGTGGGCGTGGGCCCCGCCGTGGACGCCCTCGCGGAGGCCGTCACGCGCGCGTACGCCGCCGCGGGCGTCACCTCGGTGGCGCACGTCTCGGCCTGCCTCGCAGGCGCCGACCTGCCCGTCGAGGAGGAACAGTTGGCGGCGGCACTGCACGAGCGGTCCTGGGGCAAGACCGTCGAGGTCCGCAACGACACCTTCGCGATCCTGCGGGCGGGCGTCGCCGAGCCGCGGGGCGTGGCCGTCGTCTGCGGCGCCGGCATCAACTGCGTCGGCATGCGCCCCGACGGCCGCACCGCCCGTTTCCCGGCGCTCGGCCGGATCTCCGGTGACTGGGGCGGCGGGTGGGCCCTCGCGGAGGAGGCCGTGTGGCACGCGGCCCGGGCCGAGGACGGCCGGGGTCCCGCCACCGCCCTGACACGCACCCTCCCGGCCCACTTCGGCCTGCCCACGATGTACGCCCTCATCGAGTCCCTCCACCTGGAGCGCGTCCCCGCGTCCCGCCGCCACGAGCTGACCCCGGTCCTCTTCGCGACGGCCGCCGACGGTGACGCGGTGGCCCGCGCGGTCGTCGACCGCCTGGCGGCGGAGGTCGCCGGCATGGCCGCGGTCGCCCTGACCCGCCTGGACCTCCTGGCGGAGGAGACCCCGGTGCTCCTGGGCGGCGGAGTCCTCACGGCGGGCCACCGCCGGCTCGACGACGGCATCGGCGAACGGCTGGCCGCCGGAGCGCCGAAGGCGGTCCCGAGGGTGGTGCGGCAACGCCCGGTAATGGGAGCCGCGTTGCTGGGCCTGGACAGACTGGAAGCGGGCCTCGCCGCGCAGGCGAGGCTCCGCGCGTGCTTCGAGGACTGACCGGTGCGGGGTCTCCCGACGGCCCGCGGCAGGCGGCCGCTGAAGCCGACCGCCGCCGCGAGCCGGGTCCGACGGCCCGCACGCCCGCGGCAGGCGGACCCGCCCCTCCCCCACACGCGACAGTCGCCCTTCAGGAGCCCGGGGGACCGCGCGACCGGCCGCACACGACCCGCGTCGGCCCGCAGCGGAGCCGGCCCTTCCCGCACACGTGACGGCAGACACCCAGGAGCGCGGGGGACCGCGCGACCGGCCGCAGACGAACCGCGCCGGCCCCGTCCCGGAACCGAACACCCGCCCGCAACGTGTTCACTCGCGGAGCGGGCGGCCGCGATCCGATCAGGATCCGGCGCAGCCCGGTGCGCCGCACCGCGCCGAGCGGCGATACTGGCGCGGACAGTTGACCATGGGGGAGGTCAGGAAACGTGGCAAACCCGCCGACAACCGGCACGGCGGCACCGCCCGGCCGCCGGACGGCATTCGCCGAGGGTGTCGACCGGTTGCGTTCCGCCGCGACCACCGAGCCGGGCAGGCTCCGTGCGATCGGCGCCGTCCTCGCCCTCCTCGTCGTCGCCTTCGGCGCCGTCACCGCCTGGCAGACGAGCGACCGCGCGGCCGCCGCCGACGACGTGCTGCACAAGAGCCAGCCGCTCAGTTCGGCCGCGGCGGACATCTATCGTTCGCTCGCCGACGCCAACACGGCCGCGGCCGGCGGCTTCCTGGCGGGCGGCCAGGAGAGCGCAGCGTCACGCGAGCGCTACGAGGACGACATCGACACGGCCGCCGCGAAGCTCGTCACCGCGGCGAACAACTCCGACGCCGGTTCCCCCTCCACCACGGCGATCACGAAGCTCAACACCCTGCTCCCCGAGTACAAGGGCCTCGTCGAGCGCGCCCGCACCTACAACCGGCAGGGCTTCCCGGTGGGCGGCGCGTACCTGCGCTACGCCAACCAGAAGATGCAGGACGAGATGCTCCCGGCCGCCGAGGACCTCTACCAGAGGGAGAACCAGCGCCTCCAGGACGACTACGCGGCGGCGAAGCCGTACCCGTGGGCGGCGATCGCCCTCGGCGTCCTCGCGCTGGCCGCCCTCGCCTGGGCACAGCACCGCGACTACCGCCGTACGAACCGGGTGCTGAACCACGGCCTGGTCGCGGCGTCCGCGGCCTCCGCCGTCGTACTGCTGTGGCTGGTCGTCGGTCACAGCGTGGCCCGCGCGGGGCTGAACGACTCCTACGACCACGGCGTACGCTCCCTCGACGTCCTGCACGACGCCCGTATCGCCTCGCTGAAGGCGCGCGGCAACGAGAACCTCACCCTGGTGGCCCGCGGCGCCGAGACCGTGAAGGTCGGCGACACGACGGTCGACGCCTACGACCACGACTTCACCGAGGAGATGGCCACCCTCGGCAAGGGCCTCGCGGCGGCGGCGAAGCTCGCCGACGACCGGGCCGGCGAGAAGCCGGTCGCGACGGCGGCGGGCAACATGGCGGAGTGGAAGAAGCGCCACGCCGCGGCCCGCGCCCAGGACGACAACGGCAACTACGAGCAGGCACTGGCCCTGGTGATCGGCACGAAGGGCGCGACCGGCGCGTGCTTCGACGGCGTCGACGCCAGCCTGGCGAGCGCGCTCGACCACGAGCAACACGAGTTCAGGCAGGCGGCCGGCGACGGCCTGGACGCGATGGGCGGGCTGCCGCTGGGCGCGGCCGTCCTCGCCGTCCTGGCGGCGGCGGGCGCGGTCCTCGGCATCGGCCGCAGGCTGTCGGAGTACCGGTGAGAGGGGGCGTGACGATGCGCGCTCGACGGATGCGGGCCGGTCTGCGGGGCTGGGGCGGGGTGGGCGCGATGGCGGTCGTCTGCGTCCTCGCCCTGGCGTTCGTGCTGGTGCTGCCCTGGACCCAGTCGAAGGGCGACGGCAGCACCGGCACCGGCGGCCCCGGCGTCGCCGAGGCCGGCCATGCGGCGGACTCGACGTGCCGGGCGCCCGAGAAGCAGACGCTGGCGCCGTCGGCCGCGGACGGTCCGACGATCGCCGCGATCAAGGCCCGTACGGGCGAGAAGCGCAAGCTGATCGTCGGTGTCGACCAGAACAGCTACCGCTGGGGCTACCGCGACCCCAACACCACGGGCGCCGCGCTGGAGGGTTTCGACATCGACCTGGTGCGGCGGATCGCCGAGGACGTCCTGGGCGACCGCGACGCCGTCCAGTTCAAGGCGATACCGACCAACCAGCGCATCCCGGCCATCCAGGAGGGCCGGGTCGACATGGTGGTCCGCACGATGACGATCACCTGCGACCGGATCGAGGACGTCGCGTTCTCCGCGCCGTACTTCAGGACGGGCCAGCAGGTGCTCGCCCCCAAGGCGTCGACCGTCACGGGCTACGACGGCACGCTGGCGGGGAAGCGGATCTGCACGGCGGCCGGTTCGACCGCCAACACCCGGCTGACCGACGACGTGAAGGCCGGGAAGCTGCCCGCGACCGCCGACATCTCCACCACCGTCCCCAACCAACTGGACTGCCTGGTGAGGCTCCAGCTCGGTGAGGTCGACGCCGTCGTCACCGACGGGGCGCTGGCGGCGAGCCAGGCCGCGCAGGACCCGATGGTGGAACTCAAGGGCGCCGCGTTCACGACCGAGTACTACGGCGTGGCGATGAACAAGGACGCGGACGATCTGGTGCGCCGCGTCAACCAGGTCCTGGTGGCGTACCGGGCGGACGGCTGGCAGCGGTCGTACGCCGACTGGCTGTCGGCGACACTGGGTACCGATTCGTCGACGTCGATGCCGCCCGCGCCGCAGTATCTGCGCACGAGTTGACGGGACGGGCGGCGGGCGGCGGACCGAGCAGGAGACGGACACAGCGACGAGAGGTGATCGATGGGCGTCACGGGACCCCCCGGGCCGGTGATGGACCGGGACGAGGTCGACCGTGCGCTGGCGCGGCTCGGCGCGGAGCACGAGGCGATCGAGACCTCGCTCCTCGCCCTCCAGGACCACGCGGGCCGCAGACTCCTCGAAGGCGCCGCGCTGACCGGCGTCACCGAGGAGCGCTGGGCGTCCGCGGAGGCGTCGATCACGCTGCTGTGGACGTACTTCGACGCGTACACCGGCGCGTTGCGCTCCGCGCGGGACGTCCGCTCGCGGCGCCGCTGGTCCAGCCGTGAGGACCTGGCGGAGCTGACGGAGCTGCTGCGCGGCGAGTCCGTCACGGTCGCCGGCCCGGCCGCCGCCACGGCGAACGCGCCGGCCCTGACCGGCACCGGCAGGCTCAGCGAGAGCTTCTCACTGGCCACCCTCGTCGACCGGATGAACGAGCTGTACGCGTCCTCGCTGGACCTGGTCGTCGCCGCCGACGCGGTGTGGTCCGCGCTGCCCGCCCGGATAGATCTACTGGCCGCGGAACTCCAGCGCACCCGGCAGCTCGCGCACTCCGTGGGCGTGCGCCCCGGCGAGCATCCGGCGGGCGACGACCTGGAGCGCATCACCCGCACCCTGACCTCGCTGCGCGAACGGGTGATCTCCGACCCGCTGGCGTTCTGGGTGCCCGCGCAGGGCAGTTCGGCGCCGGGCGGCGGACGCCCCGACACCACGGTGTACGACCGCGAGGCGCGCGCCCTGGAGGACGTGCGCCGGGAGATCGACGCCGTCCTGACGGTGCGCCAGGACGCTGAGCAGCGGCTGGTACGGCTGCGGGACGTGCTCAGTCGCGCGGACCGGACCCTCGCCGAGGCGCGGACCGCGCGCGGCGAGGTGCTCGCGAAGATCGCCGCCACCGAGGTGCCGGTCGTCAGCGGCCCGCCGACCGTGCTCCAGGAGCAGTTGGCGACGGCGGCCGAGTACCGCCGGCACGCCCAGTGGCACCGTCTGTCCCCGCTCCTGGAGTCCCTGGAGCGCAAGGCGGAGGACGAACTGCTGCGTGCCCGAGAGTCGTTGACGGCGGTCACCGCGCCGCTCGCGGTCCGCGCGGAACTGCGCGGCCGGCTCGACGCGTACAAGGCGAAGGTCGCCCGGCACGGGCTCGCCGAGGAACCGTTCCTCATCGAACGCTACGACGCGGCCCGGCGGATGCTGTGGAGCGCGCCCTGCGATCTGCGCGTCGCCGAACAGGCCGTCCTGCGCTACCAGCGGACGGCCGCAGAACTGCTGGCCGCGCCGCGCGTGCCCGAGCAGGGCGGCCCCGAGGACCACAGGGGGGAGCAGAGGTCATGAGTCAGTCAGGGCAGACGTGCCAACGACCGGGCTGCGAGGGCTCGTACGAGGACGTGGGCGGCGGCGAGCTGTACTGCGACACCTGCGGCCTGGCCCCCGTCGTCGCGTCCGGGGGTCCCCCCTCCGGGAAAGGCCTGGTCGGTTCACCCCCGACCGGCATGACCCGCAGCGGCAGGGGCTCGACGGGCGGCGGCGGTTCACGCTCCAGCGCGCGCAGTGCGCGCACCTCCTCGCAGTCGTCGAAGTCGCGCCGCTCGGTGTCCGGGCGGCTCTCGCGGTCGCTGTCGGGCGCGGCCGGCGGCCGTTCGGTGTCGGTGCGCGGCTCCGGTTCCACGTCCGGTTCGTCCGGGCGGGCCCGCCTCGGGGCGGGGCTGGTCGCGGTGCCGCAGGTGCCGCGCCCCGACCCGCGCGCGATGGTCCTCGACGACCCGGAGGTGCCCGAGCGCAAGCGGTTCTGCTCGCGCGCCGACTGCGGCGCGCCGGTGGGCCGGGCGCGCGGTGAGCGCGAGGGCCGCACGGAGGGCTTCTGCACCAAGTGCGGCCACCCGTACTCCTTCGTCCCCAAGCTGGGGGCCGGCGACGTCGTGCACGGCCAGTACGAGGTCGTGGGCTGTCTGGCGCACGGCGGCCTCGGCTGGGTCTACCTCGCCGTCGACCGGGCGGTCTCCGACCGCTGGGTGGTCCTCAAGGGCCTGCTGGACACCGGCGACCAGGACGCGATGGCGGCGGCGATCTCCGAGCGGCGCTTCCTGGCCGAGATCGAGCACGCCAACATCGTGCGGATCTACAACTTCGTCGAACACCTCGACCAGCGGACCGGATCGCTGGACGGGTACATCGTCATGGAGTACGTCGGCGGCAAGTCCCTCAAGGAGATCGCCAACGCCCGCCGCACCCCGGACGGCAGGCGCGACCCGCTGCCGGTGGAGCAGGCCTGCGCCTTCGGCATCGAGGCCCTGGAAGCCCTCGGCCACCTGCACGGCCGCAACCTGCTGTACTGCGACTTCAAGGTCGACAACGCCATCCAGACCGAGGACCAGCTCAAGCTCATCGACATGGGCGCCGTGCGCAGGGCGGACGACGACGAGTCGGCCATCTACGGCACGGTCGGCTACCAGGCGCCGGAGGTGGCGGAGGTCGGCCCGTCGGTGGCGAGCGACCTCTACACGGTCGGCCGCACCCTGGCGGTGCTCACCTTCGACTTCCAGGGCTACACCACGGCCTTCGTGGACTGTCTGCCCGACCCCGACTCCATCGAGGTCTTCCACCGGTACGAGTCCTTCTACCGGTTCCTGGTCCGCGCCACCGACCCCGACCCGGCCCGCCGGTTCACCTCCGCCCAGGAGATGGCCGAGCAGCTGACCGGTGTGCTGCGCGAGGTCGTCTCGCTGCAGTCGGGACGGTCCCGGCCCGCGCTGTCCACCCTGTTCGGCCCCGAGGTGCGGGTCACGGACACGGAGTTGTTCCCGAAGCTGGACGCGGAGGTGTCACGGCTGGGGACCCGGGCCGTCGCGTCACGACGGGGCCCGGGCCGGGCGGCCGGCCCGGGCGGCACGCCGACGAGCGGAACCGGCGCGGCCGGGCTCGTGCCCTCGCCCCGCCTGCCCGGCGCCGCCCCGGCCGGTACCGTGCCTGCCGGGGCCGTGCCTGCCGGTACCGCGCCTGCCGGGGCCGGCAGCGCCGCGGCGGGGCTGGTCAGCCCCGTCCCCGCGCCCGCCGCCGGACTCGCCCTGCCGGTCCCGCACGTCGACCCCTCCGACCCCAACGCCGGTTTCCTCACCGGTCTGCTGGCCTCCGCGCCCACCGAGCTGATCACCGCCCTCGCGGCCGCGCCGGCCCCGTCGGTGGAGAGCCGGCTGCGGGAGATCCGCGCCCGGCTGGAGAACGGCGACTTCGAGGCCGCCCTGAGGTCGCTGGCCGAGCTGGAGGACGAACGGCCCGACGACTGGCGGGTCGTCTGGTACCGGGGCGTGGCCTCACTGGTCACCGGCGACCGGGCGGGCGCCGCGCTCGCCTTCGACGCGATCTACGACGCCTTCCCCGGCGAGCCGGCGCCGAAGCTGGCGCTCGGCCTGTGCGCGGAGGTGCTGGGTCAGCTGGACAACGCCGCCGAGTACTACCGCCTCGTGTGGTCGACCGACCCGGGCTTCGTGAGCGCCGCGTTCGGCCTGGCCCGCGTCCAGCTCGCGGCGGGCGACCGCCGAAGCGCCGTGCGGACGCTGGAGTCGGTGCCGGAGTCCTCCATCCACTACACCGCCGCCCGCGTCGCGGCCGTCCGCGCCCGGCTGCGGCAGCGGGCGGCGGCCGCAGCCGACGTACCCTTCCAGGAGGACCTCGCCGCCGCGGCGGCGCAGGTCGAGGCGCTGGACGCCTACGGACTGGATCCGACGCGCCGGGAGCAGCTGTCCACCGAAGTCCTCGGCTGCGCGCTGGACTGGGTACTCTCCGGTGGCCGGGGCAGCACCGGACCCGGCGACCGGCGGGCGCTGCTCGGCAGTGACCTGGACGAGCGGGGACTGCGCTTCGGACTGGAGCGTTCGTACCGCATGCTGGCCCGGCTGGCGACCGGTGCCGAGGAGAGGATCGACCTGGTGGAACGTGCCAATCGTTACCGCCCCCGGACGTGGGTGTAGTTGATGTCCCAGATCCCCGGGCAGGCCTCCCTGCCCACGTGTCCGAGCTGTGCGGAGCCGATCGACGCGGGTGACCGTTTCTGCGGTGCGTGCGGATACGGCCTGTCCGCCGTACCGGCACGCCCGCAGGACACTCCGACGCTCACCATGAGCGCGGCGGACGGACCGGCCCCGCGGGACGCCGACGGCCCGCCGCCGGGTACGGCCGGTGCGCCGCCGCCGGCCGTCCCGCAGCCGCCGGCCGTCCCACCCGCGGCCCCGCCGACACCCGTCACCGCGCCCGTCACGGCGCCCGTCGCGGCGGCTCGTGTGCCGGCGGGCGGGCCGGTGGCGCCGACCGCCGCCGCCCCCGTCGTTCCCGCCCCCGGGGTCCGGTTCGACCGGCCCTCCGAGCCGGAGGAGTACCCCCTCCAGGCGCCGGACCCGCGGCTGGCCGTCGCCAAGGTGTGCGTGGCCTGCCGGGCGGGCCGGGTGGACGACGACGGGTACTGCGAGAACTGCGGGCACGCCCAGCCGCGTGAACGCGACCACATGGAGCAGGAGTCGGGCCCGGTCGCCGCCGTCAGCGACCGCGGCCTGCGCCACCACCGCAACGAGGACTCCTTCACCGTCGGCCGCACGACGCTGCCCGACGGCGGCCCCGCGCTGGTGGCGGTCGTCTGCGACGGCGTCTCCTCCGCGACCCGCCCCGACGACGCCTCGCACGCCGCGGCACAGACCGCCGGACGGACCCTGCTGGCGGCCCTGCCGCAGGGCACGCACCCGCAACAGGCCATGCACGAGGCGATCGTGGCCGCCTCGCACGCGGTCAACGCGCTCGCCGAGGAGCCGGCCACGGCCCGCGAGCACGCCCCGCACCAGAACGCCCCCGCCTGCACCCTCGTCGGCGCGGTCGTCACCGCAGGTCTGCTGGTCGTCGGCTGGGTCGGCGACAGCCGCGTCTACTGGGTTCCGCAGGACAGCGGCGCACCGCCCGCCAGGCTAACCGAGGACGACTCCTGGGCCGCCCAGATGGTCTCCGCGGGCCTGATGAACGAGGCCGAGGCCTACGCCGACGAGCGCGCCCACGCGATCACCGGCTGGCTCGGCGCCGACGCCTACGAACTGGAGCCGCACACCGCCGCGTTCAAGCCGGACCGGCCGGGCGTGGTGATCGTGTGCACCGATGGCCTGTGGAACTACGCCGAAGGGGCCGGGGAGATGGCCGAGGCGCTCCCCGCGGACGCCGCCGCCCGCCCGCTGCACGCCGCCCGGGTGCTCGTCGGTCACGCCCTGGACGGCGGGGGCCACGACAACGTAACAGTGGCCGTCGTGCCGTTCCCCGCCCCCGCGCAGGGGGCAGGATCGGTCTGAGGCCACGCACGGACGGAGCGCCGGCCGGCCCGTGGACGCGGGTCGGCCGGCGCTCGGGGAAGCAGTGGCGGACCGGAGGGGACCGGTCCGTCCGCGTCGTCACCCCACACGCCGTGGGAGTTTCCGAGGGGGAGGGAAAAGGCATGGCCAATTTCTCGAAGTCGAACGTGCCGCGGTTCGCGGTGGACGTCTACCAGAACGCCTACCTGCCGGAGGGCGGCCGCGAGGTCAACGCGATCGTGACGGTGACCGCCACCGGCGGCGGCACCGTCGGCACCGGGGTCACGGCACCGCACCTGTACGCGCCGGGCGAGGGCCCGTCCGCCGCCGTGGCGATCATGGTCGACTGCTCCGGTTCGATGGACTACCCGTCGGCCAAGATGCGCAACGCGCGCGACGCGACGGCCGCCGCCATCGACACGCTCCGCGACGGCGTGCACTTCTCGGTGATCGGCGGCACGCACGTGGCCACGGAGGTCTATCCGGGCGGCGGACGCCTCGCGGTGGCCGACCCCGCCACCCGCGAGCAGGCCAAGCAGGCCCTGCGCCGGCTCAGCGCGGGCGGCGGCACGGCCATCGGCACCTGGCTGCGGCTGGCCGACCGGCTGCTGTCCGGCGCCGACGTCGCCATCCGGCACGGCATCCTGCTCACCGACGGCCGCAACGAACACGAGTCGCCCGAGGACCTCAAGGCCGCGCTGGACTCCTGCGCGGGCCGGTTCACCTGTGACGCGCGCGGCGTGGGCACCGACTGGGAAGTGAAAGAAGTCACAGGCATCTCCTCCGCCCTGCTCGGCACCGCCGACATCGTCGCCGACCCGGCCGGGCTCGCCGCCGACTTCACGCGGATGATGGAGACGGCCATGGGCAAGGAGGTCGCGGACGTCGCCCTGCGGCTGTGGACCCCGGCCGGCGCGGCCGTCCGGTTCGTCAAGCAGGTCGCGCCGACGGTCGCGGAACTGACCGGCAGGCGCACCGAGTCGGGCCCGCGTTCCGGCGACTACCCCACCGGTTCCTGGGGCGACGAGTCCCGCGACTACCACGTGTGCGTCGAGGTCCCGGCGGCCGGCGTCGGCCAGGAGATGCTGGCCGCGCGCGTCTCCCTGGTGATCCCGGAGCCCGGGGGCACGGTGCGGAACCTGGGCGCGCAGGGCCTCGTACGGGCCGTGTGGACCGACGACATGACGGCCTCCACCTCGATCAACCCGCAGGTCGCCCACTACACCGGGCAGGCCGAACTGGCCCAGGCCATCCAGCAGGGGCTGGACCTTCGCAAAGCGGGCGATATGGATGGAGCAACGGCCAAACTGGGCCGGGCCGTTCAGCTCGCGAGCGCGTCCGGGAACGCGGATACTGCGAAACTGCTTGCGAAGGTGGTGGACGTGGTCGACGCGCCGACAGGTACTGTGCGATTGAAGGCGAAGGTCGCGGAGGCCGACGAGATGACCCTCGAGACCAGGTCCACAAAGACTGTTCGTGTAAAGAAGTGACCTAGCGGACGCTAGCGGAACACCGAAGGAAAGGGGGACGCGCCGACATGCCGACCTGCCCGAACGGACACCAGTCGGGTTCCGACGACTGGTGCGAGGTCTGCGGTCACCGCATGGCCGGTGCCGTACCTCCGCCCCCTCCCCCGCCGCCGGCCGGCGGGGGCTACGGCTTCCCGCCGCCCCCGCCGGGCGCCGGTGGCCGTCCCGACAACCGGCACCTGTCCGCGGGGCCGAACGCCGAGCCGGAGCTGTGCCCGCAGTGCCGCACGCCCCGTGAGGGCGGCGCGCCGTTCTGCGAGGAATGCCGGTGGAACTTCCTGACCAACACGGCGACCTCGTACACGCCCGCCGCCCCGCGCACGCCGGGTCCCGGTGGGCCCGGTCCCGGTGGTCCGGGCGGACCCGGCGGTGCCGGCGGACCGGGGGGGCCCGGCGGCCCCGGCGGCGGTCGACCGTTCGGTGGTCCCGGAGCAGGTCCGGACGCGCGGTTCCAGCCGCCGCCCCCGTCCTTCGGCGGGAGCGACGCGTTCGACTACCAGAGCTCCCGTCCGTCCCAGGTGAACCGTCCCGCCGAGCCGATCCCGCCGGGCCCGCCGTTCGGCGGCGACCCCTCACGGCCTCCGGGCCAGGGGGGCGGCCGGCCCTTCGGGCATGAGCAGGGCGGCCAGGGTGGGCCGGGTGGTTCCGGCGGTGCCGGCGGACCGGGGGCGCCCGGCGGCCCCGGTGGCCCCGGCGGCGGTCGGCCGTTCGGTGGTCCGCCCGGCGGACCTCAGGGGCAGGGGCAGGGACACGGGCAGGGGCACGGGCAGGGACAGGGACAGGGTCCTGGCGGCACGCCGGGTGGCCCGGCCAACGGCCCCGGCGGCGGGTCGCCCGCGGGCGCCTACGGGCGTGACCCCTCGGGTGCCCCCGGCGACGCCTTCGGACGCCGCCCCGGCCCCGCGAACCCGTCCTCCGACCCCTTCGCACGCGAGCCCTCCGGCCGGGGCGGCGGCTACGGCGGTCCGCCGCAGCCGGGCGGTCCGGGTGGTCACGGCGGTCCGGGTGGTCACGGCGGCCCCGGGGGACGCGCCCCGCAGGCCTTCCAGCCGCCCGGCGGCCCGCAGGCCCCGTCCGGTTACCCGCAGGGAACCGGACGGCCGCAGCAGCCTTCCGGCCCGCCCTTCGGCGGCGGTGACGACGACTGGGTGCTCTCCCCGCCGTCCCACACCGGTCCCGGCGGCAACCAGGGCGGCGGCTACGGCTACCCCCAGCCCGGCGGCCACCAGGCCCCGCCCCCGCCCGGCCAGGCCTTCCCGCAGCAGCCGGAGACCTGGACGGCGACGATAGGCCCGGACCGCGAGTACTTCATGGCGATGATGCACCGCTCGGGACCGGAGGCCGCGGGCCTGAACCTGCCCGCCTACTCCCCCGAGCAGCAGCGCACGCTCGACGGCAACCAGATCACCATCGGCCGCCGCCGGCACTCCACCGGTGAGACCCCCGACATCGACCTGTCGGTGCCGCCGGAGGACCCGGGCGTCTCGCACCAGCACGCGGTGCTGGTGCAGCAGCCCGACGGCAGCTGGGCGGTCGTCGACCAGAACTCGACGAACGGCACCACCGTCAACGGCTCCGACGAGCCGATCCAGCCCTTCGTGCCCGTCCCCCTCCAGGACGGCGACCGCGTCCACGTCGGCGCGTGGACGACGATCACGATCCGGCGGGGCTGAGGTCCCGGCGGGTCAGGTCCCGAGAGGGTCAGGTCCCGACGAGGCTGGGGCCCGACGAGGGTCAGGTCCCGACGAGGCTGGGGCCCGACGATCCCGGGAGGGGCCAGGCGTACGGTCCCTCCGGGTCGTCCAGCCACGCCCACATCTGCTCGCCGCCCACGGTGACGCCGTACCGGTGCCGTCCGGGCCTGCCCTCGCGCTCCCACAGCGCGTACGCCTCCTGGGGGTCGAGGGTCTCCCGGGTGAGGGCCAGCAGGAAGCGGAACAGCTCGTTCTCCCTGACCCCCGGCGGCACCCCGCCGAGGGCGACCGGCTCCGGCACGGGCCGCGCGGTGCCGCGCAGCGGGACGAAGTAGGCGGGGGTGTACAGGAAGTTCCCCTCGGCCTGCCCGGTCTCTCCCACCGTCAGCGCGAGCAGCCCGGTGGCCAACGGGGTCAGGATGCGGCCACCGGGACGGCACTGGGCGACCCACGCCCGTGGGACCGACGCCAGTTCGCAGGTCGCGACGATCCGGTCGAAGGGCGCGCGTTCGGGAACCCCGCGGGCGCCGTCGCCGGTGACGACGGTCGGCCGGTAGCCGGCCTCGGCGAGATGCCGCCGGGCGGACTCGGTGATCTCCGGATCGAGGTCCACGGTGGTGACCCGCTCGTCCCCGAGCCGGTACGACAGCAGCGCCGCGTTGTATCCCGTGCCGGCACCGATCTCCAGCACCCGGTCCCCCTCCCGCACCCGCAGCTCGGCCAGCATCTCGGCCATCAGCGAGGGCTGGCTGCTCGAGGAGAGGAGCTCGCCGTCCCGCAGCCGGGTGGCCAGCGGCACGTCCTCGTACGCGCCGCGCACCCACCGCTCGCGGGCCCGTGGATCGGCGCTCTCACCCCAGCGCCGCTCGTACCCGCCCGCGCCGCCGGCGTAGTAGTACGGCACGAAGAGATGGCGGGGTACGACGGCGAAGGCCTCCCGCCAGGCCGGATCGGCGGCGAAGGCTCCGCTCGCCTCGATCTCCCGCACCAACGCCGCCCGCTCCAAGGCGGCGAGCTCCTCCAGCTCCTTGCCGAGCGCATGCGCTGCCATACGTCCACTGTGCGGCGCGGAAGTCCACGGGGCGAGCGCCCACGCCCGGCCGGCCCGGAGGTCCCGTGCCGGAGGTCCTAGGACCGGAGTACTCGGTCCCCGGGTCTGAGACCATGGGGGCGTGAAAGAGATTCGGCGCGGCACGCTTCAGGAGCAGACCTTCTACGAGCAGGTCGGCGGGGAGGACACCTTCCGCCGGCTGGTCCACCGTTTCTACGAGGGAGTGGCCGAGGACCCGCTCCTGCGGCCCATGTACCCCGAGGAGGACCTGGGCCCGGCCGAGGAGCGGCTCACGCTGTTCCTGATCCAGTACTGGGGCGGCCCCACGACGTACAGCGAGAACCGCGGCCACCCCCGTCTGCGGATGCGGCACGTGCCCTTCACCGTGGACCGGGCCGCGCACGACGCCTGGCTCAGGCACATGCGGGACGCGGTGGACGAGCTGGGACTGTCCGAGGAGCACGAGCAGACGCTGTGGAACTACCTGACGTACGCGGCGGCGTCCATGGTGAACACCGCGGACTGAACCGGCGTGCGGGGGCCGGCGTACGGGGCCCGACGTGCGAGGGGCCCGACGTGCGTGAGGTGGGGCCGGGGCGTACGGCCGCTCAGCGCACGCTGAGGCCCAGGCCGCCGAGCCCCGCCCGCCGTACCGCGATCGAGCCGTACGGCGTCCGCAGTCGCAGCCACGCCCCCGAGGAGTAGAGCCCGGTGTCCCGGGCCGTGGTGGCCGGCCGCAGGAAGCCCAGGGACTGGGCCGCGTGCACCGCGCGCACGGGCAGGCCGGTGTCCCCGACCGTCCGGGACCAGATCTCCCGCCCGATCCGGTCGAGTTCGGCGCGCGTGCGCCGCTCGGCCGGCAGCTCCTCGGTACGACGGCGGAACTCAGCGACCGCCGCGCCGACCATCGCGCGCAACCCGTCCGGCGCCGGAAGGCCCGCCAGCGGCTCCCAGCCGCCGCGGGGCGGCAGCACGCCCGCCCAGGGCGGCCCGGTCACCGCGGCGGGCACGGCGGCCGTGGCCGCCGTCTCGTCGACGCTCTCCAGCAGCTCCCCCGCGGACACGGTCACGTCCAGCGTGACGTCGAGGCCCTTCTCGTACGGCTTCGCCAGCCGGACCGCCCGGACCGCGAGGACCTCGAAGGACGGCGGCCGTCCGAAGACGGCCAGCGCGGTACCGGCCGCCTGGAGCCGGACCGCCGCCGCGCGGTCGTAGTGGAGCAGCCGGGAGAGGAAGGCCGCGAGGTCCGCCGCCTCCCCCTCGTCGGCGAGGTGGAGCACCGTCATGCGGCGACGGCCTCCTTGTCGTCGTCCCGGTACTCCTCGAGGAACTCGCGCTCCTCGGCGGTGATCCGGCGCGGTCGCTGCGTCGCGAAGTCGAACGGCACGATCACCGTCGACGCGCTGACGTAGACCTGGTCGCCGTCCTTCACCTCGTAGGCGATGGTGAAGGACGCGGCGCGTATCTGTGTGATCCACAGTTCGATGTCCACGGGCCGGTGCCGGTGGACGAGCTGCCGCTTGTAGTCGATCTCGTGGCGCGCCACCACGGACCCCTGCTGGAAGTCCTTCTCCGGGCGGAACAGGAAGTCGATACGGGCTTCCTCCAGGTAACGGAGGAACACCACGTTGTTGACGTGGCCGTACGCGTCCATGTCCGCCCAGCGCAGCGGGCAGCGGTAGATGTGCCGCAAGAAAGATCAGCCCCGGGTCAGCTTCTTGTAGGTGGCGCGGTGCGGACGGGCCGCGTCCGGACCGAGCCGCTCGATCTTGTTCTTCTCGTACGACTCGTAGTTGCCCTCGAACCAGAACCACTTGGAGTCACCCTCGTAGGCGAGGATGTGCGTGGCGACCCGGTCCAGGAACCACCGGTCGTGGGAGACGACCACGGCCGCACCCGGGAATTCGAGCAGCGCGTTCTCGAGGGAGGACAGGGTCTCGACGTCGAGGTCGTTGGTCGGCTCGTCGAGGAGCAGCAGGTTGCCGCCCTGCTTGAGGGTGAGCGCGAGGTTCAGACGGTTGCGCTCACCGCCGGACAGGACGCCGGCCGGCTTCTGCTGGTCCGGGCCCTTGAAGCCGAAGGCGGAGACGTACGCCCGCGAGGGCATCTCGACCTGGCCGACGTTGATGTAGTCCAGCTCGTCCGAGACGACGGCCCACAGCGACTTCTTCGGGTCGATGCTCTCGCGGCTCTGGTCGACGTACGAGATCTTGACGGTGTCGCCGACCCTGATCGAGCCGGAGTCCGGCTCCTCCAGGCCCTGGATCATCTTGAAGAGGGTGGTCTTGCCGGCGCCGTTCGGGCCGATGACGCCGACGATGCCGTTGCGCGGCAGTGTGAAGGAGAGGTCGTCGATGAGGACCTTCTCACCGAAGGCCTTGCTGAGGTTGTTGACCTCGACGACGACGTTGCCCAGACGCGGGCCCGGCGGGATCTGGATCTCCTCGAAGTCCAGCTTCCGCATCTTGTCGGCCTCGGCGGCCATCTCCTCGTAGCGCGCCAGACGCGCCTTGGACTTGGCCTGACGCCCCTTGGCGTTGGACCGCACCCACTCCAGCTCCTCCTTGAGCCGCTTGGCGCGCTTGGCGTCCTTCTGGCCCTCGACCTTGAGGCGGGAGGCCTTGGACTCCAGGTAGGTGGAGTAGTTGCCCTCGTAGCCGATGGCGCGGCCGCGGTCCAGCTCGAGGATCCAGCCGGCCACGTTGTCCAGGAAGTACCTGTCGTGGGTGACGGCGACGACGGTGCCCGCGTACTTCGCGAGGTGCTGCTCCAGCCACTGCACGGACTCGGCGTCCAGGTGGTTGGTGGGCTCGTCGAGCAGCAGCAGGTCGGGGGCCTCGATCAGCAGCTTGCACAGCGCGACGCGGCGCTTCTCACCACCGGAGAGGTTGGTGACCGGCCAGTCGCCGGGCGGGCAGCCCAGGGCGTCCATGGCCTGCTCCAACTGGGCGTCCAGGTCCCACGCGTTGGCGTGGTCCAGGTCGTCCTGGAGCTTGCCCATCTCCTCCATGAGCGCGTCCGAGTAGTCGGTCGCCATCAGCTCGGCGACCTCGTTGAAGCGCTTGAGCTTGCCCATGATCTCGGCGGCGCCGTCCTGCACGTTCTCCAGGACCGTCTTGGACTCGTCGAGCGGCGGCTCCTGCAGCAGCATCCCGACGGAGTAGCCGGGCGACAGGAACGCGTCGCCGTTGGACGGCTGCTCCAGCCCGGCCATGATCTTGAGAACGGTGGACTTACCGGCACCGTTCGGACCGACCACACCGATCTTCGCGCCGGGCAGGAAGCTCAGCGTCACGTCGTCAAGGATGACCTTGTCGCCGTGCGCCTTGCGCGTCTTGCGCATGGTGTAGATGTACTCAGCCAAGAGAAACCGTCCGGCAGCTTGAATTCTGGCAGTGGGCAGATACACCCCATCTTGCCGGACGGCCACCCCTGGGGGGAAACCCGCTTGATCATGAGGCCCTGACCTGGGGTTTCGCCGTGGACGGTGGTGTCTGCTCCGTCCCGGTCGGCCGTCGTCCCCGTCCCGGCCGGTCGTCACCCCACCCCGGTCGGTCGCCATCGGGTGACTCCGGGGCACGCCGGAGGGCCCGGGGACGGCCCGGAACACGTCGTCACGGGTCGCCTTCGGCTGGAGCCTCGTCCGCCGGCAGGGACAGGGATCCGCACCGGCAGGCCCCCCGAGGGGGCCGCGGGTGTCGCGGTGGGTGTCGGTCAGCCCCGCGCGTCGTTCTCCTTGCGGCCCACGAGGACCAGGACCGTGCCGCCGATGACGACCAGGCCGATCGCGGTGCCCGCGATCAGGGGGGTGAGGTCGGAGCCGCCCGTCTGGGCGAGGTCGGTACCCGAGGAGGCGGTGCCGCCCACCGTGGCCGGACTCGGTTCGGCGAGCGTCTGGGTGGTCAAGCCGGACTCGGCGGCTCTGGTGCGGCAGTCGAGGACGCCGGTGAAGCGGCTCTCGGTGCCCTGCGGGCCCGTGATGGTGAAGTCGTAGGCCTGATCCTCCTGGAGGGGGATCGTCACCGTCCTGGACGTGCCGGCGGGGATGCTGTGTCGCACACCCATCAGTTCGAAGGTGAAGGCCTGGTCGCCCTGGTTGGCCGCGGTGAGATCGACGCCGTTCTCCGTGCAGTTCTTCGCCGCGGAAAGGGCCGGTACGGCGCCTGTCCCGGCCCAGGTCGCGGACGCCGTCGCGGAGACGGTCGACTCGCTGGAGCCGGCCAGGATCTGGGTCTGGCTGCGGCTCTCGGAGGTGAAGGCGCGGCCGACGGGGACGGTGGTGGAGGCCTGGACGGTCAGCTCCGCGGCGCCGGCCGCGGTGTCGGCGGGCACGTCGAAGAACAGCTCGCTGCCGTCCTGCGCGGAGGTGACGGGCTCGCCGTCCTTGCCGACGATCCGGACGCCGGTGGTGGCCGAGTCCAGCGGCGGTGACACCGTCACGGCGCTCGCACCGGTCCGAACGGTGACCGGGCCGAGCAGTTCGCCCGGGCGTCCGGAGACCGCGGCACCGTCGAGGGTCAGTGAGGCCTGGGGTTCCGCCACGGCACGGGCGGCTTTCTGGAGGTGGTCCGCGAGCCGTTCGGCCTGCGGGTCGACGGCCTCGACGTCCGCGCCGTCCGAGTAGCGCCAGATCGCCACCTGGGTGCCGGCCGCCGCGTCCTGCTCGGTGAGGCCCCCGGCGATACCGGCCTTCTTGGCCAGCGCCGCCAGGTTGTTGACCTGGGGGTAAGAGTTCTGCAGGATCCAGCGGATGCGGCCGGCGTCCTTGTTGACGGCCAGTGAGGTGCCGCTCCAGGGAGCCTCCTGGTACTTGGCGTCCTTCTGCGTGGGGTTGTGGAGGTCGACGCAGTAGGTCTGGAGGGTGCCGCCGCCCTCGACGGACATCTCGAACAGGCCGGCCGAGACCTCCTGGTCCCCGCTCTCGTCGCGCAGCACGGCGGCTCCGTACGTCTTGAGGCCGCCTATCGTCGCCGTCGCTCCGCCCTGGGGCTGCGCCGCGGTCTCGGCGGCGGCCGGGCCCGCGGCGGCGAGGACCCCGGCGGCGGCGAGCCCGTACACGAGCGTCCCTGCCGCGAGGCGTACCGCGCCCCGTCCGCGCCCGAGCGGCGCGGAGAACGAAGAAATCACGTAATTTCCCTTCCAGCAGGACCCGTTGACGTGGGGGGACGGGTCCCACCAGCAGAATCAGAAGCCCCGTGAGCCACGTTCGGCATCCTAGAGAGGCGGGCGTACCGGCCTTCCCGGTCAGGTCGTCCGATGCGTGATCCGACTCGGAATCGTTATCCCCAAGATCGTGACCGAGCAGGGCTTATCGACAAATCAACCCGCCACTTCGGCCAGTATCCGTCGATAAGCCGCTGATCGGTCGTACCGGCACGCTCCCTGACATCAGGTCACGGCCGCCGGCTCGCGTCGCCGCGGTGATTCCGGCTCCACCGGGGACTGCCCCGCCCGGGTCCGCCAGTCGGGTTCCGGCTGCCCGGGTGCGCCGGCCGCCGCGACCACGGCGGCCGGCTCCAACCTGGCCGCGCGGCGGAAGGCCGAGGTGCCGCGGGCGAGGTCGTGGCCGATCGCCACGGCGTCGATGTCGGCCGATGTCCAGTTCTGGCCCTCGCGCGCTTCCGCGCGCACCTTCAGCCGGCCCTGCACGATCACCGCTTCACCCACGTTCAGCGACGCGACCACGTTCGTCGCCAGCTGCCGGTTGGCCCACACCGTGAAGAAGTTGGTGTGGCCGTCGGCCCAGGTGTTCTTCTCCCGGTCCCAGTAGCGCGAGGTCACCGCCAGCCGGAACCGCGCCGACGGCCCCGCCGACAGCTCCCGGTAGACCGGCTGCGTCGCCACGTTCCCCACCGCGCAGACCATCGTCTCGTTCATCGAGGACCCCTCCCTCACCCGGGCGTCGACGCCGGGCGGATACGCGTACGGGCCCGCCCCGTACGGCTGCGTCTGCCGGGGCGGCGGCGGCCGCGGGGCACACGCCCCGAGCCGCTCACCGCCACCGACGCCACGACCGCTTCGCCACGATCGCCGCGACACCAGACTGCCTCCGCCGGGGCGGGCCCGCCGAGCGCTGTGGATCACCACCCGCCTGTGGAAAAAGCCGTCACCCGGACGGGGGATCCGCGTCGCACCGCCCCGGACCGACACCCCGGACCGCGCCCGCACGTCCCCTTCTCACCTGGCCAGCGCCTGTGCGCCCATCACCCTGCCGTACTGCTCCCGTACCTCCCGGTAGCGCAACAGCTCGGCGGCCACGGGGTCCAGGACCCTCGCTCTGCCGCACCCGGCGGCGGCCTCGCGCAGGCGCCGTTCCGCGTCCTGGCCGTATCTGCGTGCGGGGCCGCGGGCCGCGATCCGGCAGCTCCACTCCACCAGCGGGCCGCCGATGATGCCGGCCACCATCAACAGCACCGGCACCCCCAGGTTCGGCGACATGAACCCGGCGATCTGGCCGACCAGCCACAGGCCGCCGAGGACCTGGAGGACCGTCATGGAGGCCTGCGCCAGCACGGCCACCGGCCACCAGCCCGGCCGCGGCGGGCGCCCCTGCGGCACCCCGGCCCGCGCGGTCAGCTCGTCCAGCGCCTCGGACAGCCCCTGCGCACCGCGTACGGCGGCCTCCCGTACCGCCTGCGCCCACGGCGCGGGCAACCCCGCCGAGGCCCGCTCCGACACCGTACGCACCGCCTGCTCCACGCGCTGCCGCGCGGTGGCCTCCTCGTCGGCCTGCGAGCGGACCCGGACGCTGCCGGTGGGGGGATCGCTGCGGTCCTGGTACCACCGCCACAGCCTCAGCCACGGCGTCCCGCACGCGCGGTTGGCGTTGCGCAGCCAGGCGCGTTCGGCGGCCTCGCCCGCGGC
This sequence comes from Streptomyces sp. NPDC048734, assembly GCF_043198675.1. Classification (NCBI taxonomy): domain Bacteria; kingdom Bacillati; phylum Actinomycetota; class Actinomycetes; order Kitasatosporales; family Streptomycetaceae; genus Streptomyces; species Streptomyces sp. NPDC048734. The sequence continues at coordinate 335,102 of NZ_JBICUZ010000001.1, read as the reverse complement.
CGTGGCGCCCACCGCGTCCGCGAGGCGGGCGGCGAAGTCGTCCCGCGCCTCCTCGCTCAGGCCGGCGCGCCGCGTCGTCGCGTAGACGGGCCGCAGCTGCCAACCTGCGGCGTCGACATCGGCCGAGATGCGCCGCGCCGCGGCACCGCGCTCCGCGACGAACTGACCGAGCAGTTCCCGTAGTTCCCCGATGCCGTCGCCGGTCAGCGCGGACAGCGCGAGGACGGTCGCGCCCGGTTCGCCGTACTCGCCGAGGGCGACGCCGTCCTCGTCCAGCAGCCGCCGCAGGTCGTCGAGGACCATCTCGGCTGCCTCGCCCGGCAGTCGGTCGATCTGGTTCAGGACGACGAACATGACCTCCGCGTGCCCCGCCATGGGCCGCAGGTAGCGCTCGTGGAGCACGGCGTCGGCGTACTTCTCCGGGTCGACGACCCAGATGACGGCGTCCACGAGGGCCAGGACCCGGTCGACCTGCTCACGGTGCTGCACGGCGGCCGAGTCGTGGTCGGGCAGGTCCACCAGGACGAGTCCGCGCAGCTGGGCCTCCGCGTCCGCGCTCTGCACCGGGCGGCGGCGCAGCCGGCCCGGGATGCCGAGCCGGTCGATCAGGGTCGCCGCACCGTCGCTCCAACTGCACGCGATGGGGGCGGCGGTGGTGGGCCGCCGTACGCCCGTCTCCGAGATGGTCACCCCGGCGAGGGCGTTGAACAACTGGGACTTGCCGCTGCCGGTGGCCCCGGCGATGGCGACCACGGTGTGCTGTCCGGAGAGCCTGCGCCGGGCAGCCGCCTCGTCGAGAACCCGGCCCGCCTCGGAGAGCGTCCTGTTGTCGAGCCGCGCGCGGGAGAGTCCCACCAGTTCCCGCAGCGCGTCGAGGCGGGAGCGCAGGTGGCCGTCGTAGGCCAGGGGGGCCGCGGCGGCCTGGGAGTTGCCGGACCGGACCTCCAGGGCCGCGGCGGCCTGTTCGGCGGCGGTGGCCTCGTTCACGCGACGCGCGATGAGACCGTCGCCCCAGGGTTCACCGGAACCGGGGTCCTCCTGCGGGGGGTGTGCGCCACGGTCCCTTCCCCGGATGTCCTGGCCGCGTACGGGAGCCTCGGTCTCCGGCGGGTGCGCGGGGCGGCCGGTGCCGGACGAGCGTCGGGAGCGTTCGCCGTCCGGCACGCGCGCGGGGCTGTCCTGGCGCCCACGCGCGGGACCGTCCTCGCCCCGCGACCTGTCCCGCACACGCGTGTGAGGGACGGCTTCGGCCCTGGACCGGTCGTGCGAGGAGTCGCCGGTCTCGTGCGCGCGTGCCGGACGGTCGTCCGCGTCGACGGGCGTCGAGGAGCCGCCCTCCACCGCCTTCGAGGAAGGGCCGCCTTCGCTCCTGTCCTCGGACGCGGCTGCTACGGCCGCACCGGCGGAGGGAGTCTCTCCCGCCGCCTCAGCGGGGCGCTCCCCCTGAGCCGTGCCCGGGGCGGGCCGCCCTTCGGTCCCGCCCGACGGATGCACGTCGTCGAGTGCGTGAGCGGATCGTTCGGCGCAGGCCCCGCTCGCGGAACCGCCGGCGTCGGTCACTCGCGCCGAGCGTTCCCGCTCGCCCGCCTGCGCGTCCCGGGTGCCCTGGTGGTCCCGGAAGTCCTCCCGACCGCGCGAGGACGTGGCACCGTCTCCCTCGACCCGCTCAGGCTGCCGCTCCCGTTCCCGCGCCTCTCCCCCGCCGCCGGCTCGCGACGGGCTCGCGCCCCCCTCACATCCCGCCTGCATCGACCGCCCCTCGTGCCCCTCGCACTCGGTGAGTTCCGCGTGATCCGCGTGATCCGTGCGGCCCGCGTGATCCGTGCGGCCCGTGTGGTCGGTGTGGTCCTGGTTCGTGACGGCGGTCACCGGTCACCTCTCCTTCTGCAGTACGGACAGCGCGGCAATGAGTTCGGCCTGGGGTTCGGCGTGGACGTCGAGTCCGTCGAGCGGGGCGAGCCGGCGCTCTCGTTCGTTGTGCATGACACGGTCGAGGTGTTCGGTGAGCAGCCGCCCGCCCCGGTCGCGCAGCCGCAGCGCGCCGTGGGCGCCGATCCGCTCGGCGAGCCCCTCGCCCGCCGAGCGGGCCCTGCGGCCGCCCAGCAGGACGGTGGCGACGAGGGCCGCGACGAGTTCGGGGTCGGGTGCGGCACCGCGTTCGAGGTGGCGCACCTCGTCCTCGGCGTACTCCTCCAACTCGCGCCGCCAGCGCCGTACGGCCATGCCGATGCGGTGTTCGGCGGTCTCCAGGGAGGTGTCGCGGTCGAGCAGTTCCGGGGCGCCCGCGGCCGGTTCACGGCGCCAGGCCTCGTCGACCCGCTCGTCGGCCGCGGTGACGGCGCACAGCATGAGCGCGGCCAGGCTCTCCACGAGGGCGTCGAGCAGCTCCCCGGCGGTGCAGTCCAGCGGGAAGGCCCGCCAGCGCTTGAGGGCGTCACCCGCGAGCACGGCGCCGCTCTGCAACCGGCCTCGCACGCGCGTGTATTCGCTGTCGTACGCCCCGTCGACGGCCGAGGTGAGCCGCAGTGCGGCCGCGTACTGCGCGGCCGCGGCGCCGGCCAGTTCGGGCATCCGGGAATTGAGCGAGTCGAGGACGCCGTACGCCGTGCGGGCCATCACGTCGTGGCGGGCGGCCCGGTCCTGTGCGTGATGGATGAGCCAGGTGCGCAACGGTGCCACCGCTGTGGCCGGAAGCAGTCCTCCGCCCCAGGCGGACTCGGGCAGTTCGGGCACGGTGAAGCGCGGTACGTGACCCAGGCCGGCCTTGGTGAGCAGGGCACCGTACTGGCGGGACACCTCGGAGACGACCTGGTGGGGTACGCGGTCGAGGACGCTCACGAGCGTCGCGTTGTACTCCTTGGCGGTGCGCAGGAGATGCCAGGGCACGGCGTCGGCGTACCGTGCGGCCGTGGTGACCATGACCCAGATGTCGGCGGCGCAGATGAGTTCGGCTGCCAGGACGCGGTTGTCGGCGACCAGGGAGTCGACGTCGGGGGCGTCCAGGAGGGCGAGGCCGGGCGGAAGGGTCTCCGCGGTCTCGACGCGCAGCAGGCGTCTGCCGTCCTCGCCTGGCAGCAACAGGTCGTCCGCGGGCTCCTGATGGGGCACCCACACGCGCGTGAGGTCGGGCAGCACCCGCATGCCGCTGAACCAGTGATGGTCCTCCGGGTGGCACACCAGCACCGGCGTCCGAGTCGTCGGCCGCAGCACTCCCGCCTCGCTGACCCGTCGCCCCACCAGGGAGTTGACGAGGGTCGACTTGCCCGCGCCGGTGGATCCGCCCACGACGGCCAGCAAGGGCGCTTCGGGCTGTCTCAGCCGGGGCACCAGATAGTCGTCGAGCTGGGCGAGGAGTTCGTCACGGTTGGCACGCGCGCGTGGCGCCCCCGCCAGGGGCAGCGGGAAGCGTGCGGCGGCGACACGTTCGCGCAGGGCGGAGAGTGCGTTGAGCAGCTGAGGCCGTACGTCCAAGGTCACCACATGCGAAGAATGCCTAATTTCGGGGGATTTATGAAGCACATAGACATGCCTGCGCGCCGATGGGACACAAGGGACGGAAGGTACGACCGGGACAGAGGCGCAGTGCAGGCATAACGAGTGCACAACACCCGGCGCCCCAGGCGCCAAAAGCGGTGCACGATTCGCACCTGCCTGCGATTATCAGGACCGCTTCACTGAACCTCCACATCGAGCCACGGAGGCGAAGCGCGCAGGACAAGGAACCGGGAGCCCTATCCTTGTCCCCGGCAACGTCACGGATCCGCCCGCACCCGGGCACCTGGTACGAGGCCACCACAACCGGCCCCCGTAGCTCAGTGGATAGAGCAGGCGCCTTCTAAGCGCTTGGCCGCAGGTTCGAGTCCTGCCGGGGGCGCAAGTCTCCGCCCTCCCCCTGGGAGGGCATTTTTGCTGGCCAGAGCATGTTTCACCCGGAACGACGAATCCCCGGACACTCCCCCGACGATCACGGGGAAGGTCCGGGGCCGTCCGGCTGTCACCGGGCTCTCGCGGGTGCCCCGGCCGAATACGCGTCGAAGCTCTCGGCGGGAAGCCTCAGCCCGTGGCGGGCGGCGCCTGGAGGTCACCCGCGGCCTCCAGGCGCCGCCTCAGGCCGGGCAGCTGCCCCTCGACGCACCGGGCGTGAGCGGGCCGGCAGCACCGGCACGCTGTTCCCGGCCCATCGGGCAGCACCTCATCCCAGCGGGATGAAACCTTCCCTCCTTCATCAGGCACCCGTCATCGTTCCGCTCCCCGTGCGCGGCACGGCCCCCGGCCGGGCCTGCGCTCCTGCCTCCGCCCCGCTCCAGTCCGCCCGACGCCCGTGCCGCGCGCACAGCATGCAGCCGCCCGATGTCAGAGAAGAGGCACATCACGGTAGGGCGACCGGCTCCACGGAGCCACGGAGCCATTTTGGCGTGAGCCTCGAAGATCATGGCTCCAACGTCGTGCTTGGCCTCGATCCACCGGTCGGCTCGTGAAGTGATCTCTTGAGGCTTCGAGGGTCGGGTCTTGGGGGTGTGACTGGATGCGAGCAAGGGGCATCAACCGGTCTGCCCGGATTTTCACGGTTCCGCTCCGATCGGACCTTGGCGGCGCGGGCAGTTCAGTGACCTCTGGCCGGCCCGGGGGGGGCGTGGACGGTGCAGAACAGCTGTGTCCAGGCGTGCTGCCAGTGCCATCGCTGCGGTAGGCGCAGGATCATGCGCCGGGCGGAGCGGGCGATCTGGGCGGGAACGCGGACGAGGTGGGCGCGCGGTGTGGCGGTGGTGGCTTTGGTGCGGAAGGCCGAGGCCAGGGCGCCGGTGGCTCGCAGCAGGTTGCGGGCCATGGCCCACGGGGTCAGCCAGGCGGCGTTGGCGTGGAAGTGCCGGGTGGCGTATTCCTGCTTCCCTCTGCACATCGGCACCGGCGCGAAGATCGCCTCACTGCCCTTCTGCACCCAGGTCACCCGCCGGTCGAGATCGCCGCAGGCGACCCGGTACTTCCGGACGGGACCGCGCTTTTCGCACGGGGAGCCTCCTTGGCCGACACGGGGAGTCTCCTTGGCCGATACGAGCATCGTCTGCGCCCAGGTGACGGGCCCGGCGAGACCGCTCGCAGGCTTGGTCTTGTGCCGTTCCCGGAAGGCCTGGACGGCCTCGCAGTCGGCCGCGGACCCGCTTCCCGTCCACCTTCCGCTCCGACCGTTGCTCGACCTGCCGTCGGCAGGGCCCGGCCTGCTTGCTGCACGCCGCCTCGGCGACGGCATCACCAAGGCGGCACGCACTCGATGAGGCCGTACGTCCCCTGCATCACGTCCCGCGGCTCGACGGCGTCCTCCTTGGCCCTGGGCGTGCGCGCCTCGGGCGGCAGCATCTGGCCGGGTGTGTCGAACCGCCAGGGCCGGAGGGGCACGGGGGCACGGGGGCACGGGGGGACACCGGGAACGACCTCGGAGGAGGGGGACCGGGGTGTCGGCGAGGGCGGTACCGGCACCAGGCGGAAGGACCGCGGCAGCGAGCGCAGCGGCCGCACCCCGCTGAGTGGTTTTCCTGCTGATCAAGCGGTCAGGGAGTCCCGCTCTCCTCCCGCCCCCATGAAGCCGCGCAGCGAACGGACCCGAGGCTCACCCAGGGAGCGGCAAGCACCCGGCTCCGAACGGATTTCAGTCGATCCTGACGCAGTAGACGAACGGGACGCTGGCCGTGCTTCGGCCCGACGTCAGATCGACCGCGTGAACGCGGGAGTTCGGGTTTCCGGGAGCGCACGGTCCGGTGAAGCCGGGGACGAAGCCGAAGCTCCCGCCGGCGTGTCCGGAGTGCCTGGTGGCAGTGACCGTCCAGGACCTGTTGACCGCGCCGGAGAACACGATGCGGACCGGGCTGTTTATGTTGAAGTGGTCACCGCTGACCTTGAGAGTGCCGCTTTCCGAATTGATCCACAGCCGTACCGCCAACCGCCGGTCATCGGCCTGACCGTTGTCGTATCGCGCTTGCGCGCGGGTCTGCGGGGTCACGCAGGTGAGGTCTCCGGAGCCCCATGCCTCACGCCAGACATAGCCCTGCTTGCAGTAGCCGTTCGGGAGGGTCCGGCCGGGGGCCAGAGCGTTGTCGTTGGCGGTGTTCGTACGCGTCTGCGGTGTGACGCACACGAGGTCGCCGGCACGCGCGACCCGCCAGACATATCCCTGTCTGCAGGTGTTGGGCCCGTAGTCCTGGGCGTTGGCGGCCGACGGTGCGATCAGCCCGCCGCCGATCCCGGCGGCAATCACCATCGCCGAGGCAGTGAATCGTCTGAACATAGTCATACCTCCACAGTTGCGAGGTCACTATGGTTCTATCGTCTGCCTTCGCTGCGGAATCATCAAATCCTGCGGGTGGAAGTCCGGTCAGGCCCCGCCGGGCGGCGCCGCCCGGCCCTGCTACCCGCAAGACCGCCGAGCGTCCGGAATCGACGCCGCGACGTCGTGCGCCCCGGACGGCAGGTGGAGTCCTGGTAGTTGTCGGCGAAGCGGTAGGGCCGGGCGACCGGTTCCGTCGACTGCGCGAGGACGCGCACGCCGCGGGGGCTGTAGGCGTAGCTGTCGACATCCCGGTCAACCGTCCGTAGCGGCCTGCGGGACCCGGGCAAGCAGGTCTGCGGGGGTCGCGCCTACCTTCGGCGTCGGATGTACCAACCAGCCACCAGCACGATGAGGATGGCAACGACGAAGGCCCACACGGTCGTTGCGGCGTGGTACGAGCGGTGGCCAGTCAGAGCAAGCATGTTCATGCGGATACCCCGGGCGTGCGGCCTCAGCCGACACGCGTCGTCCACCCCTCTGCCGAATGCGTGTCGAAGGCGCCGCGCGTCCGCGGTCGTCAGCCGAAGAACGCCAGTTCAGAGGGCGTGCTCCGGTGATCTCGCCAAGCGCCTTCCGAGCGTTCGGCCGCAGGTTCGAGTCCTGCCGGGGGTGCCCGTCTCCGCCCTCCCCCCGGGGAGGGCTTTTTGCTGTTCGCAGCGCGTTTCGCCGGACGCTACGAAGCCCCGCCGACCCACGCTGTACTGTCCCCACGTTCGCTCACGGGGAAGACGGAAGGGGGAAAGATGACCGGACGGTGGCCGACGGCCCTGGGCGCCAACCTGCTGCTCGGCATCCCGGGGGTGGTGCCGATCTGGTTGCTGTGGTTCCTGGCAGCGAGCCGGTACGCCCCGGAGCCGACGGAGAACGACGGCATGGCCCTCTGGCTGGTGATCATCGCGCCCGTGGTCGGTCTCTACATGCTGCTGTGGTGGACCGTCAACAGCACCCTCGCCCGCCGGACCTCACTGGCCGCTCAGAACTACTGGCTGCTCAGCGGCGTAGGCACGTTCTTGCCCACCATCACACTCGTCCTGCTCCACCCCTGATGCGCGCCCGGAGTGGGCTGCCGTCGGAGGACCGGTGTCAAAGGACGGGATCCGCCTGTACGGCCACCCGCACGCCGCCCCCCGCCAGTACCGCGACGGCCGCCGTGTGCGTCCCCGTGACCGTCAGGTCCGCCAGGCTCACCTCGGGACGCCGGCCGAGCCGCCCGGGCCAGCCGAGGACGGTCGGTGCGGCGTCCGGTGCGGACAACTCCAGCTCCCGCAAGGGCCCGTGGAGGCCCACGCCGAGCGCCTTCAGCACTGCCTCCTTGCGGGTCCAGGTGCGCAGGAAGGCGGCACGGCGCGCGGCGGGCGGGCCGGCGTACAGGGCCCTCAGTTCGCCGTCACCGAGCGCGGTGCGCGCCGCCGCGTCCACGTCGAGAGCGATGCCGTCGTCCTCCACGTCGAGCCCCACGGCGGCCCCCCGGCAGACCGCGACCCCGACCACCTCCCCGCTGTGGGTGACGGAGAAGTCGACGTCCGCGTACGGCGACCGCTCCGGCACCGTCAGCCCCACCTTGCCGTGCGGCCCGCCGCAGCGCGGGCACACGCGGCGCAGGGGGACGTCGGCGGGAGGCACGCCGAGAAGCCCGCCGAGGGCGACGCGGCTGAGCGCGCATCCGACCAGGAAGCGCGCCTTGTCGGCCGGCCGGACGGTGGCCTGGTGGCGGGCGCGCTCGACGGCGTCGAGCAGGCCGAGGAGCGCGGGGCGGGCGTCACCCGTCCGAGCCCACCACACCAGCACCTCGTGCTCCGCCACTGCCACGACTCCTCAGCCCTTTCCGCCGATCCGCCGACCCGCCGGTCCGTCAATCCGCCGACCCGCCGGTACGTCCACGGCCCGGATTCCTGCCCGCCGCACACGACCACGAGGGAAAGCAGCCGAATGCGTCTGCACACACGGGAGTGGGGGACGGGCGACCGTCTCGCCGTCCTCGTCCACGGCATCATGACCGACCACCGCACCTGGTACGAGCTGGCGCCGGTCCTCACCGGGCGGGGCTACCGCGTGCTCGCGGTGGATCTGCGGGGTCACGGCGCCAGTGGGCGCGGGGCGTACACGCCCGCGCTCTTCGCCGAGGACCTCGTGGACACGCTCCCGCGTCACCCGGAACTGGCGCTGGGCCATTCGCTGGGGGCGCTGGCCCTGGCCCTGGCGGTGGAGGAACTGGCTCCGGCCCGCGCCGTCTACTCGGAGCCGGCCTGGCGGCTGAGCGGGTCGGAGGGCGGGCTGGACCCGGCGTTCTTCACGCTGTTCAAGCGTTCTCCGGACCTGCTGACGAGTTTCTCCCGCCCACGGGACGGCGCCGAGGGCGGTGCGCGGATCGCGGTCGAGCGGCAGGCCCTCGACGCCTGGGACGAGAGCACGGCCCTCGCCCTGTCCGCCCACCGCCTCGCCGACCACACCCCGGAGAAGGCCGTCGTCCCCTCGCTGGTCCAGGTGTCGGACCCGAGCACGCTCGTCAGCGCGCGGGCGCGGGCGGAACTCGCGCGGCGGGGCTTCGAGGTGCGTACCGTGCCCGGCGCGCCGCACGCGATCCACCGGGACCGGTTCGACGCGTTCGTCGACTCCCTCTCGGGGTGGCTGTGACGTCAGTTCGGCGGGAAATCGGTGCGCCGTGAAATCGATGCAGGAGGGAAAGCGAAGCACCGGGTAATCGGAATCACGGCGTCACGGATCACGTCACCCCTGGGTCAGTGCACCGCACGCAACATGCGCGTGACATTGATCTTCGTCGGCGAAAGACCGAGTTCCACGCTCTGCATCATCCGTTCGCCGTTCAGCCGGCCATAGGCCAGCAGGTCGACGTTGGCCAGGCTGAATTCCGGCCAGGTGTGAATGCTCAGGTGGGATGCCGAAAGCAGCAGAATCGCAGTGACCGCACCATTGGGGAAAACGTGCGAGGACTCGCCGAGCACCTGGGCGTTTCCTTTTTCGGCGGCCGTGCGCAACACCTGGAGGAGGCGCTCCTCATCGGTCAGGATGCTGTGGTCGCTCACCCACACGTCTACGGCGTAGGAGCACAAATCATCGACGTTTATACCCTCGGTGGCGAGGCTGGCGGAGTTGGTCATGGGGAACCGGGGGTCGCGATCCGCTGCCCCCGTCTCCTTTCACATAGAGGTGCGCTGGTCCGCGCGTCCGAAGAGGAAGACGCCGAGGCCGAAAACCGGCGCCCGACGGGGCCCAGCCTAGCATCCGGGGCGCTCTACGGCTCGCGCACGCACGCTGTCAAGGGCGGTGACGCCTCCCCCCTCCCCGCCTTCCGAATACCGGCGGAACAATTATCCAGGAACCCGGAAAGGAGATTTCCTGTTTCCCTTTTCCCTTTCCGCATCATCGGCGCGGCAGCCGGGTCCGGTCGACGCCGCGCCAGCCCGTATACTCGACAGTCCTGGATTCCATCAGCCCGCCCGGAGCAGCTTTGTGAAAAACGCGCCTCGACACCGCCGGAGCATCCCCGCCGATCGAGTGCTCACGGAAGTCGCGGACGCCGTCAGGCTTCAGGAGGGCCCGCCCGGAGTGCGCTCCGTGCTGCGAGCCCTGCGCCGCCTGGCACCCGCCTCCACGAAGGACATCAGCCGGGCCACCGGCCTGCCCGTCCCGATCGTCGCCGCGCTGGGGAACGAACTGCGCCGCCGCGATCTGCTCACCAAGGAGCGCCCCTCCCGGCTGACCCCGGCCGGCCTGGACCTGGTGGCCGAGCTGGGCATGGACCTCACGCTCGACGCGACCTGCGGCACCTGCGAGGGCCGCGAGCTGGTGATCCCGTCCGTCCTGGACGAGGCCGTACGACGGCTGCGCGCCCTGATGGAGTCCGGTCCCGCCGCCGACATGGCGATCGACCAGTCCCACTGCACGCCCGAGACCAAGGTGCGCCGCGTCCTCGCACTGCTCGCGGCGGGCGCGCTGCCCGGCGGATCCCTGCTGCTGGTCGGGGACGACGACCTCGTCTCACTGGCGGTCGCCGTCGTCGGGGACGTCCTCGGCGCCCCGATCGTCGAGCGCGTGACCGTCGTCGACATCTCCCCCGAGATCCTCGCCTACGTCCGGAAGGTGTCCGCGGGACTGGGCACCCGTGTCGAGACGGTCGAGCACGACCTGCGCGAGCCGCTCCCCGCCGAGCTGCACGGCGGCTTCGACGTGGCGATGACCGACCCGCCGTACACGCCGGAGGGCGCCCGGCTGTTCCTGTCGCGCGCCGTGGAGGGCCTGCGCCTCGGCCCCGCGCACAGCGTCTTCTTCTCCTTCGGCGGCAAGAGCCCGGACGAGATGCTCGAGGTCCAGCGCGAGATCATGGCGCTCGGCCTGGTCACCAACGGCTACATCCGCAACTTCAACGAGTACGAGGGCAGCGGCATCCTCGGCGGGGTCGGCTTCTTCCAGCACCTGCTGACCACCACCTCGACGGCCTCCCGGCAGGGCGCCTACGAGGGTCCCCTCTACACGGGCGACAAGCGGACCCGGCAGCGCGAGTACGAGTGCGTGGCCTGCGGCACGAAGCTCCGTGTCGGACCCGGTGCCCGCTGGACGTCGGTCGCCGCCCTGCGCGCCGACGGCTGCCCCCGGTGTGGTGAGGGCCCCTTCCGCCCCGGCCGCCTGGTCCCGGCGGACGAACCCGAAACCACGACCCCCACCGCACCACCGGCACCCGCCACCGCACCGATGCAGCCCCCGGCACCGGCACCTGCCCAGGCGCAGACCCCGGCTCAGGCGCAGGCGCCCACCCCCGCTCCCGTGCCCTCCCACCCCCAGCAGCCCGGCTGGCACCGTCCCGACCCCGCGGCCCGCGCCGCCCTCGAACAGCGGGCGCGGCCCTGCCTGACCCGTCAGGCCGACGAGGGCGACCTGCCGGCCATCGGTGAGTTCGAGGCCGAGATCGCCCGCATCTCCTTCGGCGAGGACGCCGTGGACGACCCCGCCCGGCACGCGTCCCGCGTGGGCCGTTCCATGGAGAAGTCCAGGGAGGGCATGATCGTCGCCCACCGGCCGGACGGGGAGGTGGTCGGCTGGTGCTGGGTGAGCATCAACCAGAACCAGATGACCGGCGACCGCTACGCCAACTTCCGGTCCCTCGCGGTCGCGCCCCTGGACAACCGCGCCGACGTGGCCGAACTCCTCCTCACCGAGGGCCTGGAGTTCTGCCTGGCGAACGGCATCACGGAAGTCGTCGGCCGCGTCCACGTCGGCAACGTCCCGATGCGCACCGTCTACCGCAAGTTCGGCTTCGACCCCGCCACCCTGACGATGAAGCTGCGCCTTCCGGAGGAGGACCCCCGATGACCGGTGCGCCGGGGGCGCCCGACCCGACCGGTTACGACCCCGACCGGATCAAGTGCGTCGTCTGGGACCTGGACGGCACCCTGTGGGACGAGATCGCGGTGGAGACCCCCACCGACGAACTGCCCGTCCCCCGGGCCGAGATGCTGGCCGCGATCGACGCGCTGGCGGCCCGCGGCGTGCTCAGCAGCCTGGCGAGCCGCAGCGCGCCCGCCGTCCTCGACCGGATGGGCGCCGTGCCGGAACTGAGGGAGCGCTTCCTGGCCCCGCAGGTGTCCTGGCAGGACAAGAGCGAGTCGCTGCGGCGGATCGCGAAGGATCTCGGGATCGCCGTGGAGGCGCTGGTCCTGGTCGACGACTCCCCCTACGAGCGCGCGGAGGTGGAGGCGCTGCTGCCGGGCGTGCGCACCCTCGACCCCGGCGAGGTCCCCGCGCTGCTCGCGGCCTTCGAGGACCGCGACGTCACCCCCGAGTCGCGGGAGCGGGTCCGCCGCTACCGCACCGAGGAGACCCGCCGGGCCGAGGGCGAGCGCTTCCAGGGCACCCGCGAGGAGTTCCTGCGCTGGTGCGACATGCGCCTCACGGTGGGCCCGGCCACCCTGGACGAGGTCCCGCGGGCGCTGGAACTCGCCGCGCGCACCCACCGTCTGAACTCCTCCGGCCTGACCCCCGACCGGTTGCGCGCGCTGGCCGCCACGGACGGGCACGAGCTGTACACCGCCCGCATGTCCGACCGTTTCGGGGCGTACGGCGTCATCGGCGCCGCCCTCGTCGACCGGACCGCCCCCGGCTCCTGGTCGGTGCCGCTGCTGGCGCTCTCCTGCCGGGTCGCCGGCCGGGGTGCCGCCGCGGCGTTCCTGTTCTGGCTGATGGGGCGGGCGCGGGAATCCGGTGCCGGGGAGTTCCGGGTGACACTGCGGCCGACGGACGCCAACCTGGAGATGCGGATCCTGCTCCGCCAGGCGGGTCTGCGCCGTACCGAGGACGACGACGACCGCGACGCCGGGGCGGTGCTGGCCCGTTCCCTGGACGGCGGCGGCGAGCTGCCGAAACCCCCCGCCTGGCTGCATGTCTCCCCCCGAAAGGACGCCGACGCGTGACGGACGCCCACACCTCCTCCACGGACCCCGCGGCGGTGGAGCGGGAACTCCGCTCGATGATCGCGGAGGCCGCCCGCCTGGACGCCGCCCTGGTCGCCGGGCTCCCCGCCGACACCGACCTGTTCGGCCCGGAGATCGGCCTGACCTCGCTGGCCGGGGTGGCGCTGCTGGGCGCGGTCGACGCCCGGTTCGGCGTCGACGTCGCCGCGCTGGACCTCAGCCTGGACAGCCTCCAGTCCATCGCCACCCTGACCGACTTCGTGACCGCGCACCGGGGCGCCGGCTGAGGCGCGCGCTCCCGCGCGTGTGCGACAAGGGTGATCCGGCGGGTGCCGCCGTGACCTGCCCGGGAAGCCGGCGTTGAACGGGGAGTGCGGCGGCGCGATCTGCTGCCGTGCGAACCGAATCACTAAGGAGAACGTGATGTCTCGCATCGCGAAGGCAGCCGCTGTCGCCGTCGGCGCCGGCGCCATGATGGCCGGCGGAGCCGGCCTGGCCATGGCGGACGCGGGCGCGCAGGGTGCGGCCGTGGGCTCGCCGGGCGTCCTGTCCGGCAACGTCGTCCAGGCACCGATCCACGTGCCGGTCAACCTGTGCGGCAACACCGTCAACGTCATCGGCCTGCTCAACCCGGCCTTCGGCAACACCTGCGCCAACATCAGCGACCACGGCAAGGGTGAGCACAAGGGCGGCGACGACAAGGGCGGCGAGCACCACAGTGGTGGCGACGCAGGTGGCTACGGCGGCTGACGTCGTCCCGCAGCACCTCGCGGGAGAGCCCCGGCACCTCGAGCGCCGGGGCTCTCCCCTTTCTCACGGTTCTCCACGGTTCTCCACGGTTCCCGCGGTTCCCGCGGTTCCTCCATAGCCGTCCCGCGCCGCCCGCTTCCCCGCGCCGCCCGCTTCCGGGCTTTTTGGGCTCCCCGCACCTCCCCCGGCGTCAGCCCCGTCCGCGGGGCGGGCTCAGGCGTACCGGTAGATCCGTCCCGCGTCCTCCAGCTGGTCGGGGGTGACGTCCCACGGGGGCAGCGTCTGGTGCCGGGCGACGACCCGGTCGTGCTGGGCGCTGCCCGGCAGCGGTGGCCGGGCGGGCAGGTAGCGGTGTTCGCGGTGCCGTCGCTGCCAGCGGGTCCACAGCAGGTCGACGAAGGCGTGGTGCAGCCAGAACACCGGGTCGTTGACGGACGCCCCGCCGACCATGGCCCCGCCCACCCACCGGTGCACCCGGTTGTGGTTGAGCCAGGCGGTGCTGCCCCGGCCGGTCCCCCAGCCCTCCAGCTTGTTGCGGAAGCCGCGGGTGACCGTCGAGTCCCAGGGGGAGACGTCGTAGACCGGGTCCTTCAGCGCCCGCTCGACGTCGGCCCTCGTCGGCAGTGCGATGGGGTCGCGGGCCCGGCCGATGTCGCGGGTGAGGAACTCCACGTCGGTGACGTTCTCCCTGATCGTCCAGTTGCCCGTCGCGTAGGCGAACGGCCCCGTCGTCACCTGGCGGTCGGAGCGCCGCCCGTTGCCGCCGAGGAGGTCGGCGGTCCAGGGCACGGAGGTCGCCGTGCGGTCCCGCGTCCAGTCCCAGTACGGCACCGTCACCGAGGGATCGACGCGGCGCAGCGCGTTCTCCAGGTCCAGCAGGAACCGGCGGTGCCAGGGCAGGAAGGACGGCGCCATGTGGGCCGTTCGCAGGCCGCCCTCGCCGTCGGAGACGTAGTGGTCGATGTGCATGCGCACGAACTCGTCGTACTCGCCACGGCGTTTCAGCTTCAGCAGGGCTCTGACGAAGCGTCGGCGCTCGTCGGCGGTGAGCGTGCTGACGTCCCTACGGATGTAGGCCATGGTGTCCCCCCAGGTGTGTGTGACGGCCGGTGGCGGCGGTGGCCCGCAGCATCTGTCCGGGGCCCAGTTCGTCGACGGCGGCGCGGGCCGCGTCCAGCGGACTGGCGTACGAGCGGTAGTGGTCGACCATGCTCAGCCAGGTGCCGTCGGCGCGGCGCATGAGGTGCAGCGGGCGGCCGTCGACGGTGATCTCCCAGCGGCCGGCGCCGGCCGGCGGGACGAGCCGGCCGCGCAGGTGGCGCCCGAGGTAGGTCTCGTCGAAGGCGGCTTCCGCGGACCCGGGGCCGTCCCGACGGCGGGCGGGCCGCGAGGCGGCGACGAGCGGGGTGAGCGCGAGGGCCGCGGCCGCGGCGAACAGTCCGCGCAGCGCGTCCCTGCGTGTCGTGCGTCTCGGCGTCTGTGCCGGGACCGTGGTCATGGCGGCGGTTCCGTCCACGCTGACGACCATGTGTGCTCCTCGTCCGGTTGCGTTGTCCACCAGCGGTAACCGTCCGGCGGCCCGCGGGGTCACCGTGCGGACCGGGAAAGACCACAGGCCCGGACGGCGGGGGCCGGGCCTGTGGTCGGGTCCGGCGCTCAGCGGGGAGCCGGCCGGGCGGGCCGGCTACAGGGCCCGGCCGAGTCCGAGGTCGGCGCCCGGCACCGTCTGCAGGACCGGGGTGAGCACGCCGGCCCGCGGCAGCTGGAGGCCCGGCAGGCCGAACCGGTCGGGGTCGGGGGCGGTGAGCGGGGCGTCCAGGGCCAGGCCGGGGCCCAGGGCGCGCAGGTCGGAGGCGGGGGCGTCGACGCCGACGTGGTGGAACCCGTCGCCGAGGACCTCCGGCAGCGGCGTGCGCGTGTTCAGCCCGGGAAGCCCGGCGGAGACCGGCAGTTGCGGGAGGACCCGCTCCGGGACGAGGCGGCCCTCGACGTACCGCGGGCCTTCGGGGGCGCCCGGCGACGGCAGCGGGACCTCGCCGCCGATCCGGGGCAGTTCCACGTGGAGGGACTTCTCGACGCCGTCCAGCGGGACGGGGACGGGGACGGTGCCGACCGCGGCGGCGGGGGTCGCGGAGACGGCGCCGGCCGTGGCCGCCACACAGGTGAGCACGGCGGCGAGGGTTCCTCGGGTGGTCGACTTCATCTCGGTACGGGCCCTTTCGGAGTTCTGGACGGGGCGGTGGCCTGCGTACCGGGTAACGAGCCGGAAAACGGCACCAGTTCACGAATCACCCGGATGCCGCAGTAGTGCGACCGCGGGACGGCCGGACCGTCCGCCGATCCGGTGGCGGGTCGTGCGGGCTGTTCTCCGGGGCGGGCCGGCGCTGCCGGCGCTCCCACGGGTCCCCGCGACCGTGCGGACCGGCAGCCGTCGTACCGTGCGGGCAGCCGTCGCGGGGGCCGGGCAGCCGTCGTACCGTGCGGACAGCCGTCGCGGGGGCCGGCGGTCCCCGTCGTCAGGCGCGCAGGCTCCGGGCGGGCAGGATGATGTGCGCGGCCGCCTTCAAGGTCTCCTCGTCGCCCGCGAACGCGTTCAGCGCCTCGGGCGCGACCGTCGCACCGGGCACGTCACCGGGCCAGGGGCGGGTGGTGAAGAGGAAGTAGGCGAAGCCGCGCTCGGCCACCGCTTCGAGCCACTCCGGCCGCACCGTGCACTGGGTCTTGAGCCATGGCATGGTCACGACGGCCTGGCCGGCCACGACCAGCATGCTGACGGGCAGGCTCGGCCGCTGGGTGCCGTCGGTGATGTCGCCGACCGGCAGGCCACTGTGGTCCAGCAGCCGCTCGACAGCGGCCGTCGCGCCCTCGGGGCCGCCGGGACCGTTGCCGAGGGAACAGGCGAGGAGGTAGGGCATCGCACGGCCGTCCGCGGCCTCGCCGCTCCACGGCATCATGACGAGGGTCCCGAGGTCGGCGACGGGAAAGGGGCGGATCGCGCCGGAGGTTGAGGTCACCGCGCGACCCTAAGGCCTCCCCGGGGCCTGCCCCGACGGTTGTCACCCGGGCGGAGGACACCGGGCGAGTGCTCCACACGAACGAGGGACGCTGCGGCCGGCCCGTCTCGAACAGCGCGCACGGCCGGTCCCGTTCGTACCGGGACCGGCCGTCGGCAAGGCCTGCGGGCGGTACGTCAGCCTCGCAGGGGCAGGCCGCCGAGGAGCGAGCCGGGGGCGTTGAGCGCGGTGGTCGCGTCCTTGATCGTGCTGAGGGGTGAGTTCTCGTTCTCCGTGTCGAGCGCGTTCGACTGGTGCTTCAGCGGCATCACGTCGACGGGGCCCTTGGTGAGCGTGTTGACGGCGCCGTTGAGGCTGGTGGGGGTGAGGTCGGCGGTGTCGTTCGCGAATGCCGGTGCGGCGGCACCCGCGATCACCAGGGATCCGGCAACGACGGCGGCAGCCTTCAGGGACTTCATCGGGGACCTTTCTTCGGCGCCCCGGCGACTCGGGTCACCAGGGGTGATTCTGACGCCGTGCCTAACGACGTGCGGCGACGGCGGAAACCCCGGAGGCGGAAGAATTCCGCACCCCGGCGCGGGCCCGCCCGAGCGCCGGGGTGCGGAAAAGGAGGAGGGGTCGTCAGGCGGCGGGCACCGATGCCTCCGGGGTGGGCGGCGACACCGGTGCCGGCGGCGCGGACGGCGTGACCGGCAGGGCCGGGAGCGTCACGGCCGTGCCGGCGGCCGGGGCGCGGGGGCGGCGAGACCGAGGACGAGGCTCGCCCACGTGGCCGGACAACGCGAACGGCCGCCCTTCCGGGGAAGGGCAGCCGTGTGACGTCGTACACGTCGTGACCTCGGTCGAGGTGACGTCAGTCGTTGACGCAGGTGTTGCCGAACGCCGGGTTCAGCAGGCCGATCACGTTGACGGTGTTGCCGCAGACGTTGACCGGGATGTGGACGGGCAGCTGGACGACGTTGCCCGACAGCACGCCCGGGGAGTGCGCGGCGACCGCTTCGGCGCCACTGTCGGCGGCGGCGATGCCGGAGGCGCCGGCGACGGCCGCGGCGGCAACGGAGGTCAGGACCAGGCCCTTCGCGATACGCGACATGGAGAGGTGCTCCTTGGGGTTTTGACACATACACCCGGGCGGGGATGCCCGGCGGTGTGTCAACGCGTGACACTGCCCGGGGTTTTGCCTCCGAACGGGTGAAGTGGCCCCGCGCCGGTCTTCACGCCCCAGACACAGGTGACCGACTTTTCCTGATTCATCACGTTCCTGACTAGAGTGGCGGTTCGCCCCCGCACGCCTGTCGCCAACCACATCGCACCTTTTCTGAAAGGGCACGCCGGTCATGCGCCATTTCCCGGGTTCGCTGCCGCGCCGCGCGACGGTGGGAGTCGTCGCCCTCGCCTCCCGCCGGGCCCCGGACGGCGCCCCGGCCGCTCCCGCACAGGCCGTCCCGGAGACCGGGTGTCTCGTGGTCGTCCACGACGGGGACTGCGGCCGTTCGGGTGATTCGCTCATGCTCTCGACCGGCGCGCGGGGCGCCTCGGCACCGTCGGGCCCGGTCGACCCATCTGACGATCTGCCGAACTCCGCGATCAGCGGGCCGGGGGCGGCTCCGGCGGCGCGTGTCCCGGCGTACGCCCGCACTCCCGGTCAGGACTCCGATGTGTTCGATCTGCGAGCGGGTTTGCGGCGCGGCGGTGACCAGCCGGCCTTCCGGCTCGTTCCCCAGCGGGGCGCGGCGTGGGCCGGCGGGCTCTTCGTCGCCGTCGGCACACGGAAGCAGTAGGCGCGTTCCCGCCCGTCCCGAGCGCCACCGTGAGCGAGGAAACCGCGCGATGCACCAGCCAGAACCCGACGTCGGACCGCGGGTCCTGCACCTCACCCAACCTGTGGACGGCGGGGTCGCCCGCGTCGTGACGGACCTGGCGCGCGCCCAGCTCGCCGCCGGACTGCGCGTCGCCGTCGCCTGCCCCGCCGGCGCCCTCGCCGAGGACCTGCGGTCCCTGGGCGCGGACGTGCGGGGGTGGGAGGCGTCGCGGGCACCGGGGCCCTCGCTGCCCGGCGAGGTGCGGCGGCTCGCACGGGTGCTCGACGCGGTGCGGCCCGACCTGGTGCACGCGCACAGCGCCAAGGCCGGGCTCGCCGGGCGGCTCGCCGTACGGGGGCGGCTCCCGACCGTGTTCCAGCCGCACGCCTGGTCGTTCGAGGCGGTCGGCGGGACCACCGCCGCGCTGGCCCTCGGGTGGGAGCGGTTCGGGGCGCGCTGGACCGACCGGCTGGTGTGCGTGAGCGAGGCGGAGCGGGCGACCGGGGTGCGGGCCGGCATCGCCGGGCGGTGGGTGGTCGTCCCCAACGGCATCGATCCCCGGCGCTTCCACCCGGCCCCCGTCGGCGCCGTGCGCGCCGCGCTCCTGCCGGACACCGACCCGGCCGCCCCGCTCGTGGTGTGCGTGGGGCGGCTGTGCCGGCAGAAGGGGCAGGACGTGCTGCTGGACGCGTGGGACGCCGTCGCGGCCGGGGTGCCGGGGGCCCGGCTCGCCCTGGTCGGCGACGGTCCGGACCACGACGCGCTGCGCTCCCGCGCCCCGGGGTCGGTGCTGTTCGCGGGGTCCGTCCCCGATGCGGTCCCCTGGTACCAGGCCGCCGACCTGGTGGTGCTGCCCTCGCGCTGGGAGGGCATGGCGCTGGCCCCGCTGGAGGCGCTGGCGTGCGGGCGGCCGGTGGTGGTGACCGATGTGGACGGTGCCCGCGAGAGCCTGCCGGCCGCGCTCACGCCTCGCTGCCTGGTCGCCCCGCAGGACGCCGCCGCGCTGGCCCGGGCGGTCACCGGTCTGCTGCTCGACCCGCTGCTGCGGGAGTCCCTCGGCCGTCAGGGGCGCCGTTACGTCCTGTCCACGCACGACGTGCGGCGCACGGCCGAGCAGGTCGCGGACGTGTACCGCGACCTGCTCGGCCGGCAGCCGTCCGCCGCCGGTCACCCGGCGCGGGTCGTGCCCACCGAGTGCAGGGAGTCCATCCACTCGTGACTGCGGAAAGCACCGTCCCCCCGCTGGCTGCGGAAAGCACCGTCCCCCCGCCCGGGTTCGCCCACGTCTCGGTCATGCCGCGGCGCGAGAGCGCGGCGGGATTCCGGTTCCCGGCCGGGCGGCCCGCCGCCCGGCCGCTCTCGCCACTGCCCCTGTTGCTCGCCGACGGTCTCGCCGCGCTGGCGGGCGCCCTGGCCCTGACCGGGGCGCAACGCCGTCCGCTGCTCGTCGCCGCGCTGGTGGCGGCCACGGTGCTGCTGCGCCCCCACCGCTCACGGCCGGTGGCCGGGATCCTGGACGAACTGCCCGCCGTGTGCGGGCGGATCGCGGTGGCCTGGCTCACGCTGGGGGCGCTCGTGGCGGCGTACGCTCCGGCGCACGCGCTGTCCGCGCGAACGCTGGCACTCGGGTTCGCCGCGCAGGCCCTGGCCGGCTGCACCGGTCGGGCCGTCGTCCATCTGCGCCGCCGCCGGGCGCTGCTGCGCCGCCCGCGCGCCGCCCTGGTCGTCGGTCCGGTGGCCACCGCGCAGCGGGTGGCCACCGCCGTGCTGCGCCACCCCCGCTACGGGGTACGGCCGGTCGGCATCGTCGCCGAACACCCCGGCCGTCCCGACGGGACCGACGGGCTGCCCGTGCTGACCACCGGTCAGGAGGTGCAGCGGGCTCTCATCCAGAACGGCGTCCGCGAGGTGCTGTGCGTCCACCCCTCGGCGCGCACCGCGCAGGGTCCCCTGCTGCGGGCGCTCGCCGAGTCGGGCTGCACCGTGTGGGAGGTCGACGCCGACACCCCGTCGTACGCGACCCGCGAACAGCTCGCCGGGTTCCCCTGCCGACGGCTGGACATGGGCAGCGGGCGCGGCGGCGGTCTCGGCAAGCGGCTGCTGGACATCGCGGTGTCGGGGACGCTGCTGCTGCTGGTCGGCCCGCTGCTGCTGGTGTTCGCGACGGTGCTGCGGCTGACCGGCGGGCCGGGCGTGGTGTTCCGGCAGGAGCGCATCGGCCGGGACGGCCGCCCGTTCACCCTGCTGAAGTTCCGCACCCACCGCCCGGTGGACGAGCACGAGTCGGCGACCAGGTGGAGCGTGGCGGGAGAGGTGCGGATGAGCCCGTTCTGCCGCTTCCTGCGCGAGACCTCGCTGGACGAACTGCTCCAGCTGTGGAACGTGCTGCGGGGCGACATGAGCCTGGTCGGTCCGCGCCCCGAACGCCCTTACTTCGTAGCCCAGTTCAGCCAGACCTACCCCGGTTACGCGGCCCGGCACCGGATGCGGACCGGCATCACCGGCCTCGCCCAGATCCACGGGCTGCGCGGTGACACCTCCATCGAGGACCGGGCCCGGTTCGACAACGCCTACATCGACAACTGGTCGCTGTGGCAGGACGTCTGCATCCTGCTGCGCACCGCGGCCGCCCTCGTGCGACCGACCGGGAGCTGAAACCGTCCGATGACCCTCGCCCCGCCCCCGCCCCGTGCCCGGACGCTGTCGCCGGTGCTGCCCGTCGTCGCCGTGGTGGCCCTGCTCGCGCTGCCGGTCTCCCCCGGTGGCGAGGGCGGCGCGGGACCGGCCGACGCGTGCTCCGCGCTCGTCGTGCTGTTCTGCGCGGTCCGGCTGCTGCGGCAGCGGCGGCGCCCGCTGTCCCGTACCGCGGCCGTGGTGCTGGGGCTGCCGGTGGCCGGGCTCGCGCTCGCCGCGATGGGGGCGTCCTCGCCGGGCGCGGGGATCGGGGGCCTCGGCCGCTATCTCCAGGTGTTCGTCCTGGTCCCGGCGGCGGTACTGCTGCTGATCCGCGACCGGTCCGACTTCCGGCTGCTGGCCTGGTCGTTCGTGGCTCTCGCGGGCTGGCAGGGCGCGGTCGGCGTGCACCAGTACGTCACCGGGACGGGGGCCTCCTACCAGGGCGAGGAGATCCGGGCGGTCGGCACCTTCGGGGCGCAGGACGTGATGGGCATGGCGACGGTCGTGTCCTTCGGGCTGGTCTGCGCGGTCGGCCTGGCCCTGGGCCGGTCCCCGGCGCGGCAGCGGGCGGTCGCCACCGCCTGCGCCCTCGGACTGCTGCTGCCGCTCGCGCTGTCCTTCAGCCGGGGTGCGTGGATCGCGACGGCGGTGACCTGCTCGGCGCAGCTGGTGCTGGCCGGGCCGCGGCGGGCGCTGAAGGCCGGCGCGGTGGCGGTGGCGGCGGGCGTGGTCCTGGTCGGCGGCCTCGGCGTCGGTACGGCGATGCTCCAGGAGCGCATCGGCAGCATCACGCAGGTCGCGGACGCCCCCGACCAGTCGGTCACCGACCGGTACACGATGTGGGCGGCGGCCGCCGGCATGTGGCGCGAACAACCCCTGACCGGAGTCGGGTTGAAGGGTTTCCCCGAGCACCGGGACGCGCACGCCTCGCTGGCGCTGTCCGCCGGCAGCGACACCGAGGGCGCCGGCGCCGCCTTCCGCAAGCAGCCGCTGCTGTCCCCGCACAACATGTACCTGCTGGTCCTGGGCGAGCAGGGCCTGATCGGGCTGCTCGCCCTGGCGGGCAGCTGGCTGGCCCTGCTGGTGTGCGCGCTGCGGAGGCTGGTCCGCACCCGTCGCGCGGGCGGCCTCGACTGCGCCCTCGTCGCCTGCGGCCTGCTCGTCTGGCAGCTCACCGACTTCCTGTACGCCGACATCGGCGGGCCCTCGACGGTGCTGACGGCGGTGGTGCTGGGGCTCGCGGCCTGGTGGGCGCTGGCCGGGGACGAGCAGGCCCGCGGGGCCGAAGGGCGGGCCGGGCGCGAGGGGCGCGCGGAAGCGCTCGGGAGCGGTGGGCGCGAGGAGGCGCTCGGGCGATGACGGTGACGCCTTCCCGGTCCCCGCGGGCGGACGGCGAAGCGGCCGACGGCACGGCCGTACCGCCGGCCCGGCCCGCCGCGCGGCCCGGGGAGACGGCCGGAAAGCCGCCCCTGGAGTCGCGGGAACCGCGGGAATCACGGGCGTCCGGTGGGTTCCTGGCCCGTGCCGCCCTGGTCACCGCCGTCCTGTCGGTGGCCGGGTCGCTGCTCGGGCTGGTCCGCGACCAGGCGCTGGCCCGGCTGTTCGGGGCGGGCCGGGACACCGACGCCTTCCTCGTCGCGTGGACGGTGCCGGAGTTCGCGGCCACGCTGCTCATCGAGGACGGGCTGGCGTTCGCGCTGATCCCGGCGTTCAGCCTGGCCCTGGCCCGGCGGGCCCAGGGGGTCGGCGGCGACCCGGTGCGCGCCCTGGTCGCCGGGACGCTCCCGCGGCTGTCGCTGGCGTTCGTGGCGGTCGGCGTCCTCGTGGCGGCGCTCGCCCCGCAGTTGGTCGGCGTCCTCGCGCCCGGCCTGCCCGACCCCGGGCTCGCCGTCGACTGCACCCGGCTCACCGCGACCTGCGTGGTGAGCTTCGGGCTCGCCGGGTACTGCAGCGCGGCCCTGCGCGCGCACCGGCGGTTCGTGGCACCGGCCGCGATCTACGTGGCGTACAACACCGGGATCGTCACGGGGATGTTCGTGCTCGGCGGACACTGGGGAGTGCGGTCGGCGGCGGTCGGGGTCGCGGTCGGCGGCTTTCTGATGGTGGCCGTGCAACTTCCCTCGCTGTGGCAGCAGTTGCGCAGACACGGGGCACGGCCGGTGGGCGACGCCGTCGAGGAGCCGCAGCCGCTGGGCGGGGCCGTGGTGGCGACCGTGCTGCTGTTCGCGCTGTGCCGGCAGTCGCAGGTCCTGGTCGAGCGGTTCCTCGCCTCGCAGCTGCCGTCGGGGGCGATCTCGCACCTGAACTACGCCCAGAAGGTCGCGCAGATGCCGATGATCCTGTCGGTGATGGTGTGCACGGTCACCTTCCCGGTGGTCGCGCGGGCGCTGGCCGAGGGCGACACCGAGCGGGCCCGCCACCGGGTGCAGCAGGACCTGGCGCTGGCCGCGTGCGTGGTGCTGCTCGGCGCGGCGGCGGTCGTCGCCTGCGCGCCGCAGATGATCGAACTGTTCTTCCAGCGGGGCGCGTTCACCGCGGGGGACACGGCGGTGACGGCGGGCGTGATGCGGGTGTACGCGCTCGGGCTGCTCGGGCAGACGCTGGTCGGGGTGCTGGCCCGCTCCTACTTCTCGACGGGCCGCGCCTCCTGGTACCCGGTCGGCGCGATGGCCGTCGGGATCCTCACGACCTCCGGGCTGGGCGCGCTGTGCGTGGCGCCCTGGGGGGTGTACGGGATCGCCGCCGCCAACGCGGCCGGCATCACCGTCACCGCCCTGGTGCTGCTGGCCGGCACCGCGGGCGGACCGGCCGGCTCACGCCCGCGGCGGGGCGCGCACCGCCTGCCGCGCAGCGTCCCGCTCCATGTCCCGAGCGTCGTGCACGAGTTGAGCCGGCCGGTACTGGCCGCGCTGGTCGCGGCCCCCGCCGGGGCCTTCACCGGGGGCCGCTTCGGCGACCCCGCGGCGGGGCTGGCCGCCGGGTCGCTCACCGTGACCGCCGTCTTCTTCCTGCTGGGCCGGGCGCTGGGCGCCCGGGGCATCGCCTCCGCACTCCGATCCGTTCGTTCCGCGACCCGAAGGCTCCCGCATGTCCGTTCCCGTTGACACCGCAACCGGCCCCGCCCCCTGGGTGGCGATGTACCACTCCGTGGGCGACTGCTCCGACGACCCGTACCGCATCGTGGTCACGCCCGAGCGGCTGGACCGGCAACTGACCCTGCTGGCGCGGTGGGGCCTGCGAGGCGTCTCGCTGGCCGAGCTGCTCGCCGCCCGCGCGCGGGGCGAGGGCCGCGGCCTGGCCGGCCTGACCTTCGACGACGGCTACGCCGACTTCCTCACCGGCGCCCTGCCCGTGCTGCGCCGGCACGGCTGCACCGCGACCCTCTTCGTGCTGCCCGACCGGCTCGGCGGCGACAACGCCTGGGACCCGCTCGGCCCGCGCAGACCGCTGCTGACCGCCGACGGCATCCGCGAGGCCGCCGCCGAGGGCGTCGAGATCGGCTCGCACGGCCTGACCCACGTCGACCTCACCCGGGCGGACGGCCTCACCCTGGAGGCCGAGACCGCCGGCAGCCGCGCCGCGCTCGCCGAGCTGCTCGGCACCGACGTCGCGGGTTTCTGCTACCCGTACGGGACGGTCGACCGGCGCGCCGTGGACGCCGTACGGGACGCCGGGTACGCGTACGCCTGCGCGATCGACCCAGGCCCGCTGACCGGCCCGCACGCCCTGCCGCGCGTCCACGTCGGGCAGAACGACACCGCCGCCCGGCTGTTCCTCAAGCACCGGCTGCACCGGCTGCGCCGCCGTCCCGTGGCAGGCCTGCGATGAGGGCGCTGCACGTCATCACGGGGCTCGGGGTCGGCGGCGCCGAGCAGCAACTGCGGCTGCTGCTGCGCCACCTGCCCGTCGACTGCGACGTCGTGACGCTGACCGACCCGGGTCCGGTGGCCGACGGGCTGACCGCGGACGGGGTGCGCGTCGTCCACCTCGGCATGGCCGGCAACCGCGACCTGGCCGCCCTGCCCCGCCTGGTCCGGATCGTCCGCTCCGGCCGCTACGACCTCGTCCACACCCACCTCTACCGCGCCTGCCTCTACGGCCGCCTCGCCGCCCGGCTCGCCGGGGTGCGCGCCGTCGTCGCCACCGAACACTCCCTGGGCGACTCCCAGATGGAGGGCCGCCCGCTCACCCCGGGCGTCCGCGCCCTGTACCTGGCCGGGGAGCGGCTGGGCCGCACCACGGTCGCCGTCTCCCCCACGGTCGCCGAACGCCTGCGGCGCTGGGGTGTCCCGGCCGACCGGATCGAGGTCGTCCCCAACGGCATCGATCTGGCCCGGTTCCGCTTCGACCCGGTCCGGCGCCACCGCACCCGCCGCCGTCTGGGCCTGCCCGACCACGCCCGGGTCGTCGGCGGTATCGGGCGCCTGCACCCGGGCAAACGCTTCGACGTCCTGGTCACCGCCCTCGCCGCGCTCCCGGCCGACCACTACCTGCTGCTGGTCGGCGGCGGCCCCGAGGAGAGCGCGCTGCGCCGCACCGCGCACGAGGCCGGCGTCGCCGACCGGGTCCTGTTCACCGGCGAACGGCCCTGCGTCCCGGACGGCAGCCCCGGCCCCGACCTGCCTTCCCTCGTCTGCGCGATGGACGTGCTCGCCTCCCCCTCGCCGGAGGAGGCGTTCGGCCTGGCCGCCGTCGAGGCCCTCGCCTCGGGACTGCCGGTGCTGTACGCGTCCTGCCCGGCGATCGAGGACCTCCCCGCGCACACCGCGCCCACCGCCCGGCGCGTCGCCGGCGGCCCCGGGGCCTTCGTGCGGGCACTCGCCGAGACCCGCGCCGCCGGCCCGCGCACCACGCCCGAGGCCGCCCGCCACTACGACATCACCCGCAGCGCCGCCCGGCTCATGGACGTGTACGCGGCCACGGTGGCCCGCCGGCCCCTGCCCTCCCCCTCGTCCGCCCCGTCACCTCAGGGAGTGCCTTCCTCATGACCGACAACCCCACCCGCCCGCACCGCCGAGCCGGCGCCCTGGGCCGCGCCAGGAGGCTCCCGCCGTGGTCCCTGCTCGCCGTCGGCGCCCTCGCCGGCGGCCTCCTCGGCGGTGCCTACGGCGCCCTGAAGCCGCCCGTGTACAGCGCCACGGCGTACGTCGTCGCCGTCCCCACCGAGAAGTCCGACCCGGCGTCCGCGCTCGGCTTCGCGCAGGCCTACGGCCGGGTCGCCACCCAGCTCGCGGTGCTCGGGGACGCACAGGTGTGGGCGGGCGTACCGGTGCGGACGCTCCAGGGCGCGGTGCGCACGGCGACCTCGCCCGACGCGCCGATGGTGTCGATCACCGCGACCTCCTCGCGCGCCGGCCTGGCCGCCGACATGGCCAACGCGGTGTCGCGCGCGCTGACCCGGCACGCCGCCGGGGCGAAGGCCACCACCAACGTCGAACTCGAGCCCTTCGCCCGCGCGGTGAAGCCCACCGAACCGTCCTCGGCGTCCCCCGCGCTGACCGGGCTGGTCGGCGCGAGCGCGGGCGGCCTGCTGGGCGGTCTGTTCCTGCTGGTGCGGCCGAGGGGGAGCAGGCCGGAGCCGGGCAGACCGGCCACCGTGCCGAGCCCGGCACTCGCCGCCGACGCCCACGGAACGCCGTGAAGCCGGCACACCTCACCGAAGTCGTCACCGACGAGCGGGACTTCGCCGCCCTGGCACCCGCCTGGGCGCGCCTGTACCGGCGGTGCGCGACGGCCACCCCGTTCCAGAGCCACCCGTGGCTGCACTCGTGGTGGCTGTCCTACGGCGGGCGCGGCCGGCTGCGGCTGCTGGTGGTGCGCTCCGGCGACGACCTCCTCGCCGTCGCCCCGCTGATGGCCGTACGCCGCCCGCTGCCCGCCCTGGTGCCGCTCGGCGGGGCGATCTCCGACTACGGGGACGTCCTGGTCGACGACGAGCGGGGCGAGACGGCCGTCGCCGCGCTCACCGAGGCGCTCGCCGCGGCCGCCCGCACCGCGCTGATCGACTTCCGCGAGGTCCGGCCGGGCGGCGCGGTCGAGCGGGTCTACGAGCGCTGGAGCGGGCCGCGGCGCCGGGTGAGCGACTCGGTGTGCCTGGAGCTGCCCGCCGTGCCGATGGACGAGCTGGTGGCGCGGCTGCCGTCGGCGAAGGCGCAGCGGGTGCGCGCCAAGCTGCGCCGGCTGACCGCGCTCGGTGTGCGGCGCGAGGTGGTCCGCCCGGACGGGGTGGACTCGGCGCTGCGGCGGCTGCTGGAGCTGCACCGGCTGCAGTGGCAGGGCCGCAAGGTGACCGACGAGCACCTGCGCGACCGGTTCTGCGAGCACCTGGTGCGCTCGGTGGGCCCGATGGTGCGCTCCGGGGACGCGGTGGTCACCGAGTTCCGCCTCGACGACGACGTGGTGGCCGTCGACCTCACCCTGCTCTCGCGCCGCCTGGCCGGCGGCTACCTCTACGGCGCCCACCCGCGGCTGCGCGAACACAAGGCGGACGTGGCGGTGATGCTGCTCGACGCCTGCGCGGAGCACACCCGGCACGAGACGCGCGGCACCCTGAGCCTGCTGCGCGGCAACGAGCCGTACAAGCACCACTGGCGGCCGGAACCGGTCGTCAACCAGCGGCTGCTGCTTGCCCGCCGGCGCACCGCCCCGCTGCTGTCGGCGGCGGTGTGGAACGTGGCCGCGCGACGGCGGGGCAAGGAGCTGGTGCGCCGCTGGGAGGAACGGCGGGAACATCCGGACCGGGGCGACGAGCGGGGCCGGCGGGAACGTGCCGGTGGCGGCAGGTCCTGACGTGGGCCTGCCGCCGGCGGGGGCGCTCCGCGGGGACGACTCAGGAGCCGCGCAGCCACCGGTTCAGGCGCACGCACGGCTTGCCGCCCATCCAGTACTCGGCCCAGTCGCCGAGGTCCAGCGGCGAGCAGTCCACCATGGGCTGCGGGGCCGGCCCGGTCGTGGGCGCGGTCGAGGGCGCGGTCGAGGGCCCGGAAGTCGCCGGTGCGGCCGGGACCGTGGCCGTCGGCCCGGCCGCCGGTCCGCCGGTGCGGCCGGAGAGGACCGCGCGGTAGACCGCCGAGGCCTCGGGGTTCTCCGAGCACTGCCACACACCGTGCGGGCAGTAGTCGGTGACCGTGTGGTACAGCGGTTCGTGCTCGTCCATCCAGGCGAGCATGCGCCGCATGTACTCGGCGTTGTCACCGTTGCGGAAAAGACCCCATTCCGGATAGGAGACGGGCTTGCCGTGGCTTCTGGCGAAGTCCACGTGTGCCTGGAGTCCGTAGGGCTCGGTCACCTGTTCGTCGAAGGAGAGCCCGCTCGGTTGGTCGTAGGAGTCCATTCCGATGATGTCGACGGTGTCGTCCCCCGGATAGCACTCGGTCCAGGGCACGGCGTCCCGGCCACGGCTCGGCGCGAAGTCGAACCTGAACCTCTGGCCCGGCACGGCCCGCATGGTGGTGACGATCCGCTTCCAGTACGTCTTCCAGGCCTGCGGGTCCGGCCCGCAGCGGTGGGTGTAGGTGATGCCGTTCATCTCCCAGCCGAGCACGATCACCGTGTCCGGCGCGTCGGCCTCCACCAGCCGCTCGGCCAGAGCGCGGAAGTGGTGGTCGAACCGGCCCGCCGCGCCCTGCCGCAGCAGCTGTCGCACCTCGGCGTCGGGTACGCCCTCCTCGTTGCGCTCCAGCATGGGGACGTTGAGGACGAGCATCCGGTCGTCCTTCTCGGCCCGCCAGTGGGTCCACACGTCGAGGAAGCCGGGGCGGCCCTCGATGTTGCTCCACCGGTCGCCCGGCAGGTAGGTGTGGCCGACGCGCAGTTCGGTGCCGCCCAGCCAGCCGCTGAGCTGGGCCATCCGGGCCACGCCCAGCGGACCGTAGTCGAGGTAGGCGCCGAAGGCGGGGCCGGACCTCGCGGTCGGCGCCGGCGCCGGGGTACCGGTCGCGGTCGGAGACGGGGTCGGAGCCGAAGTCGCCGTCACGCCCGGGCTCGCCGTCGGTGCCGGGGTGCTCGCGGGGGTCATGGCCGGTGCCGGTCCCGCAGGGGCCTCCGGTCCGGCGGTGACGGGGACGCTCGGCGTGGGAGCGGGAGGACCGGCGACCCGCGCCACCCCCACGTCCGCGGCGAATCCGGGACCGGACGCCAGCGCCGCCGACACCGCGACCGCCACCGCGACGACGGCCAACCGCCGGGACCGGGCGCGTCGCTGCTGTGGGGCCATGCCTGCTCCTTGTCTCCGCTCTCGTGCTGTCACCGATGCGCACGCGCATTGCTGACACTGAGTCATATGAAAGTCACAGGAAAAGGAATCACGCCACCGCCGTTACGGCTTTCGAGTGTCCCGACGGCCCGCACCGGTGAAGCAACCGAAGGAAGGAGACGTGTCGCAGCTCGACACCCGCGCCCCGCCGCACTCCTGCGCATCGACCGAAATCCCTTTCATCACGGAACCCTGGGTGCCGTGCGCTCGCTCGGCAGAGCCGGGATCGACGTCCATCCGGTCGCCGAGGTGACCGAAAGTCCCGTCCGCAGATCCCGGTTCGTCGGTCGGCTGCGTCCCCCGCCACCGCCCGGCGCCGCCCCCGCCGTTCCCACCATCCCCGACCGGCCTCCCCGAGGTACCGCACACACCGCACGCGTCGGCCGGAACGACCGACGACGGAAGAGTGAGCAGCCGCTGATGTACGACCGCTGGTGGTGCGGCCGACCCGTACGGCCTGTCGGTCGTGTCCCGTGCCGTGGCCGCCGGGCTCGGCCTGCGGGTCCGAGGACCGGCACGAGCGCCGGGCGCGTGCGAGGCGTCCGGCGCTCGGCGGCGTCAGCGACGGGAGGCGGCGCGACCTCGTCGGTACAGCAGGGCGCCCGCGGTGATCAGCACGGCGCTGGCCCCCGAGGCGGCGAGCAGAGCCCCACTACCGGTCTGCGGCAGCTCCGGCCGGTTCCCGCCGGGCGGCGGGGGCGGGTGCTCACCGTGATGCGGAGGCGGGGTGGAGTGACCAACGGGCGGGGACGGGGTGTGATGTCCCGGAGGCGGGGACGTGTGCCCGCCGGGAGGCGGGGTCGTCTCGCCGCCGCACGTGTCGCCGTAGCCCCCGCAGTCCTCCTCGGGGCCGTCACCGTAGCCGGGCTCCTCATTGCCGGGCTGGGAGTCACCGTAGCCGGGCTCCTCCTCACCGGGCTGGGAATCACCGTAGCCCGGCTCCTCCTCACCGGACTCAGAACCGCCATACCCCCGCTCCCCGTCACCGGACGACGATGTCTCGTGGGAGCGGTCCTTCTCCGT
>NZ_JBICUZ010000001.1:302370-304743 GCF_043198675.1 Streptomyces sp. NPDC048734 | reverse complement strand
CGGACTCAGAACCGCCGTAGCCCGGCTCCTCCTCACCGGACTGAGAGTCACCGTAGCCCGGCTCCTCCTCACCGGACTCAGAACCGCCATACCCCCGCTCCCCGTCACCGGACGACGATGTCTCGTGGGAGCGGTCCTTCTCCGTGTCACCGGACTGAGAGCCGCCATAACCCGGCTCCCCGTCACCGGACTCAGAACCGCCGTAGCCCGGCTCCTCCTCACCGGACTGAGAGTCACCGTAGCCCGGCTCCTCCTCACCGGACTCAGAACCGCCATACCCCCGCCCCCCGTCACCGGACGACGATGTCTCGTGGGAGCGGTCCTTCTCCGTGTCACCGGGGGTGTTCGCACAGGAGTCGCCGGAGGGCGGGGTCAGGGCGGCGGCGACGTCGGCCGAGTCGCCGCAGGCGTTCGCCGGGACCGTCAGCGGGACCTCGGCGCTGGTGCCCGACACTGCTCCGGGCGAGTTCCTGGCGATGCCGCCCGCGTGCGAGTCGGCCAGGGCGGAACCTCCGTACAGGGACAGAATGCTCGTCGCGGCGGCGGCCGCGACCATCGCCCTGCTCAGGGTCTGTCGCAATCTCGTGGTCTTCCTGCTTGAAGAAGTGGGAAAAGCCGGCCCTGGACGTACCACTCGGTGTCCGGGGCCGGCCTCGATCCGGCCAGACGGCCGGCAGGGCTTTCGGTCAGTCGTTGACGCAGACGTTGCCGGCCGCCGGGTTCAGCAGGCCGATGACGTTGACGGTGTTGCCGCAGACGTTGACCGGAATGTGGATCGGCACCTGGACGACGTTGCCGGAGAGGACACCACCGGAGCCGACGGCCGCGCCGTTGGCACCGGAGTCGGCGAAAGCGGGGGCGGCCCCGCCGAGGGCCAGAACCAGACCTGCGACGACAGCAGCGGTCTTCTTCATGATTTTCCCTTCTCTGCGGTCACGCCTGGATGACGGTCGGAACCGAGCGAGCACAACGGGGACGGCCCGCACCATGACCACAGCCTGCACACGAGGAATTGACGACCGGGGCGACCACGGAACCCACAGCACGACGAATTCACGCGAATGCCTCACTCCGAGACGCGCCACTCCCCCGGTGGGGGCAACCGCGCCGATCCCTTCGCCCCGCGCGCGTCGCGCCGGACGCGAGCGCGCGGCCCGCAACGAGCTCAGCGGGCCGCGCGCGGGACGACTCGGTCTCAGCCGCCGTTCGCCGACAGGACCGACAGGTCCTCCAGGATGTGCGACAGGGCACCGTCGCGCTTGGCCTGGGTGGAGTTGTCGGAGCACTGCTGCGTCAGGTCGTCCGACAGGATCGGGACATCCTGGATCGGGACGAGGTTGACGACGGCGACGTTGATGTCGTCGAGGGCCGCACAGGGCTTGTTGAGCGAGCCGTCGACCAGCGAGAGCTGGGGGCTCATGTCGCCCTTGGTGGACGAGTTGCCGAACGCCGACGAGCCTCCGTTGCCGTTGGACACGGTGGGTCCCGAGTCGTCACCCGTGGCAAGAGCCTGGGGAGCGGCCGCAACCGACATACCGATGACAGAAGCGGCGGCCGCCGCAGCGACCATTGCCTTCTTGAGCACTTCGCGTTCCTTTCCTCGTAGCGACGCACTGTCCTACGGCGAGATCAACCCAGCTCGGTGGTTTTGGTTGCGGGGGTTCACCCGGTTGGCCGCAAAGCCGTGGAATCGACCGGGAACGGACCACCCGCCGCCCGCGGGCATGAGCCAACCGGGTGAACGGGAGAAACCGGTTCGCCTGTCCGGAGTTGACCAGGAGGCTCCGGTGGACGGGGTTTCCGCAGAAAGGACAGGCCAGTGTTCAAGAAGGTTCTTGCCACCACGGCAATCGCCGCTTCCGTCATGGGAGTCTCCGCCGCCGCCGCTCCGCAGGCTCTGGCGATCGGCGACGACAGCGGCCCCACGCTGGCGAACGGCAACGGCGCGACACAGAGCTACGGCAACTCCGCCACGTACGGGAACATGAGCCCGCAGATGGCGCTCATCCAGGGCTCGTTCAACAAGCCCTGCATCGCCGTGAACGACATTCCCGTCGCCGTCGTCAACCTCGTCCCGGTCCAGAACATCCCGATCCTGTCGGACGACCTGACGCAGCAGTGCGCCGAGAACTCCACCCAGGCCAA
The DNA here is from genome assembly GCF_043198675.1 of Streptomyces sp. NPDC048734. Lineage (NCBI taxonomy): Bacteria > Bacillati > Actinomycetota > Actinomycetes > Kitasatosporales > Streptomycetaceae > Streptomyces > Streptomyces sp. NPDC048734. The sequence goes on along the minus strand of NZ_JBICUZ010000001.1, from coordinate 302,598 downwards.
GCGCGACGGTGCGCTGGCCCACCTCCTGGAGGACGTGTCGATCCTGTCCGCGAACAGCGACGACTGACACCCGCGCGGGGGGGGGGGGGGGGGGGGGGGGGGGGGGGGGGGGGGGGGGGCGCGGGGGCCGGGGGGGGGGGGGGGGGGGGGTGCCGGGGGGGCGGGGGGGGGTGGGGGGGGCGGCGGCGAGGGGGCCGGAGGTCTCGTCGGTGGAGCCGTCGGGGCGGG
>NZ_JBICUZ010000001.1:279368-302360 GCF_043198675.1 Streptomyces sp. NPDC048734 | reverse complement strand
GGGGGGCGGGCCCCCCCGCCCCCCCCCCCGCGGGCGGGCCGCCCCCCCCCCCCGCCCCGCGGGGGGGGGGGGGGGGGGGCCCGGCTGGGGCCCCCCCCCCCCCCCCCCCCCCCCCCCCGCGGCTACCGGCCGCCGTCCCGGCGGGCCAGGTCGATCATGTCGGCGAGGCGGCCGACCTCCGGGTCCTCGGTCCGCTTCGCCAGGGTGCGGGCCGTCCTGCCGAGTTCGGTGAGGGACGGGGCGCCGGGCAGGGTGCCGAAACCGTCTTCACCGGCGCGCAGGGCGTCGGCGAAGTAGGCGGCGGTGGCGGCGACCTGGAAACGGGCGGGGGCGCTCGGCAGGTCCCGGTGCAGGGCGCCCGTCTCCACCTGGCCCGAGGACTCGTGCGGGGTGCGGGTGGCGGGGTCGAGCCAGCGGACGGTGGCCGTGGCGAGGTGGCCCTCGGCGTCGGGCCGGGTGCGGACGGCGTACAGCGCGGTGACCGTGTGGCCGGGGCCGACCTCGCCGCCGTCGACGCCGTCGTCGCGGAAGTCGTCGTCGGCGACCCGGCGGTTGTCGTAGCCGACGAGGCGGAACTCCTCGACCGTGCGCGGGTCGAAGGCGACCTGGGCCTTGGCGTCGCGGGCGGTCAGGTCGACGTGGAGCGGGAGTTCCTCGCAGAAGACCTTCTCGGCGTCGGCGTCGTCCGAGACGTAGGTGGTGTGGCCGTCGCCCCGGTCGGCGAGTCGTTCCATCAGGGCGTCGCCGTAGTCGCTGCCGACGCCGACGCCGAAGAGGGTGATGCCGTGGTCGCGGCGGGCGCCCGCGACGCGTTCCAGGATGGTGTCGGCGTCGGTGTCGCCGGTGTTGGCGAGGGCGTCGGAGACGAGGACGACACGGTTGGTGGCGCCTTCGCGCAGGCCCTCGACGGCGGTGGCGTAGCCGGTCTCGACGCCGGCGCCGAGGTTGGTGGAGTCGGTCGGCTCCAGGCTGTCGACGGCGTCGTGGACGCGGCCGCGGCGGTCGCCGAGGCGGGTCATCGGCAGCACGGTCTCGGCCTCGCCGCTGAAGGTGACGAGGGCGACGGAGTCGTCGTCGCGCAGCCGGTCGGTCATCGTGCCGAGGGAGGTCTTGGCGAGGTCGAGGCGTCCGGGTTCGGCCATCGAGCCGGAGATGTCGATCACGAAGGTGAGGGCGGCGGGCGGGCGGTCGCCGGTGGCGGTCGTGGCGCGGGTGGCGAGGCCGACGCGCAGGAGGGACCAGTCCTCGCCGGTGCGGGCGCCGTCGACGGTCACCGAGAAGCCGTTGCCGTCGGGGCGTTCGTAGTCCTGTCGGAAGCTGTTGACGAACTCCTCGGGGCGGATCGTCGACGGGTCGGGGCGGTCGCCGTCGGCGAGGGCGCGGCGGGCGTAGCCGTAGGAGGCGGTGTCGACGTCCAGGGCGAAGGTCGAGAGGTGGTCCCGGGCGGGCTCCCGCTCCTGGTCCCACGGGGCGGTGTCGCCGTCGGCGGGGGCGGGGAAGCCCTCGCCGCGCTCGGTGCTGTCGGTGCTGCCGTGCGGGCCGCTCGCGCCGCAGCCGGTGAGCAGCACCAGTGCGGCGGCCGTGCCCGCGAGCAGTCCCCGGATGCGGTGGGTCGTCTCCATCTGTGTTTCCCCCTGTGGTCGTTGACGTCGACGTATGTGACTGTGACGCCACCGGGGGCCCGAACGTGCGGCACGGGGTGTTGCGGATGGGTCTCGAAGGGGGCACGACGGGCGGCCGTCGAGACCGGTGGGTGATCTTCCGGATGTCTACGAGACGATGTCCTTGCGGGCGAAGCCGCGGAAGGCCAGGGCGAACAGGACGAGCGCGTACGTCACCGAGACGACGGTGCCCTGGATCATGCCCGCGTACTCGGGGGTGGGCTGGAGGGCGTCGGCCCACGCGAACTGCCAGTGCGCGGGCAGGAAGTCGCGCCAGTCGCCGAGGGCGGTGACGGCGTCGAGGACGTTGCCGACGATGGTCAGGCCGACCGCGCCGCCGACCGCGCCGAGCGGGGCGTCGGTCCTCGTCGACAGCCAGAACGCGAGCCCGGCGGTGACCAGCTGGGACACGAAGACGTATCCGACGATCACCACGAGCCGCTGGGCGGCGGTGCCCGCGTCGAGGGCGCCGCCGGTGGGGATCGCCAGGGGGCCCCAGCCGTAGGCGGCGGTGCCGACGGCGAGGGCGACCAGCGGCAGCAGGACCATCGCGGCCAGGCTCAGGCCGAGTCCGACGACGAGCTTGGACCACAGCAGGCGGGCGCGCGGGACGGGGGCGGCGAGGAGGTAGCGCAGGGAGGACCAGCCGGCCTCCGAGGCCACGGTGTCGCCGCAGAACAGGGCCACGGGAATGACCAGCAGGAAGCCCGCGGAGACGAACAGGTTGACCGCGGCGAAGTTGGCTCCGGACGCGGTGGCCGTGTCCATCAGGTTCACCCGGTCGCCGCCCTCGCCGGGTTCGCCGCCGATCGCGAAGGCGACGACCAGGACGAACGGCAGGGCGGCCAGGATCGCGCCCATGACCAGGGTGCGGCGGCGCTTGAGCTGGCGGGCCAGTTCGACGCGCAGCGGCAGGGTGCGCGCGGCGCGGTAGCCGGAGGCGGTGGCGGTGGCGGTGGCGACGGGCACGGTGTGTCCGGTGTGCCGGTCCGGCTCGGTCGTCGTGCTCACGCGGAGCCTCCGATCAGGGTGAGGAAGGCGTCTTCCAGGCGGCGGTGCGGGCCGACCGACCGGACGGGCACGTCGAGCCGCACCAGTTCGGCGACCAGGTGCGGGGCGCTGCCGTCGGCGTCGAGGCGGACGAGGAGTCCGTCGTCGGTGCGGACGGCCGAGGCGACGCCGGGCAGCGCGGCCACCTTCTCCGCGACCGGTTCCTCCACGGGGTGGGCGGTGCCGACGAGGAGGGTGTCGCCGGAGCCGACGATCACGCCGACCGGGCCCGCCTGGACGAGTCGGCCGCGGTCCATGACCACGAGGTGCGTGCAGGTCTGCTCGACCTCCGCCAGCAGGTGGCTGGAGACGATCACCGTGCGGCCGGCGGCGGCGTAGCGGATCATCACCTCGCGCATCTCGCGGATCTGGGGCGGGTCCAGGCCGTTGGTCGGTTCGTCGAGGATGAGCAGGTCGGGCAGGCCGAGCATGGCCTGGGCGATGGCCAGGCGCTGGCGCATGCCCTGCGAGTAGGTGCGCACGGCGCGGGCCAGGGCGTCGCCGAGGCCGGCGATCTCCAGGGCCTCGTCCAGGTGGGCGTCCTCGGCCGGACGGCCGGTGGCCTGCCAGTACAGCTCCAGGTTCTGCCGGCCGGACAGGTGGGGGAGGAAGCCGGCGCCCTCGACGAAGGCGCCGACGCGGGAGAGGACGGGGGCGCCGGGGCGGATGGCGTGGCCGAAGACGCGGATCTCGCCGCCGTCGGGCTTGATGAGGCCCATCAGCATGCGCAGGGTGGTCGTCTTGCCGGCGCCGTTGGGGCCGAGCAGGCCGAGGACCTGGCCCTTCTCGACGCGGAAGGAGAGGTCGCGGACGCTGTAGCGGTCGCCGCCCGCGTACTTCTTGCTCAGGTCGGTGATCTGGAGCGGGACCTCGGCCAGCTCCGGGTCGGGGGCGGGGGCCGCGGTGCGGCGGCGGCCCGTGACCAGCAGGGCCAGGGCGAGGCCCGCGCCCGCGAGGGGCAGCCACCACACCCAGGACGGCAGCGGGGCGGCCGCGGTGCTCACGCCGGCGGCGGTGGGCACCTCCAGGTCGCCCTTCAGGGAGACGGTGTACGTCGCCGGGGCGGCCGGGGAGGCGTAGCCGAGGTCGGTGGAGGCCAGGACCAGGCGCAGGCGGTGGCCCTTGTCGACCTCGTGGTCGATGGCCGGGAGGGTGAGCGTCACGTCCTTGCCGGCCTTGGCGCCCTCGACGCGGACCGGGGCGACCAGCTGGGAGGGCAGCACCTGCTGCCGGCCGTCCGGGCCGACGTCGTAGACCTTGCCGAACAGGACGGCGTCCTCGCTGGTCGACCTGACGTGGACGGTGGCCTTCGGGGAGCCGGTGACGCGCAGGTCCGCGGTGAGGGGGGCGGAGGTGAAGGCGGCGAACTGGCCGGGGAAGTCGAGGGAGACGCCGACGCCGAGGGAGGACAGCCGGGAGAGGCCGCCGCCGCCGAGTCCCGGCAGGGCGGAGACGGCGGGCGGGCTGGCGCCGGGCGGGTTGGCGAAGGACTGCTCGCGGCCGGTGAGGGCGATCGGGCGGGTGCCGGCGGTGAGGCCGGGGTAGGTGTCGTCGCTCGCGCCGCGCAGGAGGGCGGCGCCGTCGGTGGAGTCGACGCCTCCGGTGCGGGTGATCCGGAAGGCGGGGCCGGTGTCGGCGCCCTCGTCGTCCTTGAGGTGGCGGTCGAACCAGGAGGTGACGCGGGCCTGGACGCGGCTCGCCTCCAGGTCGCCGCCGTCGTGGCCGCCCGCGATCCAGTCGACGTCGACGGGGGCGCCGTTCGCGCGGATCGCCTTGGCGGCCGCGTCGGACTGGGCGAGGGTGAAGAGGGAGTCGGTCTGTCCCTGGAGCAGCAGGGTGGGCACCTTGACGCGGTCGCCGACGGCGGACGGGGAGCGCTCCTCGAGGAGCGCGCGGGCGGCGGCGTCGGGGGTGCCGGACTCGGCGACCCGCTCGTACATCGCGCACAGCGCGGGCTCGAACCTGGCGCAGCCGCCGCCGCTGTTGAAGAAGACGCCGGTCCACAGCTTCTTGAACACGCCGCCGGGGAACAGGGCGTCGGCGAGGTTCCAGTAGGTGATGGCGGGGGCGATGGCGTCGACGCGGTCGTCGTGTCCGGCGGCCAGCAGGGAGATCGCGCCGCCGTAGGAGGCGCCGGCCAGGCCCACGCGCGGGTCGCCGGCCTTGTCGAGCCGGACCTGGGGCTGCTTGGCCACCCAGTCGATCAGCCGGGAGACGTCGGCGACCTCGCCCTCGGGGTCGTTCAGTCCGATCTTCCCGGTGGACCCGCCGAAGCCGCGTGCGGACCAGGTCAGTACCGCGTAGCCGTCGGCGGCCAGGTCCTCCGCCTGCTCGCGGACGTCCTCCTTGCTGCCGCCGAAGCCGTGTCCGAGCAGGACGGCGGGGCGGCGGCCGGAGCCGCCGGAGGTGAACCAGGAGGTGTCCAGGCGCACGCCGTTCACGGCCATGACCTGGTCGGCGCGGTGCACGGGGGGCGCGTCGTCCGAGGCCACGGCCGTCCAGGTGCCGCCGGCGGCGAGCACGGCGACGGCGGCCGCGGCGGCGATGATCCGCCGCGGCCGCCGCGGTCCGCGCAGTCGAAGATCCATGCGTCAACGGTACGGGGTGAAACTGTCGGGAAGTTGTCGACCGGAGGCCGAACTCCGCGACCTCCCGTGGGTGTACGGCGGGGCGCCGGCGTACACCAGGCGCGGTACGGGTCAGTCCCGCGCGTCCTCCGGGACCGACACCAGCCAGCGGGTGCCGGGGCGGGGCCGGAGGTAGAACGCCCAGTAGAGGGTGGCCGCGACGGTGATGCCGCCGGTCCACAGGAGGTGGACGGTCTCCTGCCGGGTCAGGACGTAGGCCAGGACCACGATCAGGAGGGCCGGGACGACCGGCCACAGGGGCATGCGCCAGGCGTGCGTGTGGCGGTGGTCGCCGCGGCGGGAGAGCAGCGCGGCGACCGCGACGAGCAGGTACATGCCGGTCACGGAGACGCCGGTGACCCCGTACAGGGTGTCCAGGTCGACGAAGCAGAGCAGGGCGCCGGGGACGCCGACGGCGAGGGTGGCCACCCACGGGGAGCCGAAGCGGCCGAGCTGGGAGAAGACGGTGTTGACCGGCTGCGGCCAGGCCTTGTCGCGGGCGGAGGCGAACAGGACGCGGGAGTTCTGGATCACCATGACGATGCCGGCGTTCACGATGGCGAGGGCCACGCAGAGGCTGACGAAGGTGCCGACGGCGGAGTTGGACCAGGCGGTCACCATGGCGCCGATGTCGCCGCCGGTCAGCTCGGTGAGGTCGGGGGCGCCGAGGGTGATGCCGACGACCGGGACCAGGATGATCACGGTGGAGATGGCGAGGGTGGCCAGGACCGTGCGGGCGACGTTGCGGCGCGGGTTCTCCAGTTCCTCGGACAGGTAGACGGCGGTGGAGAAGCCCTGGGTGACGAAGAGGGCGATGGCGAGGCCGGAGACGATCAGCATGGCCGTCACGGTGTCGGCGTGGCCGTCCGCGCCCGCGACCTCCAGGGAGAGCAGGCTGCCGGCGCCGCGCTCACCGTGCGCGAAGCCCAGCACCGCGACCACGGCCGCCGCGATGACCTCCAGGACCAGGAAGACGCCGGTGATCCAGGCGTTGGCGCGCAGGTCGAGCAGGCCCGCGAGGGTGGCGAGCAGCATCACGGCGGCGCCGGCCAGCGACGGGTCGAGGTGGACGACGGGGGCCAGGTAGTCGGCCGTGCCCATGGCGATCACCGGCGGAACGATCATCACGACCAGGAGGGAGAGGACGAACACCAGCCAGCCCGCCAGCCGCCCGGCCATCGTGGAGACCATCGCGTACTCGCCGCCCGCGCTGGGGATGAGGGTGCCCAGTTCCGAGTAGCAGAACGCCACCGCGACACAGAGGAGGGAGCCGATCGCGATCGTGAGGGCGGTCGCGGTGCCGAGCGAACCGAACAGGTCGGGCACGACGACGAACAGGGTGGACGCGGGGGTCACGCAGGACAGGGTCAGCAGGGTGCCGCCGACCACTCCGATGGAACGCTTGAGCTTCTGGGGGCCGTCCTGGGCGCCGGGGACGGCGGTCCCGCCGGCGAGGGCCTGGGCGGGGCGGAGCGTGTCGGTCATGGAGTTCCGATCGACTGGTGCGGCGAGGTTCGGTCGGGAGCGCTATCGCCTCCGGCGGCTGGGGTGGTACTCGTTGTGGCCGCTCCCGGCGCTGCATGGAACCCCGACGAAAACCGCCGCGTCAATGGGTGTTCATCTACGGAATTCGTTGATCTCAAGCGATTCGATGGAGGTATTCCGCAGTGATGGGCAAGCCCCGAAGGGGAGGTGGGGCGTGCGGGAACCGTAGGGGGAGGGGGCGAAAAAACGTGCCGCCGTCCGCTGTCCGGACGTGTCGGTGGGGGCCGCTAGTGTCTGCGACACAGTCGATTCACAGCAACGGGGTGGGGACGAATGAAGGTCAAGTACACCGCTGCCCGGGTGGGGTTCACGGCGGCGGCGCTGGTGGCGGCCACCGGGTGCAGCTCCGACCCGGTCGGGGACACCGCGCGCAAGGCGGCCGAGGTGGCCGACGGCTCCGAGCAGATCATGGCGGCGCTCACGCGCGCGACGGACCGGACCGAGCGGCTCGGCTCGGCCGAGGTCAGGATGACCACCGACGTGGGCACCGGTGCGCCGGTCACCATGGAGGGCACCTACTCCTGGGGCGACGGGTACGCGTTCGACGTCGAGATGGACACCGCCGCCGCGCAGATGCAGCAGCTCCAGGACGCTCCGACGATGCGCATGCTGTTCGTCGACGGCGCGTACTACTACGACGTCGACCCGCAGGCCTCCGGCCCCCTGGAGGGCAAGGAGTGGATGAAGGTCGACGGCTCCGCCGTCTTCGGCGAGCAGGGCGCGCAGGCGCTCAGCGGCAGCAGCGGCAGCCCCTCGGCGTCCATGAAGGGCCTGAAGTACGCGAACGACGTCGAGGACCTCGGCGAGGAGACGGTGAACGGCAAGAGCGCGACCCACTACCGGGCCGTGATCGACCAGGACCGGATGGGTCAGTTCAAGGAGGTCTACGGCGACCAGGAGAGCCTCTTCGGCGAGGTGACCGGCGGCGCCACCTCGATCACCATGGAGGTCTGGGTCGGCGCCGGGGACCTGCCGGTCCGCCTGGTGCAGGAGTTCGGCGCCATGAAGGTCACCATGGACTTCGACAAGTTCGGCGAGACGGCCGCGGTGGCGGCCCCGCCGGCCGCGCAGACCGGCGACCTCACCGAGGCGCTCGAGGAGGCCGGCGCGGCGCGGTGACACGGCGGTGCCCCGCCCCCGCGAGGGGACGGGGCACCGGGCCGCCGGGTCAGTGGTTGCGCGGGAAGCCCAGGTCGACGCCGGCCGGGGCGTCGGCCGGGTCCGGCCAGCGGGTGGTGACGACCTTGCCGCGGGTGTAGAAGTGCGTGCCGTCGTTGCCGTAGATGTGGTGGTCGCCGAAGAGGGAGTCCTTCCAGCCGCCGAAGCTGTGGTAGCCGACGGGGACCGGGATCGGGACGTTCACGCCGACCATGCCGGCCTCGATCTCCAGCTGGAAGCGGCGGGCGGCGCCGCCGTCGCGGGTGAAGATCGCGGTGCCGTTGCCGAAGGGCGACGCGTTGATCAGCGCCACGCCCTCGTCGTAGGTGTCCACGCGCAGGACGCACAGGACGGGGCCGAAGATCTCGTCCTGGTAGGCCTTCGCGGTGGTCGGCACCTTGTCGAGCAGCGAGATGCCGATCCAGTGGCCGTCCTCGAAGCCGTCGACGGTGTGGCCGGTGCCGTCCAGGACGACCTCGGCCCCCTCGGCGGCCGCGCCCTCGACGTACGACGCCACCTTGTCGCGGTGGGCCCTGGTGATGAGCGGGCCCATCTCGGAGGCCGGGTCGTTGCCGGGACCGATCTTGATCTTCTCGGCGCGCTCGCGGATCTTCGCCACCAGCTCGTCGCCGATCGCGCCGACCGCGACCACGGCCGAGATGGCCATGCAGCGCTCGCCGGCCGAACCGTAGGCCGCGCTGACCGCCGCGTCCGCCGCCGCGTCCAGGTCGGCGTCCGGGAGGACCAGCATGTGGTTCTTGGCGCCGCCCAGGGCCTGGACGCGCTTGTGGTTGGCCGAGGCCGTGGTGTGGATGTACCGGGCGATCGGGGTCGATCCGACGAAGGAGACGGCCTTGACGTCCGGGTGCTCCAGGAGCCGGTCCACGGCGACCTTGTCACCGTGCACGACGTTGAAGACGCCGTCCGGCAGGCCGGCCTCCGCGAGCAGCTCGGCGAGCTTCAGGGACGCCGACGGGTCCTTCTCGCTCGGCTTGAGCACGAAGGTGTTGCCGCACGCGATGGCGATCGGGAACATCCACATCGGCACCATGGCCGGGAAGTTGAACGGCGTGATGCCGGCGACGACGCCCAGCGGCTGCCGGATCGACGACACGTCCACGCGGCTGGCGACCTGCGTGGACAGCTCGCCCTTCAGCTGGACGCTGATGCCGCAGGCCAGGTCGACGATCTCCAGGCCGCGGGCGACCTCGCCGAGGGCGTCGGAGTGCACCTTGCCGTGCTCGGCGGTGATCAGCTCGGCGATCGCGTCACGGTTGGCGTCGAGCAGGGCGCGGAAGCGGAAGAGGATCTCCGTCCGCCTGGCCAGCGAGGACTGACCCCAGGTGGCGTAGGCGTCCTTGGCGGCGGCCACGGCGGCGTCGACCTCGTCGACCGTCGCGAACGCGACCTTGGTGGTGACCGCGCCGGTCGCCGGGTCGGTGACCGGCCCGTACGTGCCCGACGCGCCTTCGACGGACTTGCCGCCGATCCAGTGGTTGACGATCTTCGTCATGACCGAGTGCTCCTTCACAGATGGCGGCGTCGGGTCGAGACGTGCCGTTCGTACAGCTCACGGGCCTTCACCGCGGACGCTCGGGTCGCGGTCTCGGCCACGGGTACATCCCACCAGGCCTGCGCCGGAGGCGCGCCCGACACAGTGTCTGCCGTTCGGGTCTCGACGTAGACACAAGTGGGAGTGTCGGCGGCGCGCGCCTCGGCGAGGGCCTCGCGCAGGTCGCGGACGGTCCTCGCGCGCAGGACGCGCATGCCGAGGCTGGCCGCGTTGGCGGCGAGGTCGACGGGGAGCGGGGCGCCGGTGAACATCCCGTCGTCGGCCCGGTAGCGGTAGGCGGTGCCGTAGCGCTCGCCGCCGGTCTCCTCGGACAGGCCTCCGATGGAGGCGTAGCCGTGGTTCTGCACGAGCAGGACCTTGATCGCGATCCCCTCCTGCACGGCCGTGACGATCTCCGTCGGCATCATCAGGTAGGTGCCGTCGCCGACCAGCGCCCACACCGGCCGGTCGGGCGCGGCGAGCTTCACGCCGATCGCGGCCGGGATCTCGTAGCCCATGCAGGAGTAGCCGTACTCCAGGTGGTACTGGTCGCGCGAGCGGGCCCGCCACAGCTTGTGCAGGTCGCCGGGGAGCGAACCGGCCGCGTTGATGATCACGTCCGACTCGTCGACGATCGCGTCCAGCGCGCCGAGCACCTGCGGCTGCGTCGGGCGTGCGTCGGGCTCCTCGGCCTCGTAGCAGGCGTCGACGCGCTGCTCCCAGCGCTCCTTGTCCTCGCCGTACTCGGCGAGGTAGGCGTCCGCGACGCGGTGGCCGTGCATGCCGAGGGCCTCGGTCAGCTCCTGGAGGCCGCTGCGGGCGTCCGCGACGAGCGGCATGCCGGCCATCTTGTGGCCGTCGTAGGGCGCGATGTTCAGGTTGAGGAAGCGGACGCCGGGGCGGCCGAAGAGGGTGCTGGAGGCCGTGGTGAAGTCGGTCCAGCGGGTGCCGACGCCGATCACCAGGTCGGCGGCGCGGGCCAGTTCGTCCGCCGTCGCGGTGCCGGTGTGGCCGACGCCGCCGACGTCCTGGGGGTGGTCGTGGCGCAGCGAGCCCTTGCCGGCCTGGGTGGAGGCGACCGGGATGCCGGTGGCGGCGGCGAACTCGGCGAGGGCCTCCTCTGCGCGGCTGTGGTGGACGCCGCCGCCCGCGACGAGCAGGGGGCGCTCCGCCGCGCGGATCGCGGTGACCGCCTCGGCGAGTTCGCCGGGGTCCGCGCCCGGGCGCCGTACGGCCCAGACGCGCTCGGCGAAGAACTCCTCGGGCCAGTCGTAGGCCTCGGCCTGGACGTCCTGGGGCAGCGCGAGGGTGACCGCGCCGGTCTCCACCGGGTCCGTCAGCACCCGCATCGCCTGGAGGGCGGCCGGGATCAGGGCCTCGGGGCGGGTGACGCGGTCGAAGTACCTCGACACCGGGCGCAGCGCGTCGTTGACCGACACGTCGCCCGCGTAGGGGACTTCGAGCTGCTGGAGGACGGGGTCGGCGGCGCGGGTCGCGAAGGTGTCGCCGGGCAGGAGGAGGACCGGGAGGTGGTTGATGGTCGCCAGGGCGGCTCCGGTGACCAGGTTGGTCGCGCCGGGGCCGATGGAGGTGGTCACCGCGTGCGTGGAGAGGCGGTTGGACTGGCGGGCGTAGCCGACCGCCGCGTGCACCATGGACTGCTCGTTGCGGCCCTGGTGGTAGGGCATCTCGTCGGCGTACTCGACGAGCGCCTGGCCGAGACCGGCGACGTTGCCGTGGCCGAAGATGCCCCAGGTCGCGCCGATTAGCCGCCGCCGTACGCCGTCGCGCTCGGTGTACTGGGCGGCGAGGAAGCGCACCAGCGCCTGCGCCACGGTGAGCCTGGTGGTCATCGGTAACCCCCTGTGGTCGCGGTGTGGGCCGGGTGGAAGCAGATCCGCCATTCCCGGGTCCCGCCGGGTCCGGCCATGACGTTGAGGTAGTACATGGCGTGGCCGGGCTGGGCGATCGACGGGCCGTGCCAGCCGTCGGGGACCAGGACGGCGTCGCCGGAGCGGACCTCGGCGAGGAGGTCGGAGCCGCCCTCGCGCGAGGGGGACACGCGCTGGTAGCCGAAGCCGTCGGGGCCGTCGATCTCGAAGTAGTAGATCTCCTCCAGCTCCGACTCCTCGCCCGGCCGGTGCTCGTCGTGCTTGTGCGGCGGGTACGAGGACCAGTTGCCGCCGGGGGTGACGACCTCGACGGCGATCAGCTTGTCGCAGTCGAAGGTGTCGGCGGAGGCGAAGTTGCGCACCAGGCGGGCGCAGTTGCCACTGCCGCGTTCCTCGACGGGGACCTCCGGCGCGGGGCCGTAGCGGGCGGGGAGTCGGCGCTCGCACTTCGCTCCTGCCAGGGCGAAGCGGCCTCCCGCACCGGAGGCGATCTGGACCCGGGCGTCGCGGGGAACGTACGCGAAGTCGGTGACCGACGCGAATACGCTTTCCCTGCCCAGGAGTTGGAACTCTTCGTCGGCTGTGCGCACGGTACATCCGCCGTCCAGCGGAAGCACGATCCACTCGCTGTCGCCGGTGCCGAAGCCGTGGGTGCCGCCCGGCGGCAGCTCGACGATCCGCAGACTGCTGTGCGTCCAGCCGGCCCGCTCGGGGCCGATGTCGAGCACGTGCCGCGGGTCGGCGGTGCTGCCGTGCGGAATGTACAACCTGTCGTTCATGCGGCCCTCACTGTTCACGCGCCCCTCACACTCCTCGCCGCCCACACGACCCCCGGGTTCGCCGCGCCGCTCGCGGCCCACGCGGCCTCCGGGTTCGCCGCGACGCTCGCGGCCCACGCGGGCCTCACAGCAGTCCTACGGCGGTGTCCACGGCGGCGGCCACGTCGCCGTCCGCCGGGTAGAGCAGCGAACGGCCGACCACCAGGCCCCGGACGGTGGGGAGCCGCAGCGCCCCGCGCCACTTCTCGTAGGCGCCGTCCTGGTCGTCGCCCACCTCGCCGCCCAGCAGGACGGCGGGGAGCGTGGAGGTCGCCATGACCTCGGCCATGTCGTCGGGGTCGTCGGTGACCGGGACCTTCAGCCAGGTGTAGGCGGAGGTGCCGCCCAGGCCGGAGGCGATGGCGATCGACTTGGTGACGGCCTCGGCGGAGAGGTCGTTGGCCAGCTTTCCGTCCGGGGCGCGCCGGCTGATGAACGGCTCGACGAAGAGGGGCAGCCGGCGGGCCGCCATGTCGTCGATCGCGCGGGCGGTGGACTCCAGCGTGGTGAGCGAGCCCGGGTCGTCGTAGTCGATGCGCAGGAGCAGCTTGCCCGCGTCGAATCCGAGCCGCTCGATGTCCTCGGCGCGGTGGCCGGTGAAGCGGTCGTCGAGTTCGAAGCGGGCGCCCTGCAGGCCGCCGCGGTTCATCGAGCCCATGACGACCTTGCCGTCGAGGGCGCCGAGGAGAAGCAGGTCGTCGAGGATGTCGGCGGTGGCGAGGACGCCGTCCACGCCGGGTCTGCCGAGCGCCAGGCAGAGGCGTTCCAGCAGGTCGGCACGGTTGGCCATGGCCAGTTTGCGGTCGCCGACGCCGAGGGCGCCGCGGGCCGGGTGATCGGCGGCGACGATCATCAGCCGGCCGGTCGTGTCGACGAGCGGGCGGCGGGTGCGGCGGGCGGCGGCCTCGGCTACCGCCTCGGGGCGGTGGGTGCGCAGGCGGACCAGTTCGGAGACGTCGACGGCCGTGGGGGTGGGAGCGGGGGCGGGGATGGGGGTGGGGGCGGAGGTGGGAATGGTCGTGGGGTCGGGAACGGTCGTGGCTGTGGCCGTGGCTGCCGGGCCGGTGTCCGGCGGCGGGGTCGCTCCCCCGCGGCCCGCCCTCACAGCACCGCTCCGGCGGCGAGCGCTTCCTCGATCTCGGCGGGCGTCGGCATGGCGGAGGAGCACTCCAGACGGGAGGCGACGATGGCGCCGGCGGCGTTGGCGTGGCGCATGGTCTTCTCCAGGTCCCAGCCCGCGAGCAGGCCGTGACAGAGGGAGCCCCCGAAGGCGTCGCCGGCCCCGAGGCCGTTGAGGACGTGCACGGGGAGCGGCGGGACCTCGGCACGCTCGCCCGCGCTGCTGACGGCCAGGACGCCCTTGGGGCCCTGCTTGACGACGGCGAGTTCGACCCCGGCGTCGAGGAGGGCGCGGGCGGCGGCGTGCGGGTCGCGCACCCCGGTGGCGACCTCCACCTCGTCCAGGTTGCCCACGGCGACGGTGGTGTGCTTCAGGGCCTCGGCGTAGAAGGGGCGGGCCGCGTCCGGGTCGGACCAGAACATGGGCCGCCAGTCGAGGTCGAACACGGTGGTGCCGGCCTCGGCGCGGTGGGCGAGGGCGGCCAGCGTCGCCGTACGGCTGGGCTCCTCGCTCAGACCGGTGCCGGTGACCCAGAAGACGCGGGCCTCGCGGACGGCGTCGAGGTCGAGGTCGTGGGCGTCGATCTCCAGGTCGGGCGCCTTGGGCCGGCGGTAGAAGTAGAGCGGGAAGTCGTCCGGGGGGAAGACCTCGCAGAAGGTGACGGGGGTCGGCAGGCCGGGGACCGGGGTCACCCAGCGGTCGTCGACTCCGAAGTCGCGCAGGGCCTCGTGGAGGTAGGTGCCGAAGGGGTCGTCGCCGGTGCGGGTGATCACCGCGGTGTTCCGGCCGAGGCGGGCGGCGGCGACCGCGACGTTGGTGGCGGAGCCGCCGAGGAACTTCCCGAAGGACGTGACCTGCGGCAGCGGCACGCCCGTCTGCAACGGGTAGAGGTCCACTCCGATCCGCCCCATGGTGATCAGGTCGTAGGCCATCGAGTTCCCTTCGTATCGGCTCTCCACGGCTTTCTAGTCCCGCACGGTGGGCCCTGTCAATGTTTTGTCCAGACATTCGGACCAGCTCTTGACACCCCTGCGGTCAGACCGCACGCTGACGGCCATGACGTCGTTGTCACCTCAGCCCTCACTTTCCCGCATCCGGGTCGGTTCGGCCCCCGACAGCTGGGGCGTCTGGTTCCCGGACGACCCGCGGCAGGTGCCCTGGCGGCGCTTCCTCGACGAGGTCGCGCTCTCCGGCTACGAGTGGATCGAACTCGGCCCCTACGGCTACCTGCCGACCGACCCCGCCGTCCTCGCCGAGGAGACCGCCAGGCGCGGCCTGAAGGTGTCGGCCGGCACCGTGTTCACGGGGCTGCACCACGGCGAGGCCGTGTGGGAGAAGACCTGGGCGCACGTCGCCGACAACGCGGTGCTCGCGCAGGCCATGGGGGCCCGGCACCTGGTGGTCATCCCGTCCTTCTGGCGGGACGACAGGACCGGCGAGGTGCTGGAGCCGGACACGCTCACGCCCGAGCAGTGGCGCAACCTCACCTCGCTGACCGAGCGGCTCGGCAGGCAGGTGCGGGAGCGGTACGGGCTGCAGATCGTGGTCCACCCGCACGCCGACACCCACATCGACAGCGAGGAGAACGTCGTCCGGTTCCTGGACGGCACCGACTCCGGCCTGGTGTCCCTGTGCCTGGACACCGGGCACTACGCCTACTGCGGCGGCGACAGCGTCAAGCTGATCGAGACCTACGGGGAGCGCATCGGGTACCTGCACCTCAAACAGGTCGACCCGGAGATCCTCGCGCAGGTGCGGGCGCAGGAGGTGCCCTTCGGGCCGGCCGTCGCGCGCGGGGTGATGTGCGAGCCGCCCTCGGGGGTACCGGCCCTGGGGCCCGTGCTGGAGGCCGCGCAGAAGCTGGACGTCGACCTGTTCGCGATCGTGGAGCAGGACATGTACCCGTGCGAGCCGGACGCGCCACTGCCCATCGCCCAGCGGACCCGGGCGTTCCTGCGGTCCTGCGGGGCGTAGGCCGCTGGGGGCGGGCGCCGGACGGGCTCCGGGGCGAGGGCACCCGTCGGTGGCGGGTCCTCGGCGGGACGGATGCGGCGGGACGGGCACGGCGGAACGGATGTGACGAAACGGGCACAGTGGGACGGATGCGGTGGGTACGGCGGGCACGCGGCCGGTCGTCCCGCCCCTCACACCTCTTGGATTCTTTTGTGTCACCCACGTCACGAAAGTCCGCCTTCCGTAACCGATGTCGCGGTTACGCGAGTGCCGCGTCGCACGCTGTCGACAGCCGCTTCCCCTCTGTCACCGCGCGTCGTTGAGCGGGCACAGGCCTGGTGATCGCCAGCGCAGCGCCGGGCTCCCCCCTGGCGGCCTCCCGGCCGCCGCCCCGCACGCGCACGGAGGTGCGTCTCATGACCGACCGAAGGCTCTGGTCCTACAAGGAGATCGCGGCACACATCAAGGTGCAGACGGACACCGTGCGGTCCTACCGCAAGCACGGACTGCTTCCCCCGCCCGACCACGTGGAGGGCGGCAAGCCCTACTGGTACGCCGACACCGTCCGCACCTGGGTCGCCGCGCGGCCCGGCAACCGGGGCCGCCGGGACTGACCGCCCGCCCGGGGACCGTTCCGGGCGGGACCGACCACCCCACCGGAAAACCGTTCCGTGCCCCACCCCCGGGTGGGGCACAGTGCTGTGCACGGACCTCTCCGCCCCCTCCGGCTTCTCCGTCAAACCGCGGCTCACCGGCGGGACGACCGTGCTGCGGCCGTTCACCGAGACGGACGCCGAGATCAGGTGGGAGATCATCAGGGACCCCGAGGGCGTCCGCTTCACCTTCCCGGCGAACGGCGAACTCACCCTGGAGCGGCCGCGCTCCTGGTACGCCACGCGTTCCGCGCAGCCCGACCGCCTCGACCTCGCCGTCACCGACCGGGCCACCGGCGAACTCGTCGGCGAGGTGGTCCTCCACGAGTACGACGCGTACACCCGCACCTGCACCTTCCGCACCCCGATCGGTCCCCGGGGCCGCGACCGCGGACCGGGCACCGAGGCGACCCGCCTGATCGTCGGCCACGGCTTCGGGCACCTGGGCCTGCACCGCATCCAGCTGGAGCCGTACGGCGACAACCCCCGGGCCCGGCGCGTCTACGAGAAGGTCGGCTTCGTGGTGGAGGGCGTACGGCGGGAGGCCGCGCCGCGGGACGGGGGCTGGGTGGACGAGGTACTGATGGCGCTCCTGGACCGGGAGTGGGCCGCCCTCACCGCCACGGCTCGATGACCGTGGCACCGGCGGCCGGCGCCGTCCCCATCGCCGCCAGCGCTTCCGGTACGGCGTCCAGGGCGATCGTGGACGTCACCAGCAGGTCGGGCCGGAGCACGCCCGCCCGGACCAGCTCCAGCATCGGGGGGTAGGCGTGGGCGGCCATGCCGTGGCTGCCGAGCAGTTCCAGCTCCAGGGCGATGGCGCGGGCCAGGGGGACGGGGGTCGTGCCGTCCGCCGAGGGCAGCAGGCCGACCTGGACGTGCCGGCCGCGGCGGCGCAGGCCGTTCACCGAGGCGGCGCAGGTGGCGGGGGAGCCGAGGGCGTCGAGGGAGAGGTGCGCCCCGCCGCCGGTCAGTTCCCGGACCGCCGCAGCGGTGTCCGGGGTGTCCCGCGCGTCCACGCACGCGGCCGCGCCGAACGTCCGCGCCAGGTCCAGGGCTTTCGGAGCGACGTCCACGGCGATGACCCGCGCTCCGGAGGCCGCCGCGATCATCACCGCGGACAGTCCCACCCCGCCGCAGCCGTGCACGGCCACCCACTCCCCCGCCGCGGCCCGGCCCTGCTGCACCACCGCCCGGAACGCGGTGGCGAACCGGCAGCCGAGGCCTGCGGCGGTGGCGTAGGACAGGTCGCCGGGGATCGCGACCAGGTTCACGTCGGCGTGGTCCAGCGCCACGTACTGGGCGAAGGAGCCCCAGTGCGTGAAGCCGGGCTGGGTCTGGCGCTCGCAGACCTGGTGGTCGCCCGCCGCGCAGGACGGGCAGCTGCCGCAGCCGCACACGAAGGGCACGGTCACCCGGTCGCCGCGGCTCCACCGGGTGACCCGGGCGCCGGTCTCCTCGACGACGCCTGCGAGCTCGTGGCCCGGGACGTGCGGCAGGGTGATGTCCGGGTCGTGGCCCATCCAGCCGTGCCAGTCGCTGCGGCACAGGCCGGTGGACTCGACGCGGACCACCACGCCGTGGTCGGCGGGCCGCGGATCGGGCACCTCCCGGACCTCGGCCTGCTCCCCGTACCGCTCGAACACCACAGCCCGCATGCGCGACTCCTTACACCCGTCCCGGCCCCGGCCGGTGGTCCCCCCGGCCGGGGGGACCACCGCGAACGCTAAGCGCTCCGCCGGAAGTCCGACAGATCACCCGCAGGTGCGTCATGGCCGGTCGCGCCCCCACGGCGGAGCCGAGCCGCGCGGCGATCGGCTCCGCGGCCCTTCGGGCACCACGGACTCGCACCGGACCTCCTCGAGCCCGCTCGGGTGGTCCCGTCCGGCGGACCGGGTCCCGGGGTGGCACCGGAGACCTGGTCCGCCGGACAGGCCCTACCCGCGCGCGCCCACCGTGTCCCGCTCGGGACGGGGCTGTGGGGCCGGGGCCGGCTCTCCCTCGCTGAGGCCGAACCGCCGGTGGAACCCGCGCAGTGGGGCCGGCGCCCACCAGGTGGCCCTGCCGGTGAGGCGCATGACGGCCGGCACCAGCAGGCTGCGGACGACCATCGCGTCCATCAGGACCGCGAGGGCGATGCCCAGCCCGAGCATCTTGGTGTTGGTGACCCGCGAGGTGCCGATCGCGACCATCACCACGGCCAGGATGACCGCCGCCGCCGTGATCAGACCGCCCGTGCGCTGGAGGCCCAGCCGGACCGCCCCCTCGTGGTCGCCGCCGCGGTCGTACTCCTCCTTGATGCGGGAGAGCAGGAACACGCCGTAGTCCATGGAGAGGCCGAAGGCCACGCAGAACATCAGGACCGGCAGGGTCGTCTCGATGGAGCCGGGGCTGGTGAACCCGAGCAGGCCGGAGAGGTGGCCGTCCTGGAAGACCCACACCACGGCGCCGAACATCGCGGTCAGGCTGAGCGCGTTGAGCAGGACGGCCTGGACCGGTATCAGCACGCTGCCGGTCAGGAGGAACACCAGGAGCAGGGTGACCACGGTGATGAAGACCGCCGCCAGGGGAAGCCGGCCGCCTATCGCGTCCTTGGAGTCGACCAGCACGGCGGCGGCGCCGGTCACCTTGGTGTCGAAGGGCGCCTCGGTGGCGCGCAGGTCTCCCACCAGCCGCTGGGCGGCGTCGTCGACGGCCTCGCCCTCGGGCTGCACCGTGAAGTACGCCGAGTCGCCGTTCACCAGCGGGCCGTCCACGCGCGCGACTTCCGGGAGAGCGGCGACGCGCTCCTTGTAGGCGGCGTACTCGGCCTGCGTGGCCCTGCCCTCGGCGAGGACCTCCAGGCCGCCGCCGGGGGTGCCGGGGAAGCCGTCCCTGAGGTGCTGCTGCACGACGTGGGACTCGGCGGAGGAGGGCAGCTGGCGGTCGTCGGCGGTGCCGAACTTCACTCCCAGGAAGGGCAGCCCGAGCAGGACGAGGACGGCCGTCGTGCCCAGCGCGAAGAAGGGGGCGCGGCGCATGACGAGGGTCGCCGCACGTCCCCAGGCCGCGCCGGCCTCCGTGCCGGGGTCGGTGCCCTTCGCCCGCCCGCGCCGGAACAGGCGGCGCAGGTCGAGGGAGTCGACCCGGTGGCCGAGCAGGACCAGGGCCGCCGGGAGCAGGATCAGCGCGGCGGCCGCGGCCAGCAGGACGACCGCGATGCCGGCGTAGGCGAAGGAGCGCAGGAAGTACTGGGGGAAGACGAGCATCGCGGCCAGCGAGACCGCGACCGTGAGCGCGGAGAACAGCACGGTGCGGCCGGCCGTGCGCAGGGTGGTGCCGATGGCGGCCGCCGGATCGGCGCCGCCGGAGAGTTCCTCGCGGAAGCGGCGGACGATGAACAGGGCGTAGTCGATGGCGAGGCCGAGGCCCAGGGCGGTCGTGAGGTTCATCGCGAAGACGGAGACGTCGGTGAACTCCGTGAGGCCGGCGAGGACCGCGTTGGTGCCGAGGATGGCGACGATGCCGATGCCGAGCGGCAGCAGGGCGGCGACCGCGCTGCCGAAGACCATCACCAGCAGCACGAGTGTGACCGGCAGGGCGATGATCTCGGCGCGGGTGAGATCCTCCTGGATGATCGTCTGCATCTCGTGCCGCACGGCCACGATGCCGCCGATCCTGACCTCCAGCGGGCCCTGGGTGCCGCGGTAGGAGGGGGCGATGCGGTCGAGGGTCTCGCCCATGGTCTTCTCGTCGCCCGTGATGCGGGCGGCGATCACCGCCTCGTGGCCGTCCTCCGCGCGCAGGGCGGGGGACCTGGTCTGCCAGTAGGAGCCGACGCCCACGACGCCCTTCTCGGCCGACAGCCGCTCGGCGAGGCGGGTGGCCTCGGCGGCGACGGCCGGGTCGTCGACCAAGGCGCGACCGGAGTCGACGAGCAGCAGCAGATTGGGCTGGGAGTCGGGGAACTCGCGCTCCAGGGCCTTGGTCGCGTAGGTGGACTCGGCGTCCGGGTCCTCCCAGCCGCCGCTGCCCAGTCTGTCGGCGACCCCGCTGCCCGCCAGCACCGCGAGCACGGTCAGCACCAGTGCGGCGAGCAGTGACAGCCTGGGCCGGGCGGTCACGAAGCGGGTCCAGCCCCCGACCCGCGGCGGACGGTTGACTTCGGTCATCGTGCGGTGTCCCCTCACCCTGATTGGACGTGACCCGTGCCGACATGAGCAGGCAGCATGGGTCACCACTGCCATAGACTGGCAAACACGAGACATCGCTCGCGTTTCACTGGAATCAGAATGCGAGCGGTCACTCGCGTTTGTCAATCGCGTTCGGATAGCTGGGGATAACTCGTGCCCGACACCGCCGAGAACCAGGCGAAGGAACAGCCGGAGCCGGAGAACCAGGCGAAGGAACAGCCGCGCCGCCGCCAGGCCCGCGGCGAGCGCCGGATCGCCCAACTCCTCGAGGCCGCCGCCTCGGTCTTCTGCACCACCGGCTACACGGCCGCGAGCACCAACGCCATCGCCCGCGAGGCCGGGGTCTCCCCCGGGACGCTCTACCAGTTCTTCCCGAACAAGGAAGCGATCGCCATCGAGCTGGGCGACCGGCTGATGCACGAGATGCGCGACGCCTACGGCGAGGCGCTCGCCCCGGTGGACCCCGCCACCCCCCTGGAGGAGGCCGTCGGCGCCGCCGTCGACCGGTTCATCTCCTTCAACTGCGACCACCCGGTGTTCTTCGCCCTCATGCACGGCCCCGACATCCCCGGCCACATCGCCGAGGAGCACGACGCGCTGCACACCACCCTGCTCGCCCGGATCGAGGGGCTGCTCTCCTCGCTGCTGCCCGGCACCTCCCCCGCCGACCTCTCCCGCACCGCGCAGATGTGCCTGGGCCTGTACAAGGCGGGACTGGAGCTGGTCCTCGGCCACGAGGGGGCCGAGCGGGAGGCCTACGTCCAGGAGCTGAAGAACGTCCTCGTCCGCTACCTCGAACCGCTGGTCGGTGAGCGCTCCGGCCGCGGCGAGGCGCCGACGAGGCGTCTTTGAGAAATACCCCCTAGGGGTATAACGTGAAGGGAGTGGAGGCCCTCCAGGACCACCTCGGCCGGTCCGCGGCCGGCTCACGGCCGGCCGGCGGCCGACCATCCAGCCCACCCGCCTCGACGAGGAGCAACGAGATGACCGCCCACACCGACACTCCGGGAACCGTCACCGCCGTCTATCAGGTGAGCGGCATGAGCTGCGGCCACTGCGAGGGCGCCGTCTCCGGCGAGATCTCCCAGCTCCCCGGCGTCACCTCGGTGAAGGCCGTCGCCTCCACCGGTGAGGTCACCGTCGTCTCCGCTGCCGCGCTGGACGACGAGGCCGTGCGCGCCGCCGTCGACGAGGCCGGCTTCGAGCTGGCCGGCCGCGCCTGAGTCATCCCCCGGCAGCGGGCCGTGCCGACCGGTGGACACTGATCGGACACGGCCCGTTCCGCTCCCTGGAGTCACGGACACGTCCAGCACCACCACGGCCCCGAACGCCGCCGGGCCCTCCGAGGTCGAGCTGCTCATCGGCGGGATGACCTGCGCCTCCTGCGCGGCCCGCGTCGAGGAGAAGCTCAACCGCATGGACGGCGTCACCGCGACGGTCGACTACGCGACGGAGAAGGCGCGGATCAGCTACGGCGCCGGGGCGGAGGTCACCGACCTGATCTCGGCCGTCGTCAGGACCGGCCACACCGCCGAGGAGCCCGCACCGCCGGCCCCCGCGACGGCCCCGGAAGGGACGCCGGAGGGGACACCGACCGAGCCGTCCGGGGACCGCGAACTGTCGGCCCTGCGCCACCGCCTCCCGGTCTGCGTCCTGCGTCCTGCGTCCTGCGTCCTGATCATCGCGTGCCCGCGCGCCCTGGGTCTCGCCACCCGACCGCCCTCGTGGTCGGCACCGGGCGGGGCGCCCAGCTCGGCATCCTCATCAAGGGCCCCGAGGTCC
Source organism: Streptomyces sp. NPDC048734 (assembly GCF_043198675.1). Classification (NCBI taxonomy): domain Bacteria; kingdom Bacillati; phylum Actinomycetota; class Actinomycetes; order Kitasatosporales; family Streptomycetaceae; genus Streptomyces; species Streptomyces sp. NPDC048734. Next base: position 280,377 of record NZ_JBICUZ010000001.1, on the reverse strand, counting down.
TGGGGAACACCCGCCGGGCCGACACCGTCGCGCTCGCCACCGTCGGCCCGGGCCTGGCGATGGGCACGGGCACGGCGATCGAGGCGGGCGATCTGACACTGGTCCGCCGGGACCTGCGGGTCACGGCGGACGCCATCCGGCTGTCCCGGCGGACCCTGGCCGCCATCAAGGGCAACCTGGTGCGGGCCTTCGGCTACAACGTGGCCGCGCTGCCGCCGGCCGCGGCCGGGCCGCTCAACCCGATGCCCGCCGGGGCGGCGATGGCCTTCTCGTCCGTAATTCGTGGTGCCGAACGGTTTGCGGCTGCGGGCGTTCCGCTGACACGGGGCGAAGTGCCGGGAAGTTACCGGTGATTAGGACCAAGTCGAGACCACGGCCCCCCTGGAGTCCGGCGCGAGCCTCACATAAGCTCTTCACAAGGCTCGCGCATCATCCTTACGCTTGGGCCTCGATCGCCGTATCCGGGCTCTTGCGCATCCGACGGGACATGCGCGAGAGACACAGATCACAGTGATGTGAAGGTAACCATCGAAGGGGTTCGACGGTCTAAGTTGGCGATGTCAGGAAGCGTCTTGGGGGGCGCGGACTGACATCTGGGGATGTCTTGGGGGACTTCTCCAGAGATGCGTTGCCGGGGCACGCACACCGGGAGGCTTTGAGCGGCCCTCCCGGCGTGCGTTGTCCCGGCAGACCGCACACGGCAGGAGTACGGCGAGTTCTGCTCGTTCCGCTCAACTCCCGCCGCACGACAATCACATACGGCATCAGCGAATTCAGGCGCTGTGTCCTCCAGACGCCCGGCCGGATCCCGTGGGGGGAATCCGCACCGGGACATGGGAAGGCGCCCTGGTCGTCGGCCCGTGGGGGGACCGACGCACCAGGGCGCCTTCTTCATGCCCGCCGGGCCGTGAGGGCCTCCGTGCCCGCGCGCCATGAGGCGAGTACGGGGCTGCCCTTCCGGACAGCCCCTCGGCCGTGCGCCCGCGCGCCCCGGACAGCGGGGCGCCGG
>NZ_JBICUZ010000001.1:242532-279272 GCF_043198675.1 Streptomyces sp. NPDC048734 | reverse complement strand
CCGGGGAAAAACGCCCGCGCCGACGGGTGCCGGCACTCCTCGCCGGAAGGCGTCAGCGCTCCTCGACCGGGACGAAGTCGCGCTCGACCACGCCCGTGGCCGCACTGCCCCGGGGGACGACCCCCGGCCCCTCGGCCGGACCCGCAAGCCACCCGCGCCCCTGCCGAGAGACCCGGAGGTCCCGCCGGTCAAAGCCGAGCGGACGCGCCCCGGACAGCGGGGCGCCGGGGAAAAACGCCCGCGCCGACGGGTGCCGGCACTCCTCGCCGGAAGGCGTCAGCGCTCCTCGACCGGGACGAAGTCGCGCTCGACCACGCCCGTGTAGATCTGGCGCGGGCGGCCGATGCGGGAGCCCGGCTCCTTGATCATCTCGTGCCACTGGGCGATCCAGCCCGGCAGCCGGCCGAGGGCGAACAGGACCGTGAACATCTCGGTCGGGAAGCCCATGGCCCGGTAGATCAGGCCGGTGTAGAAGTCGACGTTCGGGTAGAGGTTGCGCGAGACGAAGTAGTCGTCGGAGAGCGCGTGCTCCTCCAGCTTGAGCGCGATGTCCAGCAGCTCGTCGGACTTGCCGAGGGCGGAGAGGACGTCGTGGGCCGCGGCCTTGATGATCTTCGCGCGCGGGTCGAAGGACTTGTACACCCGGTGGCCGAAGCCCATCAGGCGGACGCCGTCCTCCTTGTTCTTCACCTTGCGGATGAAGGAGTCGACGTCGCCGCCGTTGGCCTGGATGCCCTCGAGCATCTCCAGGACGGACTGGTTGGCGCCGCCGTGCAGCGGGCCCCACAGGGCGTTGATGCCGGCCGAGATCGAGGCGAACATGTTGGCCTGCGAGGAGCCGACCAGGCGGACCGTGGACGTCGAACAGTTCTGCTCGTGGTCCGCGTGCAGGATGAGCAGCTTGTCGAGCGCGGAGACGACGACCGGGTCCAGGTCGTACTCCTGCGCGGGGACCGAGAAGGTCATGCGCAGGAAGTTCTCGACGTAGCCGAGGTCGTTGCGCGGGTAGACGAACGGGTGACCGATCGACTTCTTGTAGGCGTACGCCGCGATCGTCGGGAGCTTGGCGAGCAGGCGGATCGTGGAGAGGTTGCGCTGCGTCTCGTCGAACGGGTTGTGGCTGTCCTGGTAGAACGTGGACAGCGCGGACACCACCGACGACAGCATGGCCATCGGGTGGGCGTCGCGCGGGAAACCCCTGTAGAAGTTCTTGACGTCCTCGTGCAGCAGGGTGTGCTGCGTGATGTCGTTCTTGAAGACGGTGAGCTCGTCGACGGTCGGCAGCTCGCCGTTGATCAGCAGGTACGCGACCTCGAGGAAGGTCGACCGCTCGGCCAGCTGCTCGATCGGGTAGCCGCGGTACCGGAGGATGCCCTGTTCGCCGTCGAGGTAGGTGATGGCGGATTTATAGGCGGCGGTGTTGCCGTAGCCGCTGTCCAGGGTCACGAGACCGGTCTGGGCGCGGAGCTTCCCGATGTCGAAGCCCTTGTCGCCGACGGTGCTGTCGATCACCGGGTAGGTGTACTCGCCGTCGCCGTACCGCAGTACTACAGCGTTGTTGGTCTGCTCGCTCACGTCATCCCTCACCGACGTTGTGCCTCTTCTTCGAGGTTGCCCTGACTGTCTCTACCATCCCCCATTTGGCGCATGAGAGTGCACTCGGGGTCGGCCATTGGGCTTATCCACGGCACTCAGTGCCGCCAACTTGCTCATCCTGCCGCCTCCGTCACGGTTGCGGAAGAGCTCTGTGACCTTCGTGACTCATTTGATCGATCATTTTCCGCGCCCGCCCGCGAGACGGAAGTCGAGAGCGGTGCAGCGGCGGCCCGCCGACACCGTGCGCACCGCCTGGCCGATCGCCTTGCGGGAGCCGACGAGGACGACCAGCCCCTTGGCGCGGGTGACGGCCGTATACAACAGGTTCCGCTGGAGCATCATCCATGCTCCGGTGGTGACGGGGATCACCACGGCGGGATATTCGCTGCCCTGGGACCGGTGGATCGTCACGGCGTAGGCGTGGGCCAGTTCGTCCAGTTCGTCGAAGTCGTAGGGCACTTCCTCGTCCTCGTCGGTGCGCACGACGAGGCGCTGGTCGACCGGATCGAGCGAGGTGACCACACCCACGGTGCCGTTGAAGACCCCGTTCTCCCCCTTGTCGTAGTTGTTGCGGATCTGGGTGACCTTGTCGCCGACGCGGAACACCCGGCCGCCGAACCGCTTCTCCGGGACGTCGGGCCGGCCGGGGGTGATGGCCTGCTGGAGCAGTCCGTTGAGGGTGCCGGCGCCGGCCGGGCCGCGGTGCATGGGGGCGAGGACCTGTACGTCCCGGCGGGGGTCGAGGCCGAACTTGGCCGGAATGCGACGGGCGGCCACGTCGACCGTGAGCCGGCCCGCCTCCTCCGTGTCGTCCTCGACGAAGAGGAAGAAGTCCTTCATGCCGTCGGTGACCGGGTGCTGCCCCGCGTTGATCCGGTGCGCGTTGGTCACCACGCCGGACTGCTGCGCCTGGCGGAAAACGCGCGTCAGACGCACGGCGGGGATCGGGCCGCCGTCGGCCAGCAGATCGCGCAGCACCTCGCCGGCGCCGACGCTGGGGAGCTGGTCGACGTCACCGACGAAGAGGAGATGGGCCCCCGGCGGGACCGCCTTCACCAGCTTGTTGGCCAGCAGCAGGTCCAGCATCGAGGCCTCGTCGACGACCACCAGGTCGGCGTCCAGCGGGCGGTCGCGGTCGTACGCCGCGTCGCCTCCGGGCTTCAGCTCGAGGAGGCGGTGGACGGTGGAGGCCTCGGCGCCGGTGAGCTCGGCCAGGCGTTTGGCGGCGCGGCCGGTGGGGGCGGCGAGCACCACCTTGGCCTTCCTGGCGCGGGCCAGTTCGATGATCGAGCGGACCGTGAAGGACTTGCCGCAGCCGGGTCCGCCGGTGAGGACGGCGACCTTCTCGGTCAGCGCGAGCTTGACGGCGGCCTCCTGCTCGGGGGCGAGGTCGGCGCCGGTACGGGCGCGCAGCCAGGACAGCGCCTTGTCCCACGCCACGTCACGGAAGCCCGGCATGCGGTCCGCCTCGGTGCGCAGGAGGCGCAAAAGCTGGGCTGACAGGGAGAGTTCGGCCCGGTGGAAGGGGACCAGGTAGACGGCCGTGACGGGTTCCGGGCTACCGTCCGGACCCGGGACCCTCTCCCGTACGACCCCGGGCTCCTCGCCCTCCTCGACAGGCTCCGCGAGTGCGGCGAGGCAGTCGATGACGAGGCCGGTGTCCACCTGCAACAGCTTCACCGCGTCGGCGATCAGGCGCTCCTCGGGCAGATAGCAGTGGCCCTGGTCGCTGGACTGGGACAGCGCGTACTGCAGGCCCGCCTTGACGCGCTCGGGGCTGTCGTGCGGGATGCCGACGGACCGGGCGATCCGGTCGGCGGTGAGGAAGCCGATGCCCCAGACGTCGGCGGCGAGCCGGTAGGGCTGGTTCCTGACGACGGAGATGGAGGCGTCGCCGTACTTCTTGTAGATGCGGACCGCGATCGACGTCGACACCTCGACGGTCTGGAGGAAGAGCATGACCTCCTTGATCGCCTTCTGCTCCTCCCAGGCGTCGGCGATCTTCCTGGTGCGCTTCGGGCCGAGGCCGGGCACCTCGATCAGGCGCTTCGGCTCCTCCTCGATGATCTTCAGGGTGTCCATGCCGAAGTGCTGGGTGATGCGGTCGGCGAAGACCGGGCCGATGCCCTTGACCAGCCCTGATCCCAGGTAGCGGCGGATGCCCTGGATGGTGGCGGGCAGCACGGTCGTGTAGTTCTCGACCGTGAACTGCTTGCCGTACTGCGGGTGGGAGCCCCAACGGCCCTCCATCCGCAGGGACTCGCCGACCTGGGCGCCGAGCAGGGCGCCGACGACCGTCAGGAGGTCGCCGCCGCCCCGGCCGGTGTCGACGCGGGCGACTGTGTAGCCGTTCTCCTCGTTCGCGTACGTGATGCGTTCCAGCACGCCTTCCAGCACGGCCAGTCGCCGTTCCTCCGCCTGGGAGGCTCCCGCCTGAGTGGACATGGTCCGACGGTAGCGCCGAGGTGTGACATCACGGGCACCAGTCCGGCATCCCCGGAGACCGGCAACGGGACCGGGACCGGCAGTGGCACCGGGAGCGGGATCACGGGACTCCGGGGCGGTCGGGGCCGGGCTGCGCCTCCGTCGGCGGCCGGCTAGGGCCTGTTGCGAAAGTGGCGCGGTCACCCGAAGGGCGGCCACGCGGCAGGCGCCGCTTCGTATCAGGCTCCGGAGGACCGCTGTCCCTGGGAGCCGTGGGCCGCGAGCGGAAGACTGCGCAGCGACAGTGCGCTCGGCGCTGGCAGCGCTCCGTGGGCCGCCTCGGCGCGGAACGACTGGAGCAAGTACGCCACCAGACGCCGGGACGCGGCACGGTCATCCGGCAATGCGGTGACCAGACCGCAGTGGGACAACAGGGCCACGGCAAAGTCGGAGGGGTGGAAGTCGGCCCGCAGCACGCCCGCCGCCTGAGCCCTGCGGACCAGGGTGATGAAGTCCCGCTCGGCCTGTTCCCGTACCCGCGCGTGTTCTCGCGTGCTGTCCGGAAAGGCCGCGACGAACGCGGCCGGGAAGCCCCGTTCCTCCCGTTGCAGTTCGCAGACCGTCTCGACCAGTCGCTGGAAGCCCTGCCACGGATCGGGGTCGGCCAGCGCCTCGGTGAGCGCCCGAGCGCAGGTGTCCATCTGGTGCGCGAACGCGGCCCGCACCAGTGCGTCCCGCGTCGGGAAACGCCGGTACAGCGTCGCCACGCCGACCCCCGCCCGCCGGGCCACGGTCGCCATGGGCGCGTCGATGCCGTGCTCGGCGAAGACCACGCGGGCAGCCGAAAGGATGCGCCGCCGGTTGCGCCGGGCGTCCGCCCGCAGACTGTCCTGCCCCGCGATCCGAGAGGATTCCCCCACCGCTGTCTCTCACCTCCGGTCAAATGGACGATCTCGTCCGCTTGCCAGCCTACGCTCGGCGCCACGATCCCCCGCACGGCCACTGATGGCGAAGGTGAGAACGCAACGATGGACGACCGCACGATGAAAGCCGTACTGTTCGACCGCTTCGGCGGCCCCGAGGTGCTGTATGTGGGCCGGGTGCCACGTCCCGGACCGGCACCCGGCGAGGTCCTCGTGCGCGTGCGCGCGTTCAGCGTGAACGGCGGCGAACTGGCGGCCCGTTCCGGTCGGGCCCGCCTCATCACCGGCCGGAAGTTCCCGCAGCGCATCGGGCTGGACTTCACTGGCGAGATCGCCGCACTCGGCACCGGCGCGACCGGCGTAGCGGTCGGCGACCAGGTGTGGGGCGTCCTGGGCCGCAGCTCCGGATTCGGCAGCGCCGCCGAGTACGTGACGGTACGGCCCGAGCGGCTCGGCCGGGTCCCGGACGGACTGGACCTCGTAGCCGCTGCCGCGCTGCCGGTGGCCACCACGGCCGTCACGGCCCTCCGCGACAAGGCCGCACTGCGCCCCGGCGAACGGCTGCTTGTACGGGGCGCGGCGGGCGGCGTCGGCAACGCCGCCGTCCAGCTGGGACAGGCGTACGGTGCCGAGGTCACGGCCCTGGCCCGCGCTGCCAACCTCGACTTCGTCCGTACGCTCGGTGCCCACCACGCCGTCGACCACCGGACCGTGTCCCCTGCGGAACTGGGGCTGTTCGACGTGGTCCTCGACACGGCGGGCACCGACCTGCGTACCGTACGGCGGATGCTGAAGCCGGGCGGACGCATGGTCACCATCGCCTTCGACCTGACGCGGCCCGTCGCCTCGCTGGGCTACATCGCGGCCAGCGCCGTCCACGGACGCGGCCGGGTGCGCTTCTTCAGCGGCAACCCCGAACGTGCGCTCTTCGACGACCTCGCCCGCCAGGTGACAGAGGGGAAGCTGCGGCCGGCGGTGGACACGGTCTTCCCGCTGGAAGAGACAGCGGCCGCACACCGGGCGCTGGAGGCGGGCGGGGTGCAGGGCAAGTACGTGGTCAGGGTCGACTAGGGTTTGTTGGAAAGGTGTTGGTCACAGCCACTCGTTGAGGACTGCGACCAACACGGTCGCCTCGTAGCGGACGGCGAGCTTGTCGTATCTCGTGGCCACGGCCCGGTGGCGCTTGAGGCGGTTGATCCCGCACTCGACGACATGCCGCTCGCTGTAGTCGGTTTTGTCGAACTTCGGCGGCCGACCGCCTCGGGCACCGAGTTTCTGGCGGTTGCGGACGCGGTCGGCGGGGACCGGGATGGGCGCCTTGATCCCGCGTCTGCGCAGGTAGGCCCGGTTGCGGCGGGAGTCGTACGCTTTGTCGGCCCGCACCCGGTCCGGCCGCCTGCGGGGCCTGCCCGGACCAAGGCGGGGTACCCGGATGGCTTCCAGGACCGGCTCGAATTGCGGCGAGTCACCCCGCTGTCCGGCTGTGATCACGACGCTCAGCGGCTTCTGTCCCTGCTCGACGGCAAGGTGGATCTTGGTGGTCAGGCCGCCTCGGGAACGTCCGAGAGCATGGTCGGCCGGCTCAACGGCAATGCCGCCGGGCGGTTCCTTTTGCAGATCCCCTTTTTCGAGGCCCCGGCGGCGTGCTGGTGGGCCCGGCAGACGGTGGAGTCGATATTCACGTCCCAGGTGATCAGGCCCTTCGCGTCCGCCTGAGCTTGGAGCTGAGTGACGATCCTGGCCCAGGTGCCATCGCGCTGCCAGCGCCGGAACAGGTCGTAGACCCGTTCCCAGGGCCCGTAGCGTTCCGGCACATCACGCCAGGGAGCACCGGTACGGGTCCGCCACCGGATGCCGTCTATCAGCTGCCGTCGCGTCCACACCGGCGGACGACCCGGCTTGATGCCCTGCGGCAACAACGGCTCAAGCCGGGCCCACTGTCCATTCGTCAGATCACCACGCCCCACAGGGCGTGATCATCCACGACCAAGATCCACTTTCGCAACAGGACCTAGCCCCGGTGGGCCGTTCCGGCGGTCGGCGTGGAGCGTGGCCTCGGGGACAGTGCCGCGCGCAGCGCCGGGGCCAGGACGCGGCGGGCCTCGGACGGGGTGAGGGCGGCGGGGGTGGGGAGCGGGTTGAGGTAGCGGGTGTAGATGAGGCCGCCCAGGATCGTCACCGCGGCCGTGGCGCGGGCGGTCGCGTCCCGGCCGCCGAGGAATTCAACAAGCCGGGCCAGCAGTTCGTGTTCCAGGTACTCGCGGATCACCTCGGCGGCCTCCTCGCCCCGGGCGCTCAGCCGGACGAAGTCGGCGTTCTCCCACAGGTCCGTCACCGCGTCGATCAGACGGTCGGGGAGGGTGGCCGGGTCGCCGCCGAGGACGTCGTCCACCGCCAGCGCGTTGGCGCACTGGAACTGCATCACGTCCGCGAACAGGCCCCTCTTCGAGCCGAAGTGGTAGGCGATCAGCGCGGGGTCGACCCCGGCCGCCCCGGCCACCGCGCGCAGGGTGGTGCGCCGGTAGCCGCTCCGGAGGAAGAGGTCACGGGCCGCCGTGACGATCGACTCGCGGGTCGGCGGGTTGCCGCGGGGGCGGCCTCGGGTACGGGCGGGGGCGGGACCGGAGTTATTCATCGGCGTTGAGCCTGCGAGCCGCGATCCGCACAGTCAAGGGCGTTCCCGGCATCACACGAAGGCATCACACGCACCACACGAAGGGATGACCCGACGCCATGCGCATCGCAGTCTTCGGCGCCAACGGGCCGACCGGCCGCCACCTCACCGACCAGGCCCTCGCGGGCGGCCACGAGGTCGTCGCCGTGACCCGCCGCCCCGGCTCCCTGACCGCACGGCCCGGCCTCGCGGTGGCCGTCGCCGACGCCACCGACCCGGCGGCCGTCGACGCCGCGATCGACGGGACCGACGCCGTCCTCTCCGTACTGGGCACCCCCTTCAGCAGGCGGGCCGTCACCACGTACTCGGCGAGCGCGACCGCCGTCACCGCCGCGCTGGCCCGCCACGGCGTCAAGCGGCTGCTCGTCGTCAGCTCCAACATGATGGACCCGCACTGGCGTCCCACCGGCGCGCACTTCTTCAACCACGTGCTCGACCCGCTGGTGGCCCGACGCCTCGGCCGCACCCTCCACGCGGACATGCGCCGCATGGAGGACGTGATCCGCGGGACGGACCTCGACTGGACCCTCGTACGGCCCTCGGGTCTCTTCGACCATTCCGTCGTCACCGACTACCTCACCTCCGAGACCAGCGCCGACGGCGTCTTCACCGCCCGTGCCGACCTCGCCGCCGCCATGCTGCGCGAGCTGGAGGAGCAGCGGTACGTCCGCAAGGCCATGGGCGTCGTCACGACGGCCGTGAAGCCGAGCATCGTCAAGCTGATCTGGAACGAGGGAGTGAAGAAGAAGTGAGCCGGGCGACCGCCGAACTCACGCCCGCGACAAGGGCGTTCCTCACCCGACCCGGCACGGCCGCCTTCACCACCCTGCGGCCCGACGGCACCCCGCACGTCACCCCCGTCCGCTTCACCTACGACACGGCGGCCGGCCTGGCCCGGGTGACCACCCGCGCCGGAGCCCGCAAGGCCCGCAACGTGGCGGCGGGCGGCCCGGCGGCCCCCGTCGCGCTCTGTCAGGCGGACGGTTTCCGCTGGGTCACCCTCGAAGGCCGGGCCGTCGTCACCGACGACCCGGAGCACCTGGCCGAGGCGGTCCGCCGCTACACCGCCCGCTACCGCACGCCCCCGCCCGTCCCGCCGGACCTGGTCGTCGTCGAGATCACCGTCGCCCGCGTCCTGAGCCTCAACCTGTGACGCCGCGGCGCCCGAACCCACCGCCACAGGTCGCCCGCCCGCGGTCACCGACGCGCTGACGGACTTCTCGCCCCCTCGTGGTCACGAGGGGGCCGTCGCCATGTCCGGACACCGCCTGCCCACCGGTGTGACATCACGATCCGGTCTCGGGTCTTGCGCGCCGCTCGTGTAATCGATTCCAATCCTCCGTGACGCACATGTAAACGATTCCACAAGGAGGTGGAGCGGCGATGGCGAGCATCAAGGACGTCGCGGCCGGGGCGGGCGTTTCCGTCGCCACGGTGTCGCGTGTCCTGAACGACCATCCGTCGGTCAGCGAAGACGCACGCACGCGCGTGCTGGCCGCCGTCGAGGCCCTGGGCTACCGCCCGAACGCCGTCGCCCGGTCGCTGCGCACCGACCAGACCCGCACCCTCGGCCTGGTCATCAGCGACGTGATGAACCCCTACTTCACCGAGCTGGCCCGCTCCGTCGAGGAGGAGGCCCGCGCGCTCGGCTACAGCGTCATCATCGGCAACGCCGACGAGCGGCCCGACCTCCAGGACCACCACGTACGGACCCTGCTGGACCGCCGGATCGACGGTCTGCTCGTCTCCCCCACCGACGGCGGCTCGCCGCTGATGCTGGAGGCCGCGCGCGCGGGGACCCCGATGGTGTTCGTCGACCGGTGGATACCGGGCGTGGACGTGCCGGTCGTCCGGGCCGACGGACGGGCGGCCGTACGGGACCTGGTGGCGCACCTGCACCGGCTGGGGCACCGCCGGCTCGCGATCATCGCGGGTCCGGCCGCCACCACCACCGGCAGCGAGCGCGTCGAGGCGTTCCGCGCGGCCCTGGGCGCCTGCGGCATCGACCTCCCGGACGCCTACATCGGGCAGGGCGACTTCCAGGCCGAGAGCGGCCGGCGGGTCACCGAGGGCTTCCTCGACCTGCCCGAGCCGCCCGAGGTCGTGTTCGCCGCCGACAACCTGATGGCGCTGGGTGCGCTGGACGCCGTACGCGCGCGTGGGCTGCGGGTTCCCGACGACATCGCGCTCGCCGCGTTCGACGACATCCCGTGGTTCGTGCACACCGATCCCCCGGTCACCGCCATCGCCCAGCCGACGGGCGAGCTGGGGCGCGCGGCCGTACGCGCGCTGGTCGACCGGATCGAGGGGCGGACCCCGCGGTCCGTCACCCTCCCCGCCCGCCTGGTCGTGCGCCGCTCGTGCGGCGAGACGGACGAGACGGACGAGACGGGCGAGACGGGCGAGACGGGCAGCAACGGCGACACCGGCGGCAACGGCGAGAACTCAGCAAGGAACAGGAGCCAGACGTGAGCAACGCGGACGAGTTGCTGCGCATCGAAGGCATACGCAAGACCTTCCCCGGGGTGGTCGCGCTCGACAGCGTCGACTTCGACCTGCGGCGGGGCGAGGTGCACGTGCTGCTCGGTGAGAACGGCGCGGGCAAGAGCACCCTCATCAAGATGCTCTCCGGTGCCTACACGCCCGACGCCGGGCGGATCCTGGCCGGCGGCGAGGAGGTGCGCATCCACGGGGCGCAGGACTCCGAGCGCCTCGGGATCGCCACCATCTACCAGGAGTTCAACCTCGTCCCCGACCTGACGGTCGCCGAGAACATCTTCCTGGGGCGCCAGCCGCGCCGGTTCGGGATGATCGACCGCAAGCGGATGGAGGCCGAGGCCGCGGTCCTGCTGGAGCGGGTCGGCGTCACCGTGTCGCCCCGCACGCGGGTGCGCGAACTGGGCATCGCACGCCTGCAGATGGTCGAGATCGCCAAGGCGCTGAGCCTGGACGCGCGCGTGCTGATCATGGACGAGCCGACGGCCGTGCTCACCTCCGAGGAGGTCGAGAAGCTCTTCGCGATCGTGCGCAGGCTGCGCGAGGACGGCGTGGGCATCGTGTTCATCACCCACCACCTGGAGGAGATCGCGGCCCTGGGCGACCGGGTCACGGTCATCCGGGACGGCAGGAGCGTCGGGCAGGTCCCGGCGTCCACGCCCGAGGACGAGCTGGTACGGCTGATGGTGGGCCGTTCCATCGAGCAGCAGTACCCGCGCGAGCGCGCCGAGGCCGGCGCCGCCCTGCTGTCCGTCGAGGGGCTGACGCGGGACGGCGTCTTCCACGACGTCAGCTTCGAGGTGCGGGCCGGCGAGGTCGTCGGTGTGGCGGGGCTGGTCGGCGCGGGCCGTACCGAGGTCGTACGGGCCGTCTTCGGAGCGGACCCCTACGACCGCGGGGCCGTGCGGGTGGCAGGCGCGCGGCTGCCCCGCCACGACGTGGGCGCGGCCATGGCCGCCGGGATCGGACTGGTGCCGGAGGACCGCAAGGGGCAGGGGCTGGTGCTGGACGCCTCCGTCGAGGAGAACCTCGGCCTGGTCACCCTGCGTTCGGCCACCCGTGCCGGGCTCGTCGACCTCAAGGGACAGCACGAGGCCGCGGGCCGCATCGCCGGACAGCTCGGCGTGCGCATGGCCGGGCTCGGCCAGCAGGTGCGCACGCTGTCCGGCGGCAACCAGCAGAAGGTCGTCATCGGCAAGTGGCTCCTGGCGGACACCAGGGTGCTGATCCTCGACGAGCCGACGCGCGGCATCGACGTCGGCGCCAAGGTGGATATCTACCAGCTGATCAACGAGCTGACGGCCGCCGGGGCCGCCGTCCTGATGATCTCCAGCGACCTGCCCGAGGTGCTCGGCATGAGCGACCGGGTGCTGGTGATGGCCCAGGGCCGGATCGCCGGCGAACTCCCGGCGGGCGAGGCCACCCAGGACGCGGTGATGGCACTCGCCGTGAGCACTCCTGCACCCCCTACCACCCCTACGACCACTGAAGTGGAGGCCGGCCGTGGCCGCTGACACGCTCAAGAGCACGACGGGCGCCGGTGGCGGCGCCGCGGCGGTGCGCCGCCTGCTGCTCGACAACGGGGCGCTCACCGCGCTCATCGTCCTCGTCGTCGCCATGTCGGCGCTGTCGGGTGACTTCCTGACGACGGACAACCTGCTCAACGTGGGTGTCCAGGCGGCCGTGACCGCCATCCTCGCCTTCGGCGTGACCTTCGTGATCGTCTCGGCGGGCATCGACCTGTCGGTCGGCTCGGTGGCGGCGCTGTCGGCCACCGTCCTCGCCTGGAGCGCCACCTCGCACGGCGTGCCGGTCGTCCTCGCGGTCGTGCTGGCCGTCGCCACCGGCATCGCGGCCGGTCTGGTCAACGGTTTCCTCATCGCCTACGGCAAGCTGCCGCCGTTCATCGCGACGCTCGCCATGCTGTCGGTGGCGCGCGGTCTGTCGCTGGTGATCTCCGAGGGCTCGCCGATCGCCTTCCCCGACTCCGTCTCGCACCTCGGGGACACGCTCGGCGGCTGGCTGCCGGTGCCCGTGCTGGTCATGGTCGTCATGGGCCTGATCGCCGCGTTCGTCCTGGGCCGCACCTACATCGGCCGCTCGATGTACGCCATCGGCGGCAACGAGGAGGCCGCGCGCCTGTCCGGCCTGCGGGTGAAGAAGCAGAAGCTCGCCATCTACGCGCTGTCGGGCGTGTTCGCGGCCGCGGCGGGCATCGTGCTCGCCTCCCGGCTGTCCTCCGCGCAGCCGCAGGCCGCCGACGGCTACGAGCTGGACGCGATCGCCGCGGTCGTCATCGGCGGCGCCTCCCTCGCGGGCGGCACCGGCAAGGCGTCCGGCACCCTGATCGGCGCGCTGATCCTGGCCGTGCTGCGCAACGGCCTCAACCTGCTGTCGGTGTCGGCGTTCTGGCAGCAGGTCGTCATCGGTGTCGTCATCGCGCTGGCCGTGCTGCTGGACACCGTGCGGCGCAAGGCCGGGGCGACCCCGGTGGCCGCCGGGACGGGCGGCGGCAAGGGTCGGCAGGCGGCGACGTACGGGCTCGCCGCGGTCGTCACCGTGGCGGTGGTCGGCGCGACCTCCTTCCTGCACAACGGGTCGTCGTCGACGGCGAACCCGAAGGTCGGTCTCGCGCTGTCCACCCTCAACAACCCGTTCTTCGTGCAGATCCAGTCCGGCGCGAAGGCCGAGGCGAAGAAGCTGGGTGTCGACCTGACCGTCACCGACGCGCAGAACGACGCCTCGCAGCAGGCCAACCAGCTCCAGAACTTCACCAGTTCCGGCTACGACGCGATCGTCGTCAACCCGGTGGACTCCGACGCGGCCGGTCCGGCCGTGCGCGCCGCCGACAAGGCGGAGATCCCGGTCGTCGCGGTCGACCGCGGAGTCAACAAGGCGACCACGGACACCCTCGTGGCCTCCGACAACGTGGCCGGCGGTGAACTCGCCGCCAAGACCGTCGCCGAGAAGCTCGGCGGCACCGGCAAGATCGTCATCCTCCAGGGCCAGGCGGGCACCTCCGCGGCCCGCGAGCGCGCCGAGGGCTTCGCCAAGGGCCTGAAGGCCTACCCCGGCATCCAGGTGCTGGCCCAGCAGCCGGCCGACTTCGACCGCACCAAGGGCCTCGACGTGATGTCGAACCTGCTCCAGGCCCACCCGGACGTCCAGGGCGTCATCGCCGCCAACGACGAGATGGCGCTCGGCGCGATCAAGGCGCTCGGCTCCAGGGCCGGCAAGTCCGTCCAGGTCGTCGGCTTCGACGGCACGCCTGACGGCCTGACCGCGGTCGGGAACGGCACGCTGTACGCGTCCGTGGCGCAGCAGCCCTCGGAGCTGGGCAGGATCGCCGTGGACAACGCGCTCAAGGCGCTGCGGGGCGAGAAGGTCGCGGAGACGGTGAAGGTGCCGGTGAAGGTGGTCACGGAGGAGAACGTGGCCGGCTTCACCGGCTGACATCCGGCAAGTGGGCGCAGTGGGCGGGCGGTCGGAGGACCGCCCGCCTCGCGCCATGTACGCATGTACGTAGGGGAGTTCTCATGTACGACTACGACCTCCTGGTCGTGGGGTCGGCCAACGCCGACCTGGTGATCGGCGTCGACCGGCGCCCGGCGGCGGGCGAGACGGTCCTCGGCTCGGACCTCGCCGTCCACCCGGGCGGCAAGGGCGCCAACCAGGCGGTCGCGGCCGCCCGTCTCGGCGCCCGCACGGCGCTGCTGGCCCGGATCGGCGACGACGCCCACGGCCGGCTGCTGCTCGACTCGCAGCGGGCGGCCGGGGTGGACACCGTGGGTGTGCTGGTGGGCGGGGCGCCGACCGGCGTCGCGCTGATCACGGTGGACCCGTCGGGCGACAACAGCATCGTGGTGTCCCCGGGCGCGAACGGGCGTCTGACACCGCAGGACGTGCGTGCCGCGGCCGGCCTGTTCCACGCCTCCCGCGTGGTGTCGGCGCAGCTGGAGATCCCGCTGGAGACGGTCGTGGAGGTCGTACGGAACCTGGCACCGGGCAGCCGCTTCGTGCTGAACCCGTCGCCGCCGCGTCCGCTGCCCGCCGAGGTGCTGGCGGCCTGTGATCCGCTGATCGTCAACGAGCACGAGGCGAAGGTCATCCTCGGGGGGACGGAAGCGGGGACGGCGGCGGCCGGGGAGACGGCGGTGGCCGGGGAGGCGGTGGCCGACGACCGGCCCGAGGAGTGGGCGCGGGCGCTGCTCGCGAAGGGGCCGAAGTCGGTGGTCGTGACGCTGGGTTCGCAGGGCGCGCTGGTGGCGTCCGCGGAGGGCGTGGAGCGGGTGGCGGCGGTGGAGGTCGACGCCGTGGACACGACCGGGGCGGGCGACTCCTTCACGGCGGCGCTGGCGTGGAAGCTGGGCGCGGGGTCCTCGCTCGCGAAGGCCGCGGCGTACGCGGCGCGGGTGGGGGCGGTGGCCGTGACGCGGCGGGGCGCGCAGGAGTCGTTCCCCACGGCGGCGGAGGTCGATGCCCTGTGAGGAAGGCCGGAATCCTGAACCGCCATCTCGCGGGCGCGCTGGCCGAGTTGGGCCACGGGCACGGGGTGCTGGTGTGCGACGCGGGCATGCCGATCCCGCAGGGCCCGCGCGTCGTGGACCTCGCCTTCCGGGCGGGGATCCCCTCCTTCACGGAGGTGGTGGAGGGCCTGCTGGCCGAGCTGGTCGTGGAGGGCGCGACGGCGGCTTGCGAGGTACGGGAGGCGAACCCGGCAGCGGCCGGCCTGCTGGACGCGCACTTCCCCGACCTGGCCCTGGTCCCGCACGAGGAGCTGAAGAGGCTGTCGGCGGGGGCCCGCCTGGTGGTACGAACGGGCGAGGCCCGGCCGTACGCGAACGTGCTGCTGCGGTGCGGGGTGTTCTTCTGACCTGGTGAAGTGCCGGAACGCTTCGAGGGGCCCGGCCGGCCGGGCCCCTCTGTTTGATCTGACCGTCAGCACATGCAAGGCGCATCAAACGCACGCCTGAACAATCCACCTTTTGTGATGAAAACCGCAGGTCAGCCCTGCAATCCACACAAAAGTCCCCCATGCTGGCATGGTCCCCCACTCTCCTCACGAGGAGTACGACCATGTCCGAGACGACCGAGCCCAACGTCGGTACGTTCACCCTCGCCGACCCGCTGACGACCGCGCCCCCCAACCCGGTCGAGGTGCCGGAGCACGAGGAGTGGCAGCTGCCGAACGGCTTCGCCTGGGTCTTCCCCGGCGAGGGCAGCAGCGGTCTAGTCCGGCCCGTGATCATGGCCGACGGCTTCAACCTCGGCCGCAGCGAACTGGACAAGCTCTACCAGGGACTGGAAGGCGGCTACCGCTTCATCACCGAGCTGCGCCGGCGCGGCCGGGACGTGATCCTCCTCGGCTTCGAGGAGCGCAGCGCCTCCATCCTGGACAACGCCCAGGCGGCCCAGGCCGCCGTCATGCGGGCCGTCGCCGAGCAACAGGGTGACGCCCGCCTGGTCGTCGGCGGCTTCAGCATGGGCGGCATCGTCACCCGCTACGCGCTGGCCAAGATGGAGACGCAGCGGATGGACCACCGCACCGCGCTGTACTTCTCCTACGACAGCCCGCACCGCGGCGCCTCCATCCCCGTCGGGGTGCAGGCGTTCTCGTACTTCATCCCGTTCGCGAACGACTTCGCACGGCAGATGGACAGCCCGGCCGCGCGCCAGATGCTGTGGCGGCACTACGACAAGGACACCGGCAAGATCGGGGTCGCCCCGGAGCGCACGGAGTTCCTGGACGCCCTGAACCGGGTCGGGGGCTGGCCGCGGATCCCGCTGAAGATCGCCGTCGCCAACGGCCGCGCCGACGGGGTCGGCCTGCCCGACGTGCCGCCCGGCGAGGTCGCGCTGCGGATCGACAAGATCTACCCCGGCACCACCTTCTACACCCAGGACCAGGGCGCCGACGCGACGGCCGCCTACCTGAACCGGCGGTTCCCCAAGGCCGAGAAGACCGTCACGACCAGCGACTTCCCGGAGCTGGACGGCGCGCCGGGCGGCACGCTGCACACGTACGAGATCCTCGCCGAGACGATGCGCAAGCTCGGCGGCACGGTCGACCTGCGGCACGAGGAGGTCTGCTTCGTCCCGTCGGTGAGCGCGGTGGCCGTCCGCGACATCGAGACGCAGAAGGACCTGTACACGAACATCGACGACCTCGCGCCGGAGGAGAGCGAGCTGGACGACTACCTCTGCTCGTCCACGACCACCGCGCACACGGCCATCACCGAGGAACTCTGCACCTGGCTGATGGACCGTCTGCCCGACTGACCTGACACCTCGCGCCAAGCACCACCGGGGCCGCCCGTCCGCTCACATCCTGCGGAGGGCGGCTCCTTCACGCGGGTTCAGGCGGGCGGCAGGGGGTCGGAGACGAACGACCCTCGGGCGCGCACGGTCACGACGAGACCCCTGTCCCGCAGGATGTCCAGCGCGCGGCGGACCGTGCCCGGACCGACCTTGTGCTCGTGCGTCATGGTCAGTTCGCCCGGCAGCCGCGTGCCCGGCGGGTACTCACCGGAACGGATCTTCCGCTCGATGATCGCGGCGAGCTGTTCATAGACGTACTGCGGTGAATCAGGGCTGATCTTGTCCACCCGGTGACCGTATGCCGCTACCTTCCACCGCGCATTACTTAGTACTACTACCAACCACTACCTACTACTACCGTCTGCGCGGTACAGTCCCGAGGAACGAAAACGCCCCGGCGGGAAGGTGGAAGCTTCCGTGCCGGGGCTGAGCCGACTGACAAGGAGTCGACCTGTGCGCAGCCTACTGGCCGCGGTCCTGAGCCTCTTCCTGCCGCCTCGCGGAGCGCACCGCGCCCTCGCCCCGTTCCCCTTCCTCTCCGTCCCCGCCCAACGGCCGGCCCCCGCGCGTCGGCCGCGCCCGCGCCCCGCGGACGTGATCCTCGCCGACGGTCTGCCCCTGGTGCGGCCGTACCTCGCGGCCCTGGGCCAGGACCACTTCCCCGCGGAGGCCGCCGTATGAGCGCGCGGCGCTTCCGCAGCCTCGGCGTCGACCCCGCCACCGGCAGGGAAGCGTTCGTGGACGCGCGCCCCGGCGGTGTGCTGGAGGAACTGGCCGACACGCACGCCCTGAAGGCCGCCGCCGTCCTGGTGACGGTCGTCGGCGCCGTGCTGGAGGGAGGCAGGTCGTCGGACGTCGAACTCGCCGCCTTCGTACCCGCGCTCCACGCGGCGCTGGAGGAATGCGTGGGAATCATGGCGGCGGACAGGGGGCGGTGACGTAGCAGGGCCGCCGGGCCGTTCCGTCGCGGGGCGTGGTCCAGCGGAGCCCGGCCCTGAACGCGCCTGCGGGCGGGCGGCCCTGGGTGAACCGGTCGCGCTTCGCGTCGCGGACGACCTCGACCTCGACCTGACCCGCGGTGCTGTGCTCCGTCACCCAGCTCTCGAACGCCGGCACCAGGCTCCGGGCCACCGCCGGGCCGCTGTGCGCCAGCGCCGTGGCCCGCAGCAACGTCGTCTTGCCCGAGCCGTTGCGGCCCGCGAAGACCGTCCACCCTTGTTCCGACTGTGTCCGGATCACGTCACGGCACGATCAACCGCGTTGCGTCCGCAACGAATTGTGCGACAACATGCTCGAACAACTATGTGATGTATACGTGATGCACGGGGGTGACACACGTGAAGTTCGACATGGGGTCCACGACCCTGTCTGATCTGGGCAAGAGCACGGTCGGTTCGAGCACCGACCTGGGCACCCTGATCCGCATGCTCATCCAGGCGGCCGAGCCGCTGGAGGGCAAGTTCAACGGCTCCGGAAAGGTCGCCTTCGACTCCTTCAAGACGCGTGCGGACGAGATCACCGCCGCGCTGAACGAGTCGCTCGGCGCGATCCTCGAAGGCCAGGGCGGCATGGACACCGCGTTCGCCACCGGCGACACCGAGCAGCAGGACAACGCCAACAAGAACATGGGCGCCGCCAACTTCGACGCGGCCCGCTTCGGCGCGCGCTAGACCGCCGGCCAGGGCAGAAGCCGACAACCACAGGGGATTTGTGACGATGGGCCAGAATCTGGACCGCCGCTCCTACGACACCGGCGCGTCGAGCGAGGTGCAGGGCGGACTGCAGGGAATCGTCGGGCAGTTGGAGCGCGTGCTGGCCGACCGCGACAGCGCGGTGAAGGCCGCCATGGCCGACTTCCAGGCCGACGGGGTCTCCGAGGAGTACCACGGCAAGGAGCTGCGCTGGAACCGCGCGGCCAACGAGGTGCGCAGCATCATCCAGCTGGTGCGCACGACCCTCGAGGACAACGACGGGACGGCCCAGTCGACGATGGCGAAGGCGCGGGCGGCGGTCGACAACATCGGCTGACGCGGGCGCTGACGCTGACACGGACGCGTCGGCAGGACGACGGCATACTGCGGTACGGAATCACGGGGAATCCACATGACGGGGTGGGACATCTCGCCGTCGGGCGTGCAGCACGTCCTCATGGAGACGGCGAAGGCGGCCGAGGGCCTCTCGGACACCGGGAAGGCCCTGCAGGAGACCATGCCGAGCGCGGCGAAGTCCGCCGGCACCATCCAGCAGGGCGGCGTGGAGAAGAGCGGGGTGCAAGGGCCGGTCGCGGCGGCACTGGGCGAGTTCTTCACCGCCTACCAGGAGAAGCTGATGTACGTCGCGGTGCGCACGTCGAACTCCCTCAACGGGGCGGCCACCGCGACCAACGCGTACGTCAAGGGTGATCTGGACATGGCCGCGCAGGCCCAGACGAACGCGCTGAAGGAACCGAAGATCGACCTGCCCGGCGTGGACGGGCAGCAGGGGGGCCAGTGAGCGCGGACCTCATCGACCCGCAGAACATCCCGCAGTTCACCGGCGACCTGGAGCAACTGGGCACGGACTCCATGCTGCTGACGGCGGAGGCGCTCGTCTTCCGCCAGTCGGGGTCGGACGTGCACACCCGCTTCCAGGGGCTGTCGGCGTGCTACACCGCCCCGGAGGCGGACCAGCTGTTCGCCACGACGGCGCCGGTGGCGGCCAAGGCCGACGAGTTCGCCGACGATCTGGAGAAGGTGGCGGCGGCCCTCAGCTCGTACGAGACGGAGATCCAGCCGCTCGTGGCCAGGCTGAAGAGCCTCAAGCAGCGTGCGGAGACCTTCCGGCACCAGATCGCGGGGGACGACGACTGGCGCGAGGACGACGACAACGTCCAGCTCAACAACGACCTGGTGCACGACGTCAACGCCACCACGGCCGCCTTCTGGCAGGCCGAGATCACCTGCCACAACAAGATCACCGCACTGGTGGGCGGCTCGACGCTGATCCTGGAGGACGGCGCCGAGAAACGGCTGGTCAAGCGCGGCACCAGCACCTACGGCTTCACCGCCGACCTCCTGAACCAGTCCGAGGAACTGCCCTGGGGCAGGACCGTGGAGAAGGAGCGGCACGGGCTCGACTGGCTGGGCCACCAAGTGTGGGATTTCGGCAAGGGGTTCGTCGTCGACGGGGTGTGGGGCACGATCCGGGGCCTCGGCACCCTCGTCGGCGTCGACGGCTGGGACGCGGCGGGCGAGGCGTGGAAGGGGCTCGGCAAGCTCGCGACCGGCGTGCTCGTCACCGCGGTGCCCGTCGTCGGCGTCGCGTACTGGATGATGCCCGAGGACAAGCTGCCCTCCTACCTGCGCGACTCCCGCAACGCGGTCAAGGAGACGGGCAAGGCGCTGGTCGCCTGGGACGAGTGGGGCAAGAACCCGGCGCGGGCGGGCGGCGCGGTCACCTTCAACGTCCTGACGACGGTTTTCACCGGAGGCGCCGGAGCCGCGGCCAAGGGTGGCTCCGTGGCCCGCACGGTGGGTGCGCTCGGCAAGACGGCCCGGCTGGTCGACCCCATGACGTACCTCGGCAAGGCCGCCAGGTTCGGCACGGTCAAGGTCACCGACCTGTTCGCCGGCCTGCGGGGCGTGCACGCGGGCGCCTACGACGACCTCTTCTCCGGAGCGGGACGCGTCCAGCCGGACGGCAGCGTGGTCAGGGTCGCCGACGACATGCCGGTCATCCGCGACAACGTCGTGGAGTGGCCGGACGGAACCCGCCTGAACCTGGACGACGGCTCGGTCGTGCGCGCGGACGGGACGGCGGCGCCGGCGAAGGTGGAACTGTCGGCGGCGGACCGGGAGTTGCTGGAGCGGAGCCTGCCGCACCGAGGAACGGAGCCCGTCACTGTTGGCGGACGCGGTGACTCGGTGACATCCACTGAGGAAGGTGTCAGCCGACCCGCAGGAACCGCACACAGCAGTGCCGGGCAGGAACCGACCGCACATCACGGCAACAACCCCACGGCCTCTCAGGGAAGTGGGGCATCGAACAGCCAAGCGGTACACAACTCTTCATCGACTCACCATTCTGGAAGCTCTGGAGCCCAGACTCACGGTAGCGGCAACGCACATCACCAGGGCAATGGTGGATCGCTCCCCGGGCCTCATCCCGGAAGTGGATCGGGGACAGTACCTTCGACCGGATCGGGGCCGGAGTACATACAGCAGGCTCCACACAGGACGACTGGGGTTCACTCACAGTTGGACCCTCAAGCAGTCGACCAGCGCATCAACGAGCTTGACGACCGCCAGGGAGGGGAAGGACACGCACCCGGGCGCCATCTCTATCCGGATGATCAAGCACTCAGGGACCGTCTGGGTACCGTTGCTCTCGACTCCCATGGGCAGCCGAAGCTGACCGGCCCCAACTCTGAGTTCCCCGGGCTGTTGAAGTCGGAGAACAACGTCGATCCCCTGACCGGGACGACCGTGGACGGCGTGACCGGAAATGTGCACCGTGTGGGCCCTTTCGCCACACGATTCGACAATGCAGAGGACATGGTCACCGCAGACCAGTACTTCCGGGATCACATCGCCCGAACCGGGACACCCCCTACGGAGACTCCCATCGATCAGGTGCTGGGCCCCGACGCTCATGAACGCTTCACGGGTTACTATCGAAACCCTTCCAACACCAGCGAGTTCCTGCCCGTTGATTTCCAGGGCGGCACCATCAAGCCGATTTACAAATACATCAACAACAAGTGGGAGCTTACCACCATGTACGCCAACCCGGCACGCGGCCGCCATCCGTAAAGGAAGAAAATTGAACGAAGAATTGGAAACGTTCATCAGGACATACCTTCACCAAGATATGGCATACGATACGAGCGGATACCTTCGTCCGACATTGTTCGCCTTCAGGGATTCATACGTACACTCCGTAAAGCAGGGCTTTTCTGAAATCTTGCGGAATAAGGAAGTTACGGTCGGCGAGTACGAAGGACTGACCGACATTGAATTTTCAGATTCCAAGCAACTGTACGACTACCTGAGTTCAATTTACGCATACCTTTTCGAAGATCAACCGTCTCAACCCACTCCTCCCGAGTGAAACCTGAAACACTACAGGCGAGGCGGCCGAGAATTTTAAACGCAAGCATTGTCAACCAATACGGATGCCAAGATCGTCAACACCCTAGAAGGAGCTCAGGAAAGCGGAAAACTGCAGTACGTCCTGGTGAAGGCACAGGAGAACACGGGATCTTGTGCTGGTGCCGTGATGAAATACTTCAAGATCGGTTAGAGGTGCGATTCAGTGGTCATGAGTGTTCCGCGTCATGACTTCCGAACGGACAACGCGGCCGAGGACATGGCACCGCTCATTGAGGGGACACGCCGGGTTCTCGACCGACTGGAAAGGTCGGAGATGTCCCGCCACCGAGCGCTGAGTAGCACCCTGACCATGGCGAAGTGGCGCTGCCTGGCGGATCCCGAAGCAGCCAGACTTGAGACGTGGGAGGCTTGGGTCACCGCAATGCAGGTCGGCTGCACCCTGTTTGACTCTGCCACAGCCGCCGAGGGGCCCGTACCGTGCCGCATCGGAAGTGCGGGAGAGGTGAAGAACCTGCCTGCGACGGGGCCGACGCCTTACACGCATGCGGGGGCCTGGCTCACGTCGGTTTATTTGGCGACCATCTGCCGCGAGAACGATCGTCTCGACCGACTGATGCAGGTACCTGTTTCGTTTCTCCGTGCCTCTGTTCCCGAGGGTGCGGTTTTCGACGACTATGTCTACGACTGGGTGGAGACTCTCCAAAACTACTGGGCCGGTCGGGCAACGGAGATGTGGGACAATCTGGTATCAGCAATAAAAGGCACCGACCCCGAGCGGGAGGGCGTCACTGACAAGGAAATGATGCTGAAGGTTATCTATCCGCCGCTCGAACTCTTCCATCGCTTTCAACTGCGGGAGATTGAGCGGTTCAACAGTGTACTGGTTGATGCCGTCACTGGGCACAAGCAATACTGGGCCGGCGACGCGGCACGCGCCCTGAGCGGTGACGGCCTGGTGGCCCTCGCTCCCCTCGCGTTGGCCTGCATGGCTTACGACAACGAATTCCCGGTCGAGGTCGAATCCGAGTACTTGCCCAAGCATCTGCTCAAGCGCAGCTGGCTGGGCGAGTTCCCCACGTGAAACACGTGAGATACGCGAGACAGGTGACCTGACATGACCGCGCAGGACTACGACAGCCAGCTCCTCGAGTCCGTCTCCGTGCGGCGGCGGCGGTTGCGGGACGCGTTGGTGTTCGGGGCGCAGCGGCAGCGGCGGGCCGTGGACGAGCGGGTGGGGAAGGTGATCGCCGGGATGGTGGTCGCAGCCGTGCTGTGCGCCGGGTGTGTGGGGTGGTCGTTCGTGTCGCACCGGGTGATCGGGCAGAGCCCGTACTCCCCCGGCGTTTCCACGCCCTCCAGCGGCCCTACAAGCCGGTGATAGGTTCGCGAACGTGATGTCTACGGGGGCCTTGAGCAGGGAAACTGCCGGTGGGGCTGGGGTGTTGAGTCGGGTCACGCTCGTCGGTGAGCGGCGCCGCGTCGACCTCGTGCTTCCGGCTCGGGAGCCGGTCGGGCTGCTGCTGCCCGAGATCATGCGGGTGCTGGACGACCGGGTGGAGGGGCGACCCGCCTCGCGTCACCTCGTCACGGTGGACGGCTCCGCGCTCGATCACGACAGCACACTGGAGACGGCGGGCGTCCGCGACGGCGCCGTCCTGCGTCTCGTCCGTGCGGAGGACGCCCCGCCCGCCCCCGTCGTGCACGACGTCACCGACGAGGTGGCGGAGGACCTCGGCCACCGGGCAGGGGTGTGGGGGCCGGCCGCGCGGCGGGTCACGGCGGGGGTCGCGAGCGTGGTCTGGGTGGTCGTCGCCGCCCTGTTCGCGCGTGCGCAGTACGACCGGTCGGCCGTCGCGGGTGCACTGCTCGCCGCCGCCGGTACGGCCGCCGTCGCGGGTGCGGTCCTGGGGCGGATGCGTCGGCACGGGCTGGCCGCGACCCTCCTGTGTGCCGGTGGCGCGCTCGGTGTGCCGGGCGTGTGGAGCCTCGTCGACGGCCTCGGCGGGGCCTCGGCGGGCGCTCTGCGGCTCGCCGGGGTGGCCGCCGTGAGCGCGGTGGTCCTCGTCCTGCTCGGGCTGTTCACGCCGCTGGGGCGGGGCGGGGTCGTGGGGGCCGGCGCCGTGGCCCTGACCGCCGTCGGCTGGGAAGCCGTCGTCGCCGTGCAGTCCGGCGCCGGGACGGCGGAGCAACAGGCCCATGTCGGGGCCGTTCTCGGTGTCGTCTGCGTGGTGGTGCTCGGCGTACTGCCGCGGCTCGCGCTGATGGCGTCCGGGCTCTCGGGGCTCGACGACCGGCGGGCCGGCGGTGTTTCCGTCAGCCGCCACCAGGTGTCCGTCGCCCTGGCCGCCGCCCACCGCGGGCTGGTGCTCGCCACGGTCACCCTGGCCGGGTCGGCCGCCGTGGCCGCCGTACTGGCGCTGCGGGCTCCCTCCGTGTGGACGGTGCCGCTCGCCGCGGTCGTCGCGGTGGTGTTGGCTCTGCGGGCCCGGGCGTTTCCGCTGGTCGCCGAGGTGGTCGTGCTGCTGGCCGCCGCGGCGTGCGTCGCCGTACGGTTGCTGACGGTGTGGGCGGAGCGGTCCTCGGCCGCGGCAGCGCCGGCCGTCCTCGTCGTGCTGGCGGTCTTGCCGCTCGTCGTGCTCGCCGTACAGCCGGCCGAGCACGTACGGGTCCGGCTCCGGCGGGTCGGTGACCTGTTCGAGTCGGTGGGGGTCATGGCGCTGCTTCCGCTGCTCGTCGGCGTGTTCGGTGTGTACGGGCGACTGCTCGACACCTTCGCTTAGGGGGCGCGGCGGCATGACGCAGGAGCAGGGGGATCAGCGGCGGGAGCAGGCGTCCGGCGGTGGCGGCGACTGGCAGCGGGACGTGCTGAGGGAGCTGGGCGCCGCCGCGGGAAGCGGTGGCCCGGGTGCGGATGCCGGTACGGGCGCCGGCCGGGCCACGGCCCCGGCCCGGTCCGGTGAGCCCTCGCTGCGGCTCGTGCACCCCGCACCCGTGCGGCCCGCGGTAGCAGAAGCGGGGGCGGGTACAGGCGGTGACGCGTCCGGCCCGCACGTCCCCGGCCTGGTGGCGCCGCCCACAACTGTCCCGCCGCCCGCGCCCGGCACCCCGGGCGGCCCCGTGTCCCCGGCCCTCATGTCCGGTGCCCGTCCCGCCGAGGAACCGGCTCCGGAACGGCCCGCGACGCCCACCGCCCCAGCGCCAGCCCCCGCACCCACCCCCGCCCACGGCTCCCGCCCCCCGGCGTCCCCCGCCCCCGAGTCCTCCCCCACCCTCGACCCCCGCCTCCTCCTCGCTCTCGGACGCCCCCTGCACGGCGAGTCCGTGACCCGGCGTACGGGACGAGCCCTGCGCAAGCTCACCTCGTCCGTGGCGCAGGACGTCGCCGAACAGACGCGGATCGCGCGGGAGTTGCAGCAGCCCGTCACCACGGGCCGGGTGGTGGCCGTCACCTCCATCCGTGGCGGCGTCGGCAAGTCCACCGTCTCCGCGTTGCTCGGGCGCACCCTCAACCACTACCGGCACGACCCGGTGCTGACGCTGGAGGCGGATGCCGCGCTGGGCACCCTGCCGGTGCGCATGGGTGCGGAGGCGGTGCGCTGGACGTGCGCCGATCTCGCGTCGATCCTCCACCCGTCCATGCAACTGACCGACGTGACCGGGTATTTGGTGCCGGTGACGGACGGTGGCTGGCTGCTGCCCGCGAGCCGCGGACAGGTCGGTGCACCGCTCGACATGACGTCGTACCGCAAGGTGACGCTGGCACTGCGCCGGTACTTCGCGGTGACCGTCGTCGACTGCGAGACACTCCCCGGCGAGGTGGCCCGTACGGCGATGGACACCTCGCACGCCCGGGTGGTGGTCGCGCCCACCACCGCGGAGGGCGTGGGCGCGACCCGCCAGGTGCTGGACTGGCTGGCGCGGTTGCCGCACTCGGCCCTGGCCACGACGGTGGTGGCGCTGGTCGCCGGCACCCCCGACACCGTGCTCGACGACAAGACGGCCGCCGGTCATCTCAAAGAGCCGGGCGTCACCGTCGTCACCGTGCCGTACGACCGTCATCTGGCCGGCGGTGGCCCCATCCGCACCGACCTCCTGGCGCACGCCACGCAGCAGGCCGTCCTGCGGCTGGCCGCCGAGGTGATGGGGCGCGCGGTGAGGGTGCGATGAGCACCCGGCCGGCTCGCCCTCCGCTGTGCCC
Source organism: Streptomyces sp. NPDC048734 (assembly GCF_043198675.1). NCBI lineage: Bacteria > Bacillati > Actinomycetota > Actinomycetes > Kitasatosporales > Streptomycetaceae > Streptomyces > Streptomyces sp. NPDC048734. Next base: position 253,553 of record NZ_JBICUZ010000001.1, on the reverse strand, counting down.
GCCCCTTCCCTCCCTCGTCACGACCCGCTCCGGAGAAGTCCGCCCGTGACCCTGCGCATCGTCCACCGGCCCGCCCGCAGCACCCGCCCCCCGGAACCCGCCCGGCCCCGTACGGTCGAGGCCCCGCCCAACCTTCCGGAAGGGAAGATCGGCAACGCGGCCACCGCGCTGCTGCCGATGGCCGGCGTCATGGGTTCCGTGATCATGATGACCGTGGTCCGCAACAGCCGGTTCGCTGTGCTGGGCGCGGTCGTGCTGGTCTTCGCCCTGCTGGGGGCGGTGGCGCTGTTCCTGTCGCAGCGCGGCAAGGCGCAGCGCACCCGGCGCACGCAGCGCGAGCGTTATCTGGAGTACCTGGAGGAGTTGCGGGAGGAGCTGGGGGCCGCCGAGCGCCGGCTGCGGGACGCGGAGCGGGAGCTGAACCCGTCGCCGGAGGCGCTGTACGACCTGGTGCGCGACCCCGCCCGGTTGTGGGAACGGCGGCGTCAGGACGCCGACTTCCTGCGGGTGCGGGTCGGCCTCGGTGACGTGCCGGTCCAGGAGCCGGTGATCCAGCAGAGCGGCGCCGGCGGGGTGCTGACGCCGCCGGATCCGTTCATGCTCAACGAGGCGCGTGCCCTGCAACGCCGGTTCGCGACGGCCGCCGACGTGCCGTTGACGGTGCCGCTGGACCGCGCCGGGAACGTCAGCGTCGTCGGCGACCGGGAAGGTGTCCTGCGGGTCGCGCGGGCGCTGCTGGTGCAGACGGCGGTGACGCACGCACCCGACGACGTGGCACTCGCCCTGGCCGTGCCCGGCGAGCGGCTGGCCGGGTGGGAGTGGGCCAAGTGGCTGCCCCACGTGCTGGATCCGCAGGCGCACGACGGTCCGGTGGCCGCCCGCCGTATCGCGCCCGATGTGCGGCAGCTGGCCGAAGGGCTCCGGCACGAACTGGGCCGGCGGTCCGCGTACGCGGCGGAGGTGCGGCGCGGTCTGGCCGACCGGAGCGCGCTGCGGCTGGCGGGCCGGCTGCTGGTGGTCGTCGACGCGCACGGCGAGCCGGCCGCCGAACTCCCCCGCCCGGACTCGGCGGTCGGGCTCACGGACATGGGGATCACCGTGCTGCACCTCCTCGAGGAACAGGTCCATGAGCCGGACGAGGTGAGCGTCCGCATCACCGTCCACGGCGAGCGGGTAACCGTCGAGAACCTGCACGGTTCCGCCGCCGAGGGCACCGTCGACCCGGTCACCGCGGCCGGGGCGGAGGGTGTCGCCCGGCTGCTGGCGCCGCTGCGGCTGTCGCCGGAGTCCGTCGCCGAGGGCAGCCCCGTCACCGGGCCGGTCGACTTCCCCGCGCTCCTCGGCATCGCCGACCCCGCCGACCTCGATCTGCCGACCCTGTGGCAGCCCCGCAGTGAGCGCGACTTCCTGCGCGTGCCCATCGGACTGACGGACCGTCACGAGCCGGTGCTGCTGGACCTGAAGGAGTCCTCCCAGCTCGGCATGGGTCCGCACGGGCTGTGCGTGGGCGCGACCGGTTCGGGCAAGAGCGAGCTGCTGCGCACCCTCGTCCTCGCCCTGGCCGCCACCCACTCCCCCGAGGACCTGGCGCTCGTCCTCGTCGACTACAAGGGCGGCGCCACGTTCGCCCCCTTCGCCGGACTCCCGCACACCGCGGGGATGATCACCAACCTGGAGAACCAGGCCGGGCTCGTCGAACGCGTCCACACCAGCCTCGCCGGTGAGGTCAAGCGCCGCCAGCAGGTCCTGAAGGACGCAGGCGACATCGCCGACATCGGTCACTACGCCGTGCTGCGCGCGACGGAGAGGCCCGACCTCGAACCGCTCCCGCACCTGTTCGTCGTCATCGACGAGTTCGGCGAACTCCTGACCGCGAAACCCGACTTCATCGACCTGTTCCTGTCCATCGGACGCATCGGCCGCTCCATCGGCGTCCACCTGCTGCTGTCCAGCCAGCGCATCGAGGGCGGCAGGCTCAAGGGCCTGGACACCTACCTGTCGTACCGGCTGGGCCTGCGGACCTTCTCCGCCGACGAGTCCCGCACGGTCCTCGACACCACCGACGCCTTCCATCTGCCGCCCCTGCCGGGATTCGGCTACCTCAAGGTCGACACCTCCACCTACGAGCGGTTCAAGGCCGGGTACGTCTCCGGCGCCCACCGCGGCCCGGCGATGCGCGAGCAGCGGGACGAGGAGCCGCTCGTCCTGCCCTACCCGGCGTACAACACCGCGGGGCGGACCGGGGCGCCGGAGGAGAAACCCGCCGCCACCCGGCGGGAGACCGGCCCGACCGTCCTGTCCCTCATGGTCGGCCGGCTCACCGGCGCCGCCCCCGCCGTGCGCCGTATCTGGCTTCCCCCGCTGCCGGACGCCGTCACCCTGGACGCGGCCGCCGGACCGGTCCGGGTCTCCGAGCGCGGTCTGCACCTGGCGCGCGCCACGGGCGGGATGCGGGTGCCGCTCGGCGTGCTCGACGACCCGGCCCGGCAGTGGCAGGGCCGGTGGGTGCTGGACCTGACCACGGCCGGCGGTCACGTGGCTGTGATCGGCGGCCCCCAGTCCGGCAAGACCACGCTGCTGCGGACCCTCGTGCTGTCCCTGGCGACCACCCACACACCTCAGGACGTCGCCGTGTACGGTCTGGACCTGGTCGGCGGCGGCCTGTCGGCGCTGGCCGCCCTGCCGCACGTCGGCGGGGTCGCCGGGCGGGCCGACCGCGAGCGCGCGGCCCGTACGGTCGCCGAGGTGCGCGCCATGCTCGCCGAGCGCGAGACGGTCTTCCGCGAGCACGGCATCGACTCCGTCGACCAGCTCCGCCGGCTCCGCGCCCAGGGCCGGCTGCCGCAGCTCGGCTCCACCGATGTCGTCCTCGTGGTCGACGGTTTCGGCGCGCTGCGCGACGACTTCGCCGACCTCGACGAGCCGGTCGCCGACCTGCTGAAGCGGGGCGGCGGCTACGGCATCCACGTGGTGGCGGGCATGCTGCGCTGGAACGACGTCCGCATCGCCACCCAGTCGCTCTTCGGCACCCGTGTCGAGCTGCGCCTGAACGACCCCGCCGACTCCTCCGTCGACCGCAAGCTCTCCGAGACCCTCTCGCCGGACGTGCCCGGCCGGGTGCTCACCGACGGCAAGCTGTTCGCGCAGGCCGCACTGCCCCGCATCGACGGCTCGCCCACGACCGGTGATCTGGGCCCGGCCCTGGACGAGGCGGCCCGGACCGTCCGCGCCACCTGGCACGGGGAGCCCGCCGCCCCGGTGCGGGTGCTGCCGGCCCGGCTGCCGGTGACCCGGCTGCCCTCACCGGCCGCCGAACCGCGGCGGATACCGGTCGGCCTCGACCAGGACGCCCTCGCCCCCGTGCTGCTCGACCTCTTCGGCGGCGACCAGCACCTGCTGGTCCTCGGCGACAACGAGTGCGGCAAGACGAACCTGCTGAAGCTGATCGTCGCCGGGCTCGTCGAGCGGTACTCCGACGAGGAGCTGGTCTTCGGTGTCTTCGATCCGCGCCGCGGCCTGCGCGGCGCGGTCCCGGAGCCGTACCGGGGCGGCTACGCCCACAACGCCACGCTCGCCGCCGCCCTCGCCACGGGCATCGCCGCCGAACTGCGGAAGCGGCTGCCGGAGACGGCCGACCCGGACGCGCCCGAGACCGGCGAACCGGCCTTCCGGGGCCCGCGGATCGTCATCCTCGTCGATGACTACGACATCCTCACCACCGCCGGACAGCAGCCCCTCGCGGCCTTCCTGCCGTACGTCTCCTGCGCGCAGGACATCGGCCTGCACTTCGTCCTGGCGCGCCGCACCGCGGGGGCCTCCCGCGCACTGTACGAGCCGCTCCTGACCACCCTGCGCGAGACGGGCACCACCGCCCTGGTGATGACCGGCGACCGCACCGAGGGGCAGCTCTTCCCCGGCCTGTACGCCTCCCGGCAGCCGCCCGGCCGCGGCACCCTGGTCCGCCGCGGCCGGCGCCACCAGCTCGTCCAGACCGCGCTGACCGAAGCCGAAGAGGGAGAGTCGTGACCAAGGACGTCATCGCCCTCACCCCGAAGATGCCGGACACCTGGGCCCTGCTGGCCGGCCTGTACGCGGGCGGACCCGAGGCAGGCGTGACCGCCGGGTCCGAGGGCGCCGTGCTGCGCCTGTGCGCCCGGGACGGCAGGCCCCTCGTGTCCGTGGAGGCGCCGCTGCTGGTCCAGGTTCCCGGGGAGGCCGAACGGCTGCTCGGGCGGGACGTGCCCGTGCCGTTCTGGTGGACCGAGGTCCGGGCCTCCGGGGCCGTGCCCGGGGCCGAGCGGCTGGCGGGGTCGGTGTGCGGGCGCCTCGCCCTGCTGCTGGGCGGCACCACCTGGCCCGAGCCGGCCGCGAACACCGAGGTCGTGGACGTGAGCGCCGCGGTCGCACCGGACGACGGGCAGCCGGTCGTGGACGTCCTCACCGGGAGCACGGCCGTCGTCCTGGCCGACCGGCCCGTCCTGCCCCTGACCACCTGGTTCTCCGAGGTGCTGCGAAGCACCGCGGAATCGGGCCGTGCCCTGCAGATCGTCACCCCGCCGCACGTCCGGCTCAGCGCCCCGGCCCGCGCCACCCTCCTCCAGGTGCCCAACCGCTGGGTCGTCCAGGACCCGGCACAGGGCTACTACGACGGGCTGTCCGGGGCGGTGCTGCGCTGGCGGGACGGGACGTTCGCGCCCGCGCTCGGGCCGGACGGGACGGCCTCGGTCGCCGAGGCGTTCGGCCGGACGTCGCCATCACGTGACCGGCAGCTCGTCGTGGCGTTCCGTACGACGCTTCCCGCGGACGAGGACGTCGTCCTGGGCGAAGGGCTCGAGACGGCCTGGCGTGCGCTCACCGGATCGGCACCGGCCGGCTGGGGCACCGCGGAACCCGTCAACCTGCCCTGGTCACCGCGCCGGCTGACCGATCTGGCCCGCGACCGGGCCCCCGAGCCGACCCATCTGATCGTGGCAGGGCACCCCGACCGGCCCGCGCTGGCGTGGATCCGGGTCACGCGGACGACCGCCGGGGTCGAGCAGGACGTGACACTCACCCTCGGGTACGGGGAGGGCGAGGCACCGCCTCTGGAGGCGATCGCGCCCCTCGCCGGGACCCTCGTCGTGGAGCACGGGCTGACGACGATGCTGACCTCGGTGCGGCGGGCCTCCCGCGACCTCGTCACCGCACCCGTGCTCCAGGCACCGGCCGTCCCGGTCGCCTTCACCCTGGGTGCGCGGGACGTGCGGGGCATCGGGCTCACCCACGCCCGCCGCCCGCCCGTCGAGGTACGACCCCTCGTCCTGGGGCCGGCCTCCGAACCGGCCCTGCACTACCCACTGGGGGACGGGTCGGACGCCGGTGCCCTTGTCGAGCTGCAGCGCCTGGCGGCGCATCTGCGGGCCGGGGCGCCGGGTGCGGGAGTGGAGGCCTGACGGCCTCCACCCCGTGCCCGCGGCACCGGGGCCCGTGCGCGGGTCCCGGGCCGTGGCCGTCGTGCGCTACGCCGTGTGCTCGGCGAACCGCCGCGCCGTCTCCGCCAGCACCTCCCGTCCGTCCCGCGCCCACAGCGCGTCGTTGAAGAGTTCCACCTCGATCGCGCCGGTGTAGCCGGCCGCCTCCACGTATCCCTGCCACTCGCGCATGTCGATCGCGCCGTCGCCGATCTGGGCGCGGCCGTTGAGGACGCCCTCGGGCAACGGGGTGGTCCAGTCGGCCAGTTGGAAGGTGTGGATGCGGCCGGACGCGCCGGCCCGGGCGATCTCGGCGGGGGCCCGGTCGTCCCACCAGATGTGGTAGGTGTCGACCGTGACGCCCACCTGGTGGGCGGGGAAGCGTTCCGCGATGTCCAGGGCCTGGGTGAGCGTCGAGACGACGCAGCGGTCGGAGGCGTACATGGGGTGGAGGGGCTCGATGGCCAGTCTCACCCCGTGGTCCTCGGCGTAGGGGCCGAGTTCCGCCAGCGCGTCCGCGATGCGTTCCCGGGCGCCGTGCAGGTCCTTGGACCCGGGCGGGAGGCCGCCCGAGACCAGGACCAGCACCTCGGTGCCCAGGGTGGCCGCCTCGTCGATGGCCCGGCGGTTGTCGGCCAGGGCCGCCGTGCGCTCGTCCGGGTCGACGGCCGTGAAGAAGCCGCCGCGGCACAGCGTCGTCACCGTCAGGCCGGCGTCGCGGACCAGCTTGGCCGTCTCCTCGACGCCGTACGCCTGGACCGGCTCGCGCCACAGGCCGACGTTGCCGACGCCCAGGTCGGCGCAGGCCGCCACCAGTTCGGGCAGCGACAGCTGCTTCACGGTCATCTGGTTGATGCTGAAGCGCTCGAGTCCGGTCACTGGGTCACCCCGTACAGGGCGAGCAGGTTCTTCATCCGCTCCTCGGCCAGCTTCGGGTCGGGGAACAGGCCCAGACCGTCGGCGAGTTCGTAGGCGCGGGCGAAGTGGGGCAGGGAGCGGGCGGACTGGAGGCCGCCGACCATCGTGAAGTGCGACTGGTGGCCGGCCAGCCAGGCCAGGAGGACCACGCCCGTCTTGTAGAAGCGGGTCGGGGTCTGGAAGAGGTGGCGGGAGAGGTCGACCGTGGGGTCCAGCAGGGAGCGGAAACCGGTCACGTCGCCGGTGTCCAGGACGCGGACCGCCTCCGCGGCCAGGGGTCCCAGCGGGTCGAAGATGCCGAGCAGGGCGTGGCTGAAGCCCTGCTCGTCGCCCGCGATCAGCTCGGGGTAGTTGAAGTCGTCGCCGGTGTAGCAGCGGACGCCGTCCGGCAGGCGGCGGCGCAGGTCGACCTCGCGCCGGGCGTCCAGCAGGGAGACCTTGATGCCGTCCACCTTGTCCGGGTGGGCGGCGATGACCTGGAGGAACACCTCCGTCGCCGCGTCCAGGTCCGACGAGCCCCAGTAGCCCTCCAGCGCCGGGTCGAACATCGGGCCCAGCCAGTGCAGGATCACCGGTTCGGCGGACTGGCGCAGGAGGTGGCCGTAGACGTCGAGGTAGTCCTCGGGGCCGTCGGCGGCCGTGGCCAGGGCGCGGGACGCCATCAGGATGGCCTGGGCGCCACTGGCCTCGACGAGGGCGAGCTGCTCCTCGTAGGCCGCGCGGACCTCGGCCAGGGACGCCGGGCCGGTGAGCTGGTCGGTGCCGACACCGCAGGCGATCAGGCCGCCGACCGCCTTGGCCTCGGCGGCGGAGCGGCGGATCAGCTCGGCCGCGCCCGCCCAGTCCAGGCCCATGCCGCGCTGGGCGGTGTCCATCGCCTCGGCGACGCCGAGCCCGTGGGACCACAGGTGGCGGCGGAAGGCGAGGGTGGCGTCCCAGTCGACGGCCGCGGGGGAGTCGGGGGACACGTCGGCGTACGGGTCGGCGACGACGTGCGCCGCGGAGAAGACCGTACGGGAGGTGAAGGCGCTGCCGGTGGTGACGGCGAGGGGTTCCGTGCGGGGCTCGTAGGTCCGCAGGGTCCCCCCGGAGTCCGGGAGTCGGATGGTCACAGCGCGATCTCCGGGACATCGAGGCGGCGGCCCTCGGCGGAGGACCTCAGGCCCAGCTCGGCGAGCTGGACGCCGCGGGCGCCGGCCAGGAGGTCCCAGTGGTAGGGGGCGTCGGCGTAGACGTGCTTGAGGAACAGCTCCCACTGGGCCTTGAACCCGTTGTCGAAGTCGCCGTTGTCGGGGACCTCCTGCCACTGGTCGCGGAAGACCTCGGTGGCCGGGATGTCGGGGTTCCAGACCGGCTTGGGGGTGGCGGAGCGGTGCTGGACGCGGCAGTTGCGCAGGCCGGCGACGGCCGAGCCCTCGGTGCCGTCGACCTGGAACTCCACCAGTTCGTCGCGGTTGACGCGGACCGTCCAGGAGGAGTTGATCTGGGCGATGGCGCCGCCGTCGAGTTCGAAGATGCCGTAGGCGGCGTCGTCGGCCGTCGCGTCGTAGGGCTTGCCGTTCTCGTCCCAGCGCTGCGGGACGTGGGTGGTGGCGATGGCCTGGACGGACTTCACGCGGCCGAACAGCTCGTGCAGGACGTACTCCCAGTGCGGGAACATGTCGACGACGATGCCGCCGCCGTCCTCGGCGCGGTAGTTCCACGAGGGGCGCTGGGCGTCCTGCCAGTCCCCCTCGAAGACCCAGTAGCCGAACTCGCCGCGCACGGACAGGATCCGGCCGAAGAAGCCGCCGTCGATCAGGCGCTTCAGCTTCAGCAGGCCCGGCAGGAACAGCTTGTCCTGGACGACGCCGTGCTTGATGCCCGCGGCGGTGGCCAGCCGGGCGAGTTCGAGGGCGCCGTCGAGGCCGGTGGCCGTCGGCTTCTCGGTGTAGACGTGCTTGCCGGCCGCGATCGCCTTGCGGATCGCCTCCTCGCGCGCGGAGGTGACCTGGGCGTCGAAGTAGATGTCGACGGTCGGGTCGGCGAGGACCTCGTCGAGGTCCGTCGAGACGTGCTCCAGGCCGTGCTTCTCGGCAAGCGCGTTCAGTACGTGCTCCCGGCGTCCGACCAGGATCGGCTCCGGCCACAGCACGGTGCCGTCGCCGAGGTCGAGGCCGCCCTGCTCGCGCAGGGCCAGGATGGAGCGGACCAGGTGCTGGCGGTAACCCATGCGCCCGGTCACGCCGTTCATGGCGATACGCACCGTCTTGCGTGTCACGTCGGTCCCTTCTTAGGCGTTGTACGCGGCGTCGTGCGCGGCGGTGCCCGCAGCGTCGCGCGCGTCTCGTACGCGGGTGTGCGCGCCGCGTACGCCTTGGCACTGATCAGCGTCACAGCAAGCGCTTTCTATACGAGAAGAAGCTAGCCTCTGACCGGTGGTCCGGACAAGACCGTGTCCGTCCCGAGTTGTTCGAGGGGGCGAACAACTCGGGCGCAGGGCCGTAAGGTCTGCTCGACACGCCCGGAACCAGGCACGCGAGTCCGCTGTCTAGCAGGGCGAACGACGACGACGTACGACGAGATGCGTGACCGGAGGACGACGAGATGACGGTGACCCTGGCGGACGTGGCGGCCCGCGCGCAGGTCTCGCCCGCGACGGTGTCGCGCGTACTGAACGGGAACTACCCCGTGGCCGCGTCGACCCGGGAGCGGGTCCTGCGGGCCGTGGACGAGCTGGACTACGTGCTCAACGGTCCCGCGAGCGCGCTCGCCGCGGCCACCTCCGACCTGGTGGGCATCCTGGTCAACGACATCGCCGACCCCTTCTTCGGCATCATGGCGAGCGCGATCCAGGGCGAGATCGGCGGGCCCGGCGGGCGCGCCGGCGGCGAGCGGCTCGCGGTGGTCTGCAACACCGGGGGCACGCCCGAGCGCGAGCTGACCTACCTGACGCTGCTGCAGCGGCAGCGGGCCGCGGCCGTCGTACTGACCGGCGGGGCCATGGAGAACGTGCCGCACGCCGACGCGGTGGCGGCGAAGCTGCGCAGGCTGACCGGGGCGGGCACCCGGGTCGTGCTGTGCGGGCGGCCGCCCGCGCCCGACACCGGGGCGATCGCGCTCACCTTCGACAACCGCGGCGGCGGCCGGGAACTCACCGAGCACCTCATCGGGCTCGGGCACCGGCGGCTCGGCTACATCGCGGGCCCGGAGGAGCGCACCACCACCCGGCACCGGCTGGAGGGCCACCGGGCGGCGCTGGCCGCGGCCGGCATCGAGGAGGACCCCCGCTGGACGGTCCACGGCCGCTACGACCGGCGCGCGGGCTACGAGGCCACGCTGGAGCTGCTGCGGCGGGACCCGGAGCTGACCGCCGTGGTCGCGGCGAACGACTCCGTCGCGCTCGGCGCGTGCGCGGCCCTGCGGGAGTCCGGCCTGCGCATCCCGGAGGACGTGTCCGTGGCCGGCTTCGACGACCTGCCCTTCAGCGTCGACGCGGTACCCGCGCTCACGACGGTGCGGCTGCCGCTGGCCGAGGCGGGGGCGCGGGCGGGCCGGATCGCCATGGGGCGGGAGGAGCCGCCGCCCGGGGGGATCGCCATGGTGCGGGGGGAGTTGATGGTGCGGGGGTCCTCGGGAGTACCGCGGGGCTGAGGGACGGGGCCGAGCGGGCTGGAGAGGGGCGGATGGCGCGGACGGGGTGGATGGGGCGGAGGAGGGCGGACGGGCGAGAAGGGCGGAGCGGTGAAAATGAGGCCGCGAGGCCGTGGGAGTGAGGCCGCGAGGGCCCGGAACGCAGCGGTCGTAGCCGGGGCTGTTCGCGAGTAGGGTCCGAGGGTATGAAGCTCGCCTTCTCCACCCTCGGAGTGCCCGGTCTTCCGATCCCCGACGTGCTGCGGCTCGCGACCACGCACGGATACCACGGTGTCGAGCTGCGCGCCCATCCCGAGGAGCCCGTGCATCCGGGCCTCGGCCCGGCCGAACGGACCGGTGTGGCCGACGGGTTCAAGGCGGCCGGGGTAGAGGTGCTCGGGGTCGCGGGGTACGCGCGCGTGGCCGCTCCGGGGGACGACGGGCCGGTGCTCGACGAGATCCGCGCGCTCGTCGCACTCGCCCGCGACCTCGGCGCCCCCTACGTCCGGGTGTTCCCCGGCGGCGCCGACGGGCAGGACCCGGCCGAGGCGGACGCCGTCGCCGCCGGGCGGCTGGGCACCGCCGCCGAGTACGCCGCCGACCTGGGCGTACGCATCCTGCTGGAGACGCACGACTCGCACCGCACCGGCGCCGCCGCGACGCGTGTCCTCGGCCTGGTCGGGCACCGGCAGGTGGGCGCGCTGTGGGACGTGATGCACACCTGGCTGGGCGGCGAGCAGCCGCAGGACACCTACGCCGCGCTCTCGCCGTATCTCGGATACGTGCAGGTCAAGGACATCGCCTCCGCCGAGGACACCACCCCGGTGGCGCTGGGCGCGGGCGTGCTGCCCCTAGCCGAGTGCGTGGAGGTCCTGTCCCGGCACGGGTGGGACGGCTGGCTGTGCTGGGAGTACGAGAAGCGGTGGTACGACGCCGCCGAGCCGCTGGCCGGGCTGCTGGACGCGGGCCGGGAGCACCTGGGGCGGCTGCTCAACGAGTCGGCGTGAGGGTCGCGGACGGATGGCGGGAGGGGGGACCTCC
>NZ_JBICUZ010000001.1:0-242433 GCF_043198675.1 Streptomyces sp. NPDC048734 | reverse complement strand
CGCCCGGTCGGCGGGCCGGTACCGGAGGGGATCCTCCGCCCGGTCGGCGGGCCGGTACCGGAGGGGATCCTCCGCCCGGTCGGCGGGCCGGTACCGGAGGGGATCCTCCGCCCGGTCGGCGGGCCGGTACCGGAGGGGATCCTCCGCCCGGTCGGCGGGCCGGTACCGAAGGGGATCCTCCGCCCGGTCGGCGGGCCGGTAAACGACTGGCGGGCCTGCACGGGCCCGGGTTAGCCTCCGCGCCGTGTATCGACCCGTAATGCAGCCCGCGATGCAGCCCGTGGTGCGGTCCACCGCCCCCTCGGCGTCATGAGTCCCGGCCGGACCTTCCTCGACGTCCGTCCTCTGCGCACCTCCCCCGTCTTCCGGCGGCTGCTGATCGGGCGCACCGTCTCCACGCTCGGTGGCTTCATGACCATGGTCACCGTCATGTACCAGGTGTGGGACATGACCCACAGCTCGGTGTGGAGCGGTGCGGTCGGGCTGGCGCAGGCACTGCCGATGGTCGGCGTGGGGCTGTTCGCCGGTGCCTGGGTCGACCGCGCCGACCGGCGCCGCGTCTATCTGATCGCCACCGTCGGCCAGGCCCTCTGCTCGCTGCTGCTCGCCGTGCAGGGCTTCACCGGGCACGTGCCCGTGGTGCTGGTCCTGGCGCTGGTCGCGGCGCAGGCCTCGTTCGGAGCGGTCGGGGGTCCCGCGGCCGGCGTGTTCGTGCCGCGGCTGCTGCCCGGGGACCAGGTGGCCGCGGGGCTCGCGCTGAACCAGGCGACCGGGCAGTGCATGATGCTGCTCGGCCCGGCCGTCGCCGGTGTGGTGCTCGGCTGGTGGGGCATCGGCGTCTGCTACCTGCTGGACTCCCTCAGTTTCGGGCTGGCCTTCTACGGCGCGTTCGGTCTGCCGGCGCTGCCGCCCGAGGGCGGGAAGTCCCGGCCCGGACTGCACGGTGTGCTGGACGGGCTGCGGTTCCTGACCGGTCACCGGGTGGTGCGCGGCGCCCTGCTGACGGACCTGGCCGCGACCGTGCTGGCGATGCCGGTCAGCCTCTTCCCGCTGGTCAACGCGGAACGCTTCGGTGGCGACCCGCGCACACTGGGCCTGTTCCTGTCCGCGCTCGCCGTCGGCGGTGTCACCGCGACCGCCCTCTCCGGTCCGGTGACCCGGCTGGCGCGGCCGGGGCCGGTGATGCTGTGCTCCTCCGCCCTGTGGGGCGTGTCCCTCGCCCTGTTCGGCCTGACGACCAGCGCCCTGGCGGGGCTCGCGGTGCTGGTGGTGGCCGGCGCGGCGGACGCCGTGGCCGTCCTGTCCCGTACGACCATCGTCCAGACCCGTACGCCCGACGCGCTCCTGGGCCGGGTGACGGCGGCCGAGGCGGTCGTCGGGCAGGCGGGCCCGCATCTGGGCAACCTGCGCGGTGGCCTCGCCGCCGGTTGGTCCTCGGGCGCCACCGCCCTGGTCACGGGCGGCCTGATGTGCCTCCTGGCGGTGACGGCGGTGGCCGCCGCGACGCCGGAACTGCGGGGCGGGACGGGCACGAGGGACCCGCAGAACACGGAGGGCGCGGGGGTGGAGGGCGCGGGGGCGAGCGGCGCGGGGTGAGGTCGCGCGCGGGGGCGAGCGGCGCGGGGCCGGGCCACTGTGGACGGGCCGCGGTGGATCAGGTCGGCCGGGTGAACGTCACCCGACGATGTCCTTCCTCAACCGCGCGAACGCCTCGTGGAAACCGGGGAAAGTCTTGCGGACGCACTCCGGGTCGTCGAACGATATTCCGGGCGTGCGCAGGCCTGTCACCGCGAAGGACATGACGATGCGGTGGTCGCCGTGGGAGGTGATCTCGGCGCCCCCGGGCGCGGCGCCCGGGCGGATCTCGATCCAGTCGGGGCCCGTCGCCACGTCCACGCCCAGCCGGCGGAGGTTCTGCGCGCACGCCTCCAGGCGGTCGCACTCCTTCACACGCGTGTTGGCCACGTCCTCGATGCGGACCGGGCCGGAGGCGTAGGGGGCGATCGCGGCGAGGGTCGGCATGGTGTCGGAGACGTCCCGCATGTTCACGGTGAGGCCGCGGAGTTCGCCGGTGCCGCGCACGGTCGTCCGGTCCGCCTCGACCGTGACCCGCGCGCCCATCGCGCGCAGGACCTCCACGAAGCCCAGGTCGCCCTGGAGCGCGCCCGTGCCGAGACCCGGCACGGTCACCTCGGCGCCCGGGGTCACCGCGGCCGCCGCGAAGAAGTAGCTCGCCGTCGACGCGTCCGGCTCGATCGCGTACGTCGTCGCCCGGTAGCCGCCCGGCGGGACGACGTACGTGCGGCCCTCGCGGACCACCTCCACGCCGAACGCCCGCATCATCGCGAGCGTGATCTCCACGTACGGCGCCGAGACCAGGTCGGTGACCGTGACGCGCAGGCCGGTGCGGGTGAGCGGGCCGAGCAGCAGCAGCGCGGTCAGGTACTGGGAGGACTGGCCGGCGTCCAGGACGACGTCCCCGCCCTCCACCCCCGCCGCGGCGACGGTCAGCGGGTGATGGCCCTCCGCCTCCTCGTGCCGCAGGTCCACGCCCAGGTCGCGCAGGGCGCGGGTCAGCGGCAGCAGGGGCCTGCGGCGCATCTGGGGGGAGGCGTCGAAGCGGTAGGTGCCGTGGCCGGCGGCGGCAAGGGCGGGCAGGAAGCGGGCGGTGGTGGCGCCGTCGCGGCAGTACACGTCGGCTTCGCGGACCGCGGGGCCCTGCGGGCGGCCGTCGACCTGCCAGGCGTCCGGGGTGCGGCCGACGCGGTAGCCGAGCCGTACGAGGCCCTCGGCGAATCCCTCGGTGTCGTCCGACCGCAGGGGCCGCCGGAGGGTGGTGACCCCGTCGGCGGCCGCGGCGAGGAACAGGGCGCGGGCGGTGAGGGACTTGGAACCGGGAATGTCGACAAGGGCCATGCCCCGCATGATCCCGCCGGGGGTTGGTCGGAGGTGAGGGTGTCCAATTAGTGGACGAGGCGTCCATTCGGTGGGCGGGGTCGCCTTCGCGGGGGGGGGGCGCCTCCGCGGGGTGGGCGGGTGCGGGGTCGCTCCCGCGGGGTGGGCGGGTGAGGGCCGGGTGCGCGGCTCCCCGCGCCCCCGAGTGGGGTCGTGAGCGGGGTCTCGTCCGTCGCCCCCTCCGTTGCGCCGATGGCGGCCCCCGCACCGGTCCCGTGCGCGTTCCCTTGACTGGCGGAAACTTCCCGGTTACTGCTGGCGCGACGGAAGTTTCCTTCAGCGAATCACCGGACCAACGGACCAGCGGTCCAACGAGCCACGGGACCGCTGGACCGCTGGACCATCCCCGGATCGCCTCCGGAAGGAGCGCACGTGCCCTCCAGACGTACCGTCCCCTCCAGACGTACCGTCCTGGCCGCCGGTGCCGGCCTCACCACCGCCCTCGCCACCGCGCTCCCCCTCGGCGGCGCCGCGTACGCCGACACCGCGCACGCCCACACCGACCGCCGCCTGCGCTCGCTGCTCTCCCGCATGTCGCTGGAGGAGAAGGTCGGCCAGGTCTTCGTCACACGGGTGTACGGGCACTCGGCGACCGCCCCCGACCCGGCCGACGCCGACGCCAACCTCGCCGAGCTCGGTGTGCGCACCGCCGCCGAGCTGATCGCCCGTTACCGCGTGGGCGGGATCATCTACTTCACGTGGGCGCACAACACCCGCGACCCGCTCCGGATCGCGGACCTGTCCAACGGCATCCAGCGGGCGTCCCTCGGCCTGCCGCGCGGGCTGCCGGTGCTGATCTCCACGGACCAGGAGCACGGCGTCGTCGCGCGCGTGGGCAGGCCGGCCACCCTGTTCCCGGGCGCGATGGCGATCGGCGCCGGAGGGTCGCGGTCCGACGCCCGCACCCTGGGCCGCGTCGCGGGCGCCGAGCTGCGGGCGATGGGCGTCCGGCAGGACTACTCCCCCGTCGCCGACGTGAACGTGAACCCGGCCAACCCGGTCATCGGCGTCCGCTCGTTCGGCGCGGACCCGCAGGCGGTGGCGGAACTGGCGGCGGCGGAGATCCGCGGCTACCGGGCGGCCGGGGTGGCGGCGACCGCCAAGCACTTCCCCGGGCACGGCGACACCACCGTCGACAGCCACTACGGCTTCCCCGTCATCACGCACACGCGCGAGGTGTGGGAGGCGCTGGACGCGGTGCCGTTCCGGGCGGCGATCGCGGCCGGCGTCGACGCGGTCATGACCGCCCACATCCTGGTCCCGGCCCTGGACGACTCGGGCGACCCCGCGACCCTCTCCCGGCCCGTCGTGACCGGCCTGCTGCGCGAACACCTCGGCTACGACGGGGTCGTGGTCACCGACGCGCTCGACATGGCGGGCGTACGGACGAAGTACGGGGACGACCGGGTGCCGGTGCTCGCGCTGAAGGCGGGCGTCGACCAGCTCCTCAACCCGCCCAAGCTGGACGTCGCCTGGAACGCCGTGCTGCGGGCCGTGCGGGAGGGGGAGCTGACGGAGGCGCGGCTGGAGGAGTCGGTCCTGCGGATCCTGCGGCTGAAGGACCGCCTCGGCCTGCTCGCCGACCCGTACGTCAGCCGGGACCGGGTGGAGCGGACGGTGGGCACGAGGGCGCACCTCGCGACGGCCGACCGGATCGCCGGGCGGACGACGACCCTGCTGGTCAACGAGGGTCCGGTGCTGCCGCTGTCGCCGCGCACGCACCGGCGGCTGCTGGTGGTGGGCGCCGACCCGGCGTCCCCCTCGGGCACCACGGGTCCGCCCACCGGGGTCCTCGCCGCCGCCCTCACCGGACTGGGGTTCACGGCGACGGCGCTGTCCACGGGCACGGCCCCGTCCGCGGCGACGATCGCGCGGGCGGTGGCGGCGGCGGGCGACGCGGACGCGGTGGTGGTGGCGACCTACGACGTCACCGCGACGAGCCCGCAGAAGACGCTCGTCGAGCAACTCCTTTCCACCGGACGCCCGGTGATCGCGGTGGCGGTCCGCAATCCGTACGACGTGGCCCAGCTGCCTTCCGTGCAGGCGTACTTGGCGTCCTACTCGTGGACCGACGTCGAACTGCGGGCCGCCGCACGGGTGATCGCGGGAGCCCTGGAGCCGCGGGGCCGGCTGCCGGTGCCGGTGCGGCGCGCGGACGACCCGGCGCGCGTACTGTACCCGATCGGACACGGCCTCTCCTACTGACCGGGGCCTGACCGGGGCCGCGGCAGGACGACACGGCCCGCGGGACGAAACGGCGCGACGGCCGGCCGGCGGGGAAGCCGGCCGGCCGTCGCGTACGGGCCCGGCGGGAGGGTTACGGACGCAGCGCCGGCTCGCGCTCCACGTCCCGTACGTCCAGCTTGGCGTCGAACTTCGCCAGCGGCCTGGCCGCGGCGGCGTTCTCCCGGACGGCGGCCGGGGCGACGCCCGCCCAGTCCAGGATGCGGGCCGTGGCGAGGGCCTTCTCGTCGGCGACGAGGCCGGCCACGTTCGCGCCGTGGTTCATGCCGGGCGCGGTGAGGACGTAGGAGTCCTTCGCGCCCTTGCCGAGGCGGAACGGCTCGGCGCCCCACGGGTCGTTCTCGCCGTAGACGAACAGCATGTGGCGGGCGTTGTGCTTCACCCACGTGTCGACGTCGCGCATCGCCCACGGCTGGAACCTCATGGAGATCTCCCGGGGGACGAAGTTGCGCGGGGGCTGGTAGCCGTAGCGGACGTACTTCTTCTCGATGTGCGGGAAGCGGATGGTGGGCGCGCCGAGCTGGGTGCCCGCCTGGTAGTAGTACGGGGTGTACGGCGACAGGCCCTGGTCGGTGTAGAAGGAGAACCCGGAGATCGTGTCGATCGAGGTCCAGATCTCGTCGTCGGTGGCGTTCTTCGCGTCGGCGGGGATCGCGTCGCAGTCGGACAGCAGGCTGTACTGCCAGAAGCCCCAGACGTAGTCGAGGACGACGGCCTCGTAGGCGCGGTCCAGGCTGCCGACGGTGGTGAAGGTGTAGCCGTTCTCGGCGGCGTAGGCCTCGTACTTCTTCTCCAGCGCCTCGCGGCGCACCAGGGCCTCGCGCTGCACGGCGTTCAGGCGGTCGCGGCACTCCTTGGTGCCGACGGTCGCGAAGAAGCGGTCGTAGGCGGAGTCCTCGTCGTTCACCACGTCGTTGGGGGCGACGTACGCGACGACGCCGTCCATGTCACGCGGGTAGAAGCGCTCGTAGTAGGTGGCCGTCATGCCGCCCTTGGAGCCGCCCGTGGAGATCCAGTTCTGCGGGTAGACCGCCTTCAGCGCGCGGAAGATGCGGTGCTGGTCGCTCGCGGCCTGCCAGATGTCCAGCTTGGACCAGTCGGCGGGGTCGGGGCGGGAGGGGGTGAAGAAGCGGTACTCCATGGAGACCTGGTTGCCGTCCACGATCTGGGTGGGCTCGCGGCGGCTGGGGTTGGTGGAGACGCTGTAGCCGCCGGTGTAGAAGACCGTCGGGCGGCTGACGTCCTTGTGCAGCACGGTGATCCGCTGCTGGAACGTGCCCTTGGAGGGGTGCCGGTGGTCCACCGGCTGGGTGTAGTTCAGGACGAAGTAGCGGTAGCCGGGGTACGGCTTCTCCTGGACCAGGCTCATGCCCGGAACGGAGAGGAGCCGGTCTTTGATGTCCGCTTCCGGCTCGGCAGCGGTAGCTGCCCCGGCCGTGGTCAGCGTGCCGATGAGCACGGTGAACGCCAGCAGCCATCTGAGCGCCTTGCGCATGCGCGTGCACCCTCCCTGTGAGACAGATGTGCGCCGGAAACTATCGGAGCAACACCCGTCACACCAGAGGGGATTGGCAAGTGGAGCGCGTGTGGGGCACCTGTGGGGCAGATGTCGGCCGGGATGTGACGGCCCGAAGGCGCCGGTCAGCGCGTGCCGGTCAGCACAGGATCCAGCCGGAGGTGTACGTCCCGCTGCCCACCGAGCCCGACACCCGCACGCGGCGGTGCCCGGCGTAGACCTCAACCGGCGGCGAAC
The DNA here is from genome assembly GCF_043198675.1 of Streptomyces sp. NPDC048734. Taxonomy (NCBI): domain Bacteria; kingdom Bacillati; phylum Actinomycetota; class Actinomycetes; order Kitasatosporales; family Streptomycetaceae; genus Streptomyces; species Streptomyces sp. NPDC048734. The sequence goes on along the minus strand of NZ_JBICUZ010000001.1, from coordinate 235,481 downwards.
TGCGGACGTGCTTGCGCGACTTGCGCACGGCCGCATGGCCGCGCGCCTGCACACTGACCGAGACCGCCCGCTTGGTGCCGGGGTGCTTCTGGACGGTCACGGCGCACACCCGGCCGCCGTTCTTGTAGACGAAGACGGAGCCGGTGGAGAACGGCAGCATCCGCACCTGGCGGCCCGTGCAGGCGGAGGGTGCGGCCTGGGCGCTGCCCGGCGCCGCCACCGCGAACAGGAGGGACGCGGTCAGCACGGCCAGCCCCGCCCCCAGCCGTCGGCGTATCGCACCACTGTCCACGGTCGTCGACCCCTCCCCCGTCCGCCGCACCCACGGCCGTACAGGTGTACGGACGCAGGGTGCGTGCCGGATGGTTGCGCGGCCGTCAGCGGGAGGCGCCGACCGGCTCCTCCGGTTCCGACTCGCCGACGAACGCCCGCCACAGCCCGGCGTACCGGCCGCCCCGCGCGAGCAGTTCCTCGTGGGTGCCGTCCTCGGCGACCCGGCCGTGGTCCATGACGACGACCCGGTCCGCGCGGGCCGCGGTGGTCAGGCGGTGGGCCACCACCAGGGTGGTACGGCGGCCCGCGACGCGGTCGGTGGCCTGGTTGACCTGGGCCTCCGTGGCCAGGTCCAGGGCGGCCGTCGCCTCGTCGAGGAGCAGGACGTCCGGGTCGACCAGCTCGGCGCGGGCCAGCGCGATCAGCTGCCGCTGCCCGGCGGAGAGGTTGCGGCCGCGCTCGGCGACCTCGTGGAGGTAGCCGCCGTCCAGGGTGGCGATCATCTCGTGCGCGCCGACCGCCCGCGCCGCCGCCTCCACCTCGGCGTCGGTGGCGTCGGGGCGGCCGTAGGCGATGGCGTCGCGGACGGTGCCGGGGAAGAGGTACGCCTCCTGCGGGACGACACCCAGCCGGTGGCGGTACGAGGTGAGGTCGAGGGTGCGCAGGTCCCTGCCGTCGACCAGCACCCGGCCGCTCGTGGGGTCGTAGAACCGGGCCACCAGCTTCACCAGGGTCGACTTGCCGGCTCCGGTCTCGCCGACGAACGCGACGGTCTGGCCGGCGGGGACGCTCAGCGCGATGCCGGTCAGGGCCTCCTCGTTGTCGCCGTAGGTGAAGTGCACGTCCTCGAAGGTGATCTCGCCGCGCAGCGAGTCGACGGCGAGGGGCTCCTCCGCGGTCTTCGTGGACGTGGGCTCCCGCAGGAGTTCCTGGATGCGGCCCAGCGAGACCGTGGCCTGCTGGTAGCCGTCGAAGACCTGGGAGAGCTGCTGGACGGGCGCGAAGAACAGGTCGATGTAGAGCAGGTACGCCACCAGCGCGCCGGTCGTCAGCGTCGCCGCGTCCACCCTGTGCGCGCCCACGACCAGGACGGCCGCGGCGGCGACCGAGGACAGCAGCTGGACGAAGGGGAAGTAGACCGAGATCAGCCACTGGCCGCGGATGCGGGCCAGGCGGTAGCCGTCGCTGCGCTCCGCGAACCGCGCCCCGCCGTCGCGCTCGCGCCGGAAGGCCTGCACGATCCGCAGTCCGGCGACCGACTCCTGGAGGTCGGCGTTGACCGCCGACACCCGCTCACGGGCGAGCTCGTACGCCTTCACGCTGGCCCGGCGGAAGAAGAAGGTGGCGAGGACCAGCGGCGGCAGGGTGGCGAAGACGACCAGGGCCAGCTGCACGTCGAGCACCAGCAGGGCCGCCATGATGCCGAAGAAGGTGACGACCGAGACGAAGGCGGTGACCAGGCCGGTCTGCAGGAACGTCGACAGCGCGTCGACGTCCGTCGTCATCCTCGTCATGATCCGGCCGGTCAGCTCGCGCTCGTAGTAGTCGAGGCCGAGCCGCTGGAGCTGGGCGAAGATCTTCAGGCGCAGGGCGTACAGGACGCGTTCGCCGGTGCGGCCGGTCATCCGGATCTCGGCGGTCTGCGCGACCCACTGGGCGAGCACGGCGAGCAGCGCGAGCAGGGAGGCGGCCCAGACGGCGCCCACGGCCATCCGGGTGACGCCGTCGTCGATGCCGTGCCGGATCATCACCGGCAGCAGCAGGCCCGTGCCGGCGTCCACGGCGACCAGGCCGAGGCTGATCAGCAGCGGCAGCCCGAAGCCCCGCAGGAGCCGGCGCAGGCCGTAGGAGTCCTCGGCGGCCACCGCGCGGGCCTCGTCGACGTCCGGGACGTCGGTCGCCGGGGGCAGCGCCTCCACCTGTGCCAGCAGCTCGGGCGTGGCGGGCGTACCGGCGAGCGCGGTGTCCTTGCGCTCGCGGTCGCCCGTCCACAGCCGTGGGGTGACCCCGCGCTCGGCGTCGAACTCGGCGTCCAGCTCGTCCTTCACGGACGTGTCCTCGCCGGGCTCGGCGGGGCGGGAGTGGCCGGGCGAGACCCCGCCCAGCTCGTCCGGGTCCGTGAGCAGGCGGCGGTAGAGGGCCGAGCGCTCCTGGAGCTCCTCGTGGGTGCCGAGGTCGGCGAGCCGGCCGCCGTCGAGGACGGCGATGCGGTCGGCGAGATTGAGGGTGGAGCGGCGGTGCGCGATGAGGAGGGTCGTACGGCCCTCCATGACCTGCTTGAGGGCCTCGTGGATCTCGTGCTCCACGCGCGCGTCCACCGCCGAGGTGGCGTCGTCGAGGACGAGCAGCCGCGGGTCGGTGAGGATCGCGCGGGCGAGCGCGACGCGCTGGCGCTGGCCGCCGGAGAGGGTGAGGCCGTGCTCGCCGACCTTGGTGTCGTAGCCCTCGGGCAGCTCGGCGATGAACCGGTCGGCCTGGGCGGCGCGGGCGGCGGCCTCGATCTCCTCGTCGGTGGCGTCGGGACGGCCGTAGGCGATGTTGCTGCGGACCGTGTCGGAGAACAGGAAGGAGTCCTCCGGCACCAGGCCGATCGCGGCCCGCAGCGAGTCCTGGGTCAGCTCGCGCACGTCGTGGCCGCCGACGAGGACGGCGCCGCGGGTGACGTCGTAGAAGCGGGGCAGCAGCAGGGAGACCGTGGACTTCCCGGAGCCGGAGGAGCCGACGACGGCGAGGGTCTCGCCGGCGCGGATCTCGAAGCTGAGCCCGTCCAGCACCGGGCGGGCGTCGTCGTACCCGAAGGACACGTCGTCGAACTCGACGGTCGCGGGCGCGTCGGCGGGCAGCGCCCTGGTGCCGTCCTTCATCGACGGCTCGGTGTCGATCAGCTCCAGGACGCGTTCGGTGCCCGCGCGGGCCTGCTGGGCGACGGTGAGGACCACGGCGAGCATGCGGACCGGGCCGACGAGCTGCGCCAGGTAGGTGGAGAAGGCGACGAAGGTGCCGAGGGTGATGTGCCCGTGCACGGCGAGCCAGCCGCCCACCGCGAGCATCGCGACCTGGCCGAGCGCGGGGACGGACTGCAGGGCCGGGGTGTACCGCGCGTTGAAGCGGACGGTGCGCAGCCGGCCGGCGTAGAGCCGGCGGCCGACCTCGCGCAGTTTGCCGGTCTCCTGCTCCTCCTGCCCGAAGCCCTTCACCACCCGGACGCCGGTGACGGCGCCGTCGACCACGCCCGCGACGGCGGCGGCCTGCGCCTGCGCGTACCAGGTGGCCGGGTGCAGCCGGGTGCGGCTGCGTCTGGCGATCACCCACAGGGCGGGGGCCACGGCCAGCGCGACCAGGGTGAGCGGCGGCGACAGCCAGGCCATGATCCCCAGGGAGATCAGGAACAGCAGGATGTTCCCGATGGTCATCGGGAGCATGAAGAGCAGGCCCTGGATGAGCTGGAGGTCGCTGGTCGCCCGCCCGACGACCTGCCCGGTGGACAGCTCGTCCTGCCGGCGGCCGTCGAGCCGGGTGATCGTCGCGTACATCTCGGTCCGCAGGTCGTGCTGGACGTCGAGGGCGAGCCGGCCGCCGTAGTAGCGGCGGACGTAGGTGAGGACGTAGACGATCACGGCCGCGCCGATCAGGGCGCCCGCCCAGGGCGCCATGTCGCGGCTGTGGTCGCCGATCACGTCGTCGATGATCACCTTGGTGATCAGCGGGACCAGCGCCATGACGGCCATGCCGCCGAGGGAGGAGCCGAGGGCGAGGACCACGTCCGCCGGATGGCGCCACGCATAGCTCGCCAGTCGCCGTGCCCATCCCCGTTGCGCAGCCACGCCGGTGCCTTCCGTCAGACCTGATCTTCCAGAAGGCACCAACGTGACGGGAAGCGGATTTCATCCCTCCATAACGATCCGCTCCGCGGGGCCGGGCGGTTCTCCGGCGGTTTTCCGGTGTTCCCCGGTGGTTCTCCGGCGGTTCTCCGGCGCGACGCCGGTGCGGCGGGGCGGACCGCCGCGGACGGCCGTACCGCTGCGGCAGGACTCGCCGGTGCGGCGGGGGCGGACGTCGGCGGCGACCGGAAGCGCGGCCGGGAACCCGGTGGGGAGGCCGCTCAGGACGCGGCGAGGTCCCGGTGGATGACCTTGGCCACGCCCTGGATGGTGGTGATGCCGTAGTTCATCGTGCTGTTGCCGTGGGTGAGGGCGGTGATGGTGTAGTCGTGGCCGCCGCCCTTGAAGGTGCCGACGCTGTGCACCCGCCAGCCGTGGGTCGCGCGCGACAGCCAGCCGTTCTTGACGTGCCAGCTGACCCCGGCGGGCCGCCCGTAGGGGGTGCCCCAGCGCTGCGAGGAGACGACCTGCGCCATCAGCTTGTTGACGTAGGCGCGCGAGGTGTCGGTGAGGACGGTGTTCCTGGCCGTGAGGAGCTTGAGCAGCTTCTGTTCGTCGGTGACGGTGATCTGGGTCAGGCCCCAGTAGTTGTTGGCGCCCGGCTTGGTCTGCGTCATCTTGGCGGCCGTGAGGAAGGCCCTGATCTTCGTCAGGCCGAGCTGCTTCCACAGGGTGGAGGTGGAGGCGTTGTCCGACTTGGTGATCATCGCCGTGGCGAGGGTCTTCTCACGGCTGGTCAGCGCCCTGCCGTGCTTCTGCGCGTCCCACAGCAGCGCGGACAGGACGGTGACCTTGACGACGCTGGCCGAGTCGAAGGCGGTGGAGGCGCGCAGGGTGCAGGTGGTGTTGGTGCTGCGGTCGTGGAGGCCGACGGCGACCGTGCCCTTGCGGGTGGCGAGCGCCGCGGTGATGTCCTTCTTCAGCTTGGCGGCGAGGCCCGCCTTGGCCGACGTGCAGCCGACCGTCGGGGTGGCGGCCGTGGCGGGTGCGGCGGCCACACCGGTGAGGAGGATGCCGGCGCCGAGGGTGGCGGCGACCAGTCCTCTTGTGCGTCCGGTCCGTCCGGTCCGTCCGGCCCGCCCGTGTACGGTCCTTTCGGGTCCGGCTTGTCCGGGTCTGGCTCGTCTGGGTATGCGGAGAGTCATGCCACGATGATTCGTACACATGACCGATAGTTGTACGTGTGTTCCAAGAACGGGATTCGTCGCGCATCCCGGCGGCGGGTAGGGGCGAAGCCCGGCCGTGGGTAGGCATGAGGCATGCCGACCGAGACACCGAACAGGCACTTCAGGGCAGGACAGTTGAGCGCCGCCCTGTGGGTGCTGCACCGCCTGGCCGTGCCCGGCGCCAAGGCTCCCGAAGAGAGTACGTTCCGCGGGAAGAAGGTGCCCGTCCGCCTCCTGGCCGATGCCCAGGCGTCACTGATGAAGCACCTCCTGCTCGCGAGGCGTCAGGGCGGAGACCGGTGGAAGGCGGTGGCCGAAGTGTTCCGCGACATCCCGGACCTCCTTCCGTCGCACCTGCCCGGCACCACGATGGAGCCGGGTGAGGAGAACGCCTTCGTCGCCGGGCGCGAGAAGCAGTTCGCCGTCTACAAGGAGAAGTTCGGAGCACTTCTGGGTGACGCGACCGGGTGACCGGCGTCCTGCGGGCGGCACTCCGGCCGGGTGCCGCCCGCCAGGCCCACTCCTCCGCCCGCTCCCCGCCCACTCACAGGTGGCGACCAGGCTGGGCACAGCCCCCGCTCATCGGCCCCCGGCACGGTGGACCGGTGACATCAGCCACCGATCTCCCCCACCCGACCGTGTCTTCCGACCGGCCGCCGTCCGCGGCGGACCCGGCGTCGAACCCGGCGCCCCCTCCGGACGAGGCGCCGCGCTGGTCGCTCCCCGCGCTGCTCGCGATCCTGGTGCTGGCGGCGGTGCTGTACTCCTGGAACCTCTCCGGCTCCGGGCTCAACAGCTTCTACAGCGCCGCCGTGCTGAGCGGCACCGAGAGCTGGAAGGCCTGGTTCTTCGGCTCGTTGGACGCGGGGAACTTCCTCACCGTCGACAAGCCGCCGTTCGCCCTGATGGTGATGGGCCTGTCCTGCCGCGTGTTCGGCTTCGGGACCTGGCAGATGATGCTGCCGATGATCCTGACCGCCCTCGGCACGATCTGGATCCTGCACGCGAGCGTGAAGCGGGTCTGGGGGCACGGCGCGGCGGCGGTCGCCGCGCTGGTCCTCGCGCTGACCCCGATCACCGTGGCCATCAACCGGGACAACAACCCCGACACCCTGCTGGTGTTCCTCATGGTGGGCGGCGCGGCGCTGGCCCTGCGGGCGGTGCGCGACGGCAGGCTGCTGCCGCTGCTCGGCTCGGCCGCCTGCTTCGGCCTCGCCTTCAACACCAAGATGCTCCAGGGTTACATCGCCCTGCCCGCCGTCTTCGCGGTCTACCTGTACGCGGCGAAGCCGAAGCTGGTGAGGCGGCTCGTCAACCTGGCCGCCGCGGCCGTGGCCCTCGCCGTCTCCAGCTTCTGGTGGGCGGCGGCCGTCTCCCTGGTCCCGGCCGACGAGCGGCCCTACATCGGCGGCTCGACCGACGGCACCGCCTGGGACCTGATCATGGGCTACAACGGCCTCGGCCGGGTCTTCGGCGGCGAGGGCAACGGCGGGGGCGGCGGCGGGGGCGGCGGCTTCTCCGGGACCGCCGGCATCGGCCGGATGTTCAACGACGTCCTCGGCGGCCAGATCTCCTGGCTGATCCCGTTCGCGGCGATCGCCGCGGTCGGCGGCGTCGTCCTGTGCGGGCGCGCCCCGCGCACCGACCCGACCCGTGCCGCGCTGGTGATGTGGGGCGGCTGGACCGCCCTGCACTACCTGACCTTCGCGCTCGCAGAGGGCACCATGCACCCCTACTACACCACCGCCCTCGCCCCGGGCATCGCGGCACTGTGCGGGGGCGGCGGCCTGATGCTGCTGCGCGCCTTCCGCGCCGAGAAGCGGTGGGCGTGGGTGCTGCCGCTCGCCCTCGTGATCACGGCCGTCTGGGCGATCGTGCTGCTGCGCCGGGCCTCCGGCTGGAACACCTGGCTGTGGCCGGCCATCGGCATCGTCATGGCACTGGCGGTCGTGGGGCTGTTCGTCTTCCGCCCGGGCCACCGCGCCCGCCTGCTGGCGGCCTCCGTGGCCGCGGCGGTCGTCGCCTCGCTGGCCGGTCCGGCGGCGTACGCCTGGTCGGTGCCGTCCGGTTCGGGCGGCGGGATGAGCGGCACGAATCCGACGGCCGGTCCCACGACCGGGAGCGGCGGCCTCGGCGGCGGCCGGGGCGCCTTCCCGGGCGCCGGCGGCGAGCAGGGCGAGCAGGCGGGCGGCCAGGCCGGTGGGCAGGCCGACGGGCAGGCGGGCGGCGGGGCCGGCGGCTTCCCCGGCGGCGAGCAGCCGGGCGGTACGCCTCCCGGCGGGACCGCGGCCGACGGCGGTACGGCACCGGGCGGCACCGCCCCGGAAGGCGGCACCGGTGCGGGCGACGGCCCCGGCGGCGGCGCCATGGGAGGCGGCTCGGGCGGCGGCATGGGCGGCGGTGCGAGCACCGAGCTGCTCTCCTACCTGAAGAAGAACCAGGACGGCGCGAAGTGGCTGCTGGCGGTCTCGAGTTCGCAGTCGGCCGCACAGCTCATCCTCAGCAGCGGTGAGCCGGTGATCTCGATGTGGGGCTGGTCCGGCTCCGACAACGCGATGACGCTGGCCCGCCTGAAGGAGCTGGTGAAGAACGGCGAGCTGCACTACATCCAGCTCGGCGGCGGCATGGGAGGCGGCGGCATGGGCGGCGGCTCCACGGCCAACTCCGAGGTGACGGATTGGGTGCAGAAGAACGGGACGGCGGTGAAGGAGAGCGACTACAGCTCGGCGGCCGCTTCCGGCTCCGGCACCTCCGGCACCTCCGACTCCGGCACCTCCGACTCATCCGGCACAGCCGACTCCGGCACCTCGGCCTCGTCGCGGAGCGACCAGTCGACGGTCTACCGACTGGACCCCTCGGACGTGAACTGACCGCACACCGGCAGCACATCGGCCCGCACATCGACAAGGAACGGCCCCTGACCTCCCGTCAGGGGCCGTTTCGCGCCATCGACTCGCGTGGACAAGGGGTAATTTGCCGGTCCCCGTCATCTGATCGACATGTCAGATTCATTGCCATGACCGCATGTGCATGTCACTCTCCCGATTGCCGCCTCCAATCAACCCGCGTAGATCGGACTCCCCACATGCTGGCGACACGCATACGCCGATGGAAATCGGTGGCCCTCGTCACCTCGGCCGTCCTGGTCGGCCTCACCGCACCCGCGCTCACCGCGACCCCCGCCGCGGCGACCACGACGGCGTACGACTCGACGTACTACAAGAACGCGGTCGGCAAGACGGGTACGAGTCTCAAGTCGGCCCTGCACACGATCATCACGCCCCAGACGAAGCTGTCGTACTCGGCCCTCTGGGAGGCGATGAAGGTCACCGACCAGGACCCGAACAACAGCAGCAACGTCAAGCTCCTCTACTCCGGCATCTCCCGGAGCAAGACGCTCAACGGCGGCAACAGCGGGAACTGGAACCGCGAGCACGTGTGGGCCCAGTCGCACGGCGACTTCGGCACCTCGGCGGGCCCCGGCACCGACCTGCACCACATCCGCCCCGAGGACGTGACGGTCAACGCCATCCGCGGCAACAAGGACTTCGACAACGGCGGCAGCAGCTTCACCAACTCCGGCGGCAGCCTCACCGACTCGAACTCCTTCGAGCCCCGTGACGCCGTCAAGGGCGACGTGGCCCGCATGATCCTGTACATGGCCGTCCGCTACGAGGGCGACGACGGCTGGCCCAACCTGGAGCCCAACGACCTCGTCACCAACGGCAGCGTGCCCTACCACGGCCGTCTCTCCGTCCTGAAGACGTGGAACGACGAGGACCCGCCGGACGCCTTCGAGGAGCGCCGCAACCAGGTCATCTACGACACCTACCAGCACAACCGCAACCCGTTCATCGACCACCCGGAGTGGGTCGAGGCGATCTGGTAGGCGAGCGGTCCCGCAACGTCGCGGCCGGCCGCGAGGGGTCTCCCCCGCGGCCGGCCGCTGTCGTCGAGCCCAGGGGGGCCGCCCACAGCGGCTGTCGCGACGTGCTGTTCCGCGTCCTTCGGTGCGGCCCGCCGCTCTGCTTCGTCCATGGGGACCGGAGCATGGTCGGTCAACGCCTCCGCATGACCGCTCAGGGCCTGTGGGCAGCGCTTCGGGTCACACCCTGAGCCTGACCGCTTCGATCCACGAGTCGTTGTCGTGGGTGCCGGCGTAGGTGAAGTCGTACCCGGCTCCGGGCTCGTCGCACGCCAGGTCGAGCCAGGCGTCGTCGTGGACGTGGGCGGACTGGCAGACGGTACCGCCGCCACCATCGACGTTGATGGTGAACCCCAGCATGTTCGGGGCGTCCTCCTCGGTGCCGCCGAGCTGGTTGTCGATGCCGTCGGCGGCATTCGACCACGGCTCGGGGAAGTGCCCCTCGCCGTTGGTCGACGCGGGGTCGTGGACGTAGGCGCCGCCGGATGTGCCCCCGGTTCCGGACACGGCGATGTTGACGGCCTTGAGCGGCGTCCCCGAGCCCGGTGTGCCCGCCGTCTCGCCGTCGCACACGGCGTCGGTCCAGCCCCGGCCCGCCACGTAGACCCGGTAGCAGATGTGCCGTCCGCCCGGATCCTTCGCGGCCAGTCTCTGGACGGCGGTCGCCGCGGTCTTCTCCGGCGCCGCGGTCTCCTCCTCGGAGCCACCACCCTCCGCCCCGGTTCCGGCTCCCTCTCCGGCTCCGCCGGCCTGCGGTGTCCCGGTCGCGGCCGGGGGTACCGCGACGCCGGCGGACGGGGCCTTCGGCGCCTCGGGGGTCGGTGAGGAAGGGGGCGGCAGCGTGCTGATGGCGTCTTGCTGGAGCCTTTCGGTGGCGGCGCTGCGGACCTGGGGCCTGTAGGCGATCCACAGCATCACTGCCGTGATCGCCAGCGCCATGAGGACGCTGAGGAAGACCGCCGGCCAGCGCGGCAGGAAGCCCCGCTGCACGAACGTGCCCTCAACGCCCAGCGGCGCCACACCCGACCGCTGTACCGCCAGGGTGTAGGGCCGGTGCTCCGCCGACCCGAACCAGATGATCCGCCGCGGCTTCAGCGTCGTCTCCACGAACGCCGCACGACCCGGCTCGATCTGCACGTTGCCCGGATGTATGTCGTACGACAGCTGATCACCGTTGTCGCTGCCGCTCACCGACGCCGTCAGCCTCGTGTTGCCCAAGTTGTCCACGGCCAGTCTCGGACGGCCGCGGAAACGGCCCTTCACCGTCGGCGGAACCAACTCCGCCCGCACTTCCGTGAACGGGGTGACGGTGAGGTTCCCCTCCGGAACCGTCGTCGCCTCCGGATGCTCCGTCGGCGTGATCCGCACCGCGTACGGATTCGGCCCCGCCGTCGCGTCCGGCGTGCGCGGCGGAGCGAACGTCAGGTCCACCGACCCCGTCGTCCCCGGATACAACCGCAGCGACTGCGGCTCCACGACGGTCCAGGGCGCGAGGGGGCCCACCGCCTCGAAGCGGTACTCGTCCACCACGTCACCGGTGTTGCGCACACGCAGCCGCACCGTCGTGCTACCGCCCGGGTCCACGGTCACGGAGGCGGGCTCGAGGGAAGTCCAGAGGCTCACTCCGGGACGTTAAACGCGGCAACGGCGCCGGGTCAGGAAGCCACGGGGCACGATGAGTGCCCGAAGAGGCGGGACCGGCTGCCCCCGCTCTCGGAAACGGCCCGGGCCGAACCGTCGCCGCGGCGGCGAGCGGGAGACGGCCGCGGGGGTCCGTCCCCGCGGCCGGCCGCTGTCGTCAGCCCAGGTGGGTGGGGGCGAACATCCGCAACCGCGCCGGCAGTACCACCACCGACGGGCCGGGGGACGCCAGCGCCTTCGCCAGGTCGGCCTCCAGGGCCTGCGGGGACGTCCGCACGCCCGGGACGCCGAAGGACTCGGCCAGCGCCGCGAAGTCCGGGCCGGTCAGCTCCGTCGCCGTGGTCCCGCCTGCCGTGGTCCCGCCGAAGGACTCGGCCATGTACTCGCGCAGGACGCCGTAGCCGCCGTCGTCGACGACGAGCCAGGTGACGTTCAGGTCGTGCTGCCTCGCCGTGGCCAGTTCCGCGATCGAGTAGAGGGCGCCGCCGTCGCCGGACACGGCGAGGACCGGGCGGGTGGGGTCGGCGACCGCCGCGCCGAGGGCCGCCGGGAAGGCGTAGCCGAGGCCGCCCGCGCCCTGGGCGGAGTGCATGCGGTTCGGACCCTTCGGGTCGAAGGCCGACCACGCCCAGTACGCCAGGATCGTCATGTCCCAGAAGGACGGGGAGCCGGCGGGGAGCGCCGTGCGGACGGACGCCAGCACCTGCTGCTCCAGGGTCAGCTCCTGGGAGGCGAGGCGTTCCGCCACGCGGGACAGGAGCGTGCGGACGCGCTCGGGCGCCGTGGGGTCGGTGCGTTCGGGGACGGTCTCCAGCAGGGCCTGGATCGCGAGGCGGGCGTCCGCGTGGATGCCGAGGGCCGGGTGGTTGGACTCCAGTTTGCCGAGGTCGGCCTCGATCTGGATCACGCGGCCGCGCGGGGCGAACGTGTGGTGGTTCGAGGAGAGTTCGCCGAGGCCCGAGCCGATCACCAGCAGGACGTCGGCGTCCTCCAGGAAGTCGGTGGTGTGGCGGTCCTCCAGCCAGGACCGCAGGGAGAGGGGGTGCGTCCAGGGGAAGGCGCCCTTGCCGCCGAAGGTGGTGACCACGGGGGCGTCGAGCCGTTCGGCGAGCTTGCGCAGCTTGCCCGAGGCGTCCGCGCGGACGACCCCGCCGCCCGCGACGATCACCGGGCGGGCGGCCTTCGCCAGCAGGTCGGCGGCGACCGCGGTCAGTTCGGGGCGCGGTGGCAGTTCCTCGGGGAAGGCGTCGCCGGCCGTGACCACGGGGAGCGCGGTCTCCGCCGCCAGCACGTCCTGCGGGATCTCCACCCAGACGGGTCCGTGCGGGGCGGTCAGGGCCGACTTCCAGGCCGCCTCCAGCGCGGAGGGGATCTGGGACTGGGCGCGGACCGTGTGGACCGACTTCACCACGCCCCGGAACGAGGCCGCCTGATCGGGCAGTTCGTGCAGGTGGCCGTGACGTCCGCCGCCCAGGCCGGCCGTGGGGACCTGGCTGCCGATCGCCAGGACGGGCGCCGAGGCCGCCGCCGCCTCCTGGAGCGCGGCCAGGGAGGTCAGCGCGCCCGGCCCCGTGGACAGCAGCAGGGGAGCCGCCTCACCGGTGACACGGCCGTACGCGTCCGCCGCGAAGCCCGCGTTGTTCTCCACCCGCAGGCCGACGTAGCGCAGGTCGGAGCGGCGCAGCGCGTCGAACACGGCGAGCGCGTGCTGACCGGGCAGTCCGAAGACGGTGGTCGCGCCGAGACCGGCCAGGGTCTCCACGACGAGGTCCCCGCCGGTGCGGCCGGGAGGGGGGTTCAGTGCCGCCTCCGTCTGTGCGGCGGTCGGGCGGAGCACCAGGTCGTGGTCGTGGGTCACTTCGCGCGGGCCTCCGCAATCTGACGGGACATGATCGTGGTCAGCTCGTACGCCGTGTGGGACGCGGCCACCGAGGTGATCTCGGCGTGATCGTACGCGGGCGCCACCTCGACGACGTCCGCCGAGACCAGGTTGCAGGAGGCCAGTCCGCGCAGGATCTCCAGCAGCTCGCGGGAGGTCATGCCGCCGGCCTCGGGGGTGCCGGTGCCGGGCGCGTGCGCCGGGTCGAGGCAGTCGATGTCGATGGAGATGTACAGCGGGCGGTCGCCGACGCGCTGGCGGAGCTGGTCGGCGACCTCGTCGGCGCCGCGCCGGTAGACGTCCGCCGAGGTGACGATGCCGAAGCCCATCTTCTCGTCGTCGGTGAGGTCCTGCTTGCCGTAGAGCGGGCCGCGGGTGCCGACGTGGGAGAGGGCGGAGGTGTCGAGGAGGCCCTCCTCGACGGCGCGGCGGAACGGGGTGCCGTGCGTGTACTCGGCGCCGAAGTAGGTGTCCCAGGTGTCGAGGTGGGCGTCGAAGTGGAGCAGGGCGACCGGGCCGTGCCTCTTCGCGACCGAGCGGAGCAGCGGCAGGGCGATGGTGTGGTCGCCGCCGAGGGTCATCAGGCGGGCGCCGGTGCCCAGCAGGTCGTCGGCGGCCGCCTCGATCGTCTCGACGGCCTCGTTGATGTCGAACGGGTTCACGGCGATGTCGCCGCCGTCGGCGACCTGTGCGAGGGCGAAGGGGGAGGCGTCCTGCGCCGGGTTGTAGGGGCGCAGCAGCCGGGACGCCTCGCGGATCGCGTTGCCGCCGAAGCGGGCGCCGGGCCGGTAGGAGACGCCGGAGTCGAACGGCACGCCGACCACGGCGACGTCGGCGCGGCCGACCTCGTCGAGGCGGGGCAGCCGGGCGAAGGTCGCGGGGCCGGCGTAGCGCGGCACCCGCGAGGAGTCGACCGGGCCGCGGGGCGTCTCGCTGCTGCTCATCTACTGCCTTCTTTCCTGCTCTTCGTCGCGTATGTACCGCTCTGTCCTGCCGCGTACGACTCTACCGGCGAGCCGGAAGGCGTTCGGACACGAGTTCGGGCACGAGTTCGGGCACGAGTGGGGATGCCGGGCCGGGGAGCCGGCCGGGACGACCCTAGACGGCCGGAAGGCGCCGGCGAAGTGTACGTTTCCTCCACTGAAGCCGTTCCCCATGGAGGAAACGCACACCATGCCGGAGCCCGCGGCGGTACCCGTGCCGCCGACACCCCCCGTGCCCCTCGCCGCCCTGCTGGCCCGCGAGGACCTCGCCCTGCGCCGGATCGCCGGGCCCCTCGAGCCGGATCCCGTCGTCCACGGGGCGCACGCCTCGGAGATGGCCGACCCGTACCCGTACCTGCTGGGCGGCGAGCTGCTGCTGACGGCCGGGGCGCACCTCCCCGAGGCGGCGGCAGGCCGGGAGACCTCCGGCCTGGACGCCTACTGCGACGACTACGTCGCGCGGATCGTGGCCGCCGGCGGGGCGGCCCTCGGGTTCGGCCTGGCGCCGGTGCACGACAGCGTGCCGCGCGCCCTGGCCGCCGCCTGCGAGACCCGCGGGCTTCCCCTGCTGGAGGTCCCGCCGCGGACCACCTTCTCCGGCGTGGCCCGCGCGGTCTGGCAGCTCATGGCGCAGGCCCGGCACGCGGAGCTGCGCCGGGTCACCGAGGCCCAGCAGAGCCTCGCCGCCGCCGCGTCCCGGCCGGACCCGGTGCCGGCGGTGCTGCGGCAGCTGGCCCGGCGGACCGGAGGCCGGGCGGTGCTGTACGGCCCGGAGGGCACGGAGATCGCGGCGGCGGGCCGGGAGCCGGGGAGCGGGACGGGCCCGGCGCTGGCACGGCTGGCGCGGGTCGTGCGGCCCCCCGGCCCGCCGCCGACGGACACGGTCACGGCTGCGGCGGGCCCCGTACCGGCCTCCACCCCCACCCCCACCCCCACCTCCGCCACCGACACCACCGGCGGCACCCGTCTCGCCGCCTACGCCCTCGGGTCCGGCCGGGGTTTCGTGCTCGGGACCGCCGCTCCGCACCGGGGGACCGGTGACCACACCATCGCCTCGGTCGCCGCCGTCCTGCTCTCGCTGCTCACCGGTGAGCAGCGGAGCGGCTCGGAGGCGGCCCGTTCCTCGGCCCTCGTACGGCTGCTGCTCGGAGCCGCCCCGGAGTCCGTGGCCCCGCTCCTCGGCGGGGACCGGTGGCAGGTCGTGCACGGCCGGCCCGAGGGTCGGGCGCCGGACGCCGTGGCCGCCGCCGCGCTGGGCGCCGCGCTCGGGTCGCCGCTGGTCGACCTCGGGGAGGACGTCGTACGGGTGCTGGTGCCGGGTGAGCGGGAGCCGCTCGCGCAGCCGGGATGGACGCTGGGGGTCGGCGCCGCCGCGGCCCCCGCCGACTGGCCGGCCGCCGACGTCCGGGCGGCCCGCGCCCTGGCGCGCGCCCGCGCCGTCCGCGCGCCCCTGGTCCGGCACGGCGCGCGCCCCGCGCTCGCCGACCTGGTGCCGCCCGACGAGGCCGAGGCGCACGCCCGCGCGCTGCTCGCCCCGCTCGACGACACCCTCGCGGCCACCCTGCGCGCCTGGCTGTCACTGCACGGCGGCTGGGACCGCACGGCGGTGGCGCTGGGCGTGCACCGCAACACCGTGCGGCAGCGCATCGCGCGCTGCGCGGCCCTGCTGGGGACGGACCTGGACGACCCGGACGTACGGATGGAACTGTGGTTCGCCCTGCGGCAGAGGTGAGTTCACCGGCGCGGGTGAAGCGACGGCCGGGGTGAGTGACCCGCGTCCCAGCGGCCGGGAGACCACGGACTCCCACCGGCCGCTGCCCCACAATGGAGACCATGCCGATACCCGGGACACCCAGCCGCGCCGAGCTCGTCGAACACCTCGTGAGGACCCGTATCGCGGGTGACGTCGCCACCCCGCGCGAGAACAACCTCTCCCACTACCGCCAGTTGGCCAACGGCGTCCGCAACTTCTGGCTCGGCCTGGAGCTCGGCGACCGCTGGACCGACGAACAGGACGTGCTCGCGGTGATGGCGGAGCGGGTCGGCGTCAACGACGACCCCGAGTACCGCTACGGCCAGGACACCATCGACCCCCAGCTCACCGTCGACGGTCTGGAGCGGCTCGCCGGTCGGCTGCGCAAGGCGGCCGAGGACCGGCAGCGGGTGCTGTTCGCCACCGGTCACCCCGGCGGGCTGCTGGACGTGCACCGGGCCACTGCGGACGCGCTGCGCCGGGCCGGCTGCGAGATCGTCGTCATCCCCGACGGGCTGCGGACGGACGAGGGGTACGTCATGCAGTTCGCCGACGTGGCGGTGCTGGAGCACGGCGCCACCCTGTGGCACACCCACTCGGGCGAACCGATGAAGGCGATCCTCACCGCCCTGGAGCGCGAGGGGCGCCCGCTGCCGGACCTGGTCGTCGCCGACCACGGCTGGGCGGGCTGTGCCGGACAGTACGGCGTGGACGCCGTCGGGTACGCCGACTGCAACGACCCGGCGCTGTTCCTCGCCGAGGCCGAGGGCACCGTCCAGGTGACGGTCCCCCTCGACGACCACGTCCTGAGCCCGCGCCACTACGACCCGATGACGGCGTACCTGCTGGCGGAGGCGGGACTGGTCTAGCACGCACGTCGCCCCGGCGAGACGGCGGTGATCACCGTGAAGGTGCTCCCGCCGCCGCCCCGTTCGTCCGTGGTGACCGTGCCCCTCAGTCCTCCCGGGGCACGCGCACCACGCCTTCCTGGATCACCGAGACGGCGAGCCGTCCGTCCTGCGTGTAGATGCGGGCCTGACCCAGGCCCCGGCCGCCGTGCGCCGACGGCGACTCCTGGTCGTAGAGCAGCCACTCGTCGGCGCGGAACGGGCGGTGGAACCACATCGCGTGGTCCAGGGACGCCCCCACCACGTCGCCGACCGCCCAGCCGCCGCGGCCGTGCGCGAGGAGGACCGAGTCCAGGAGGGTCATGTCGGAGACGTAGGTGGCGAGGACGACGTGCAGCAGCGGGTCGTCCGCGAGCTTGCCGTTGGTGCGGAACCAGACCTGGCTGTGCGGCTCCCGCGGCTCGCCGAACCTCCCGTACGGCGGCTCGTCGACGTAGCGCAGGTCGATGGCCCGGCGCGCCTCCAGGAACCGCTCGACGACGTCCGGCGGGAGGTGGCCGTAGCCGCGCAGGCGTTCCTCGGAGGTCGGCAGGGTCGCCGGGTCCGGGGAGACGGGCATCGGGGCCTGGTGGTCGAGCCCTTCCTCGTACGTCTGGAAGGACGCCGACAGGGCGAAGATCGGCCGGCCGTGCTGGACGGCGACCGCGCGGCGGGTGGTGAAGGAGCGGCCGTCGCGGATGCGCTCGACGTTGTAGACGATGGGCGCGCCGGGGTCCCCCATGCGCAGGAAGTACGCGTGCAGGGAGTGGGCGTGCCGGTCGGCGGGGACCGTGCGCCCGGCGGCGACCAGCGCCTGGGCCGCGACCTGCCCGCCGAAGACGCGCGGGACGACGGCGGAGCGGGACCGGCCGCGGAAGATGTTCTCCTCGATCTGCTCGAGGTCGAGCAGATCGAGGAGATCCTGTAGTGCCTGGCTCATGGGGACTGTTGTATCCGGCGGTAATTGCGGCCGGCTTACAGACCCATGTCCTTGGCGATGATCGTCTTCATGATCTCGCTGGTGCCGCCGTAGATGCGGTTGACGCGGTTGTCCGCGTACAGGCGGGCGATCGGGTACTCGTTCATGTAGCCGTAGCCGCCGTGCAGCTGGAGGCAGCGGTCGATGACGCGGTGCGCGACCTCGGTGCAGAACAGCTTGGCGCTGGCGGCCTCGGCGGGGGTCAGCTCACCGGCGTCCAGGGCCTCCGTGGCGCGGTCGGCGACGGCCTCGGCCGCGTCCACCTCGGCCTGGCAGGCGGCCAGCTCGAACTTGGTGTTCTGGAAGTGGGCGACCGGCTTGCCGAAGACGGTGCGGTCCTGCACGTACTGCTTGGCGAACCGGACGGCCGCCTTGGCCTGGGCGTAGGCGCCGAAGGCGATGCCCCAGCGCTCGGAGGCCAGGTTGTGGCCGAGGTAGTAGAAGCCCTTGTTCTCCTCGCCGAGCAGGTCCTCGACGGGCACCTTGACGTCGACGAAGGCCAGCTCGGCCGTGTCGGAGGTGCGCAGGCCCAGCTTGTCCAGCTTGCGGCCGACGGAGTAGCCCTCGGACTTGGTGTCGACGGCGAAGAGGGAGATGCCGTGACGGCGGTCCTCGGCGGTCGGGGCGGCGGTCCGGGCGCAGACGATGACCTTGTCGGCGTGGACACCGCCGGTGATGAAGGTCTTGGCGCCGTTGAGGACGTAGTGGGTGCCGTCCTCGCTCAGCTTGGCGGTGGACTTCATGCCCGCGAGGTCGGAACCGGTGCCCGGCTCCGTCATCGCGATGGCCCACATCTCCTCGCCGCTGACGAACTTCGGCAGGTAGCGCTTCTTCTGCTCCTCGGTCGCCAGCATCTTGATGTACGGCAGGGCGAGCAGCACGTGCACGCCGGAACCGCCGAACTGGACGCCGGCGCGGGCGGTCTCCTCGTACAGGACGGCCTCGAACTTGTGGCTGTCCAGGCCCGCGCCGCCGAACTCCTCGGGGACGTTGATCCCGAAGATGCCCAGCTCGCCGAGCTTGTAGTAGAACTCCCGCGGGGCCTGGCCGGCGGCGAACCACTCGTCGTAGACGGGTACGACCTCGGCCTCGATGAAGGCGCGAAGGGTCTCCCGGAACGCCTCGTGATCCTCGTTGAACACCGTACGGCGCACGCCGCCACCTCCACGTACCTCGGCCTGTCTAAGCGCTTGCTCATATCACCGTACCGGCGAGTACGAGGTGCGTCCAGGGCGGGTGCGGGGTAACGCTCGTCACGCCCTCCCGGCCTCCCCGCCCTGCGCGATGCCCTCTGACGGAATCTTGCGGCTCCAGCCGCCAGCCTGCGGAAGGGGCACCTGATGACCGGGACCGGTGGCGCCGGGACCCCCCGGGAGCGGTACCGCGCCCAGGTGCGGGCCGAGGTCAAGGAGCGGGCGTGGGAGCAGATCGCCTCCGCCGGGGCGTCCGCACTGTCGCTCAACGCCATCGCCAAGCAGCTGGGGATGAGCGGGCCCGCGCTGTACCGCTACTTCGCCGGCCGGGACGAGCTGATCACCGAACTGGTCAGGGACGCGTACCGCAGCCTCGCCGACGCCGTCCGGGCCGCCGACGGCGACGTCACCTCGCTGGCGGGCGCCCCGCGCACGTGGGCACTGGCCGATCCGCACCGGTGCTTCCTCGTCTACGGCACGCCCGTGCCGGGCTACCAGGCGCCCGACGACATCACCGACATCGCGTCCGAGATCATGGCGCGCCTGCTCGACGCCTGCGCCGGGCTGCCCGCGGACGGCGCGCGGACGCCGCTGGACACGCACCTCGACGAGCACCGGGAGTGGGCCGACGGCCACCCCGCGCCCGCCCCTGCCCCGCGCCGGGCGCCGGCCTTCTGGACCCGGCTGCACGGCGTGCTGTCGCTGGAGCTGGCGGGCCACTTCAGCGGAATGGGCTTCGATCCCGCCCTGCTCCACGCCGCCGAGCTGGACAGCCTGGGCGACTGACCACCCCTTCTCCCGCTCCCGCTCCCCCGCCGGCCCTCCGCCGCCGCGCCGTCGCCGTCCGGCCGACGGCGCGCGCGACCGACCGCCCTCCGCGCCTTCGCCACCGAACCGGACGGCCCGGGTGACCGACCGCCCACGGCCCCGGCGGCCGACCGCCCCTACTCCCCCTCCGCCGCCGCGCCGAAGGCGCCCCGGGCCATCCGGTGCAGCAGGTCCGCCGTGTCCCCCCGGCCGGGAAGCCCACCCGCCCTCCCCAGGTGCGGGGTGGAGTTGAGCAGTCCGAACACCGAGTGCACCGCGGACCGGGCCGCCGGCTCCGTCAGCGCCGGATAGACCTCGCGGACGACCTCCACCCACAGCTCGACGTACTGCCGCTGCAACTGCCGCACCAGCTTGCGGTCGCTGTCGCGGAGGCGGTCCAGCTCCCGGTCGTGCAGGGTGATCAGGGGACGGTCGTCGAGCGCGAAGTCGATGTGCCCCTCGACGAGCGAGTCGAGGACCGTGCCCGCCCCGGCCCCGTCGGCCTCCTGCACCCGGCGCCGCGCACCGGTCAGCAGCCGGCCGCTGATCCCGACCAGCAGCTCGGCGAGCATCGCGTCCTTGCCGGGGAAGTGCCGGTAGAGGCCGGGGCCGCTGATGCCGACCGCGGCCCCTATCTCGTCCACACCGACGCCGTGGAACCCGCGTTCGGCGAACAGCCGCGCGGCTTCCCTGAGGATCTGCTCACGGCGGGTGGGGGCGTCGGTTCTGGTGGCCATGGAAACAATTCTAGACAACCACGTTAGCGCTCGTTAACCTGACGGAAATGGTTAACGCTCATTAACCAGTCGACCACTGGGTGAGGGGACCGCAAGGTATGGAGCAGGCACCGGAGCTGACCAGCGCGGCCGATCCCGCGTCGGAGGCCTGGCGGACCAACGAGAGGGCCCACCTCGCGCTCGTCGAGGAGCTGCGCGGCAAGCTCGCCGCGGCTCGGCTGGGCGGCGGGGAGAAGGCGCGGGCCCGGCACACCGCGCGCGGGAAGCTGCTGCCGAGGGACCGGGTGGACACCCTCCTCGACCCCGGCTCCCCGTTCCTGGAGCTGGCCCCCCTCGCCGCCGACGGGCTGTACGACGGGCAGGCCCCCGCGGCCGGTGTGATCGCCGGGATCGGCCGGGTCAGCGGCCGGGAGTGCGTGATCGTCGCCAACGACGCCACCGTCAAGGGCGGGACGTACTACCCGATGACGGTGAAGAAGCACCTGCGGGCCCAGGAGGTCGCCCTCGAGAACCGCCTGCCGTGCGTGTACCTGGTGGACTCCGGCGGCGCCTTCCTGCCCATGCAGGACGAGGTCTTCCCCGACCGCGAGCACTTCGGGCGGATCTTCTACAACCAGGCCCGCATGTCCGGGGCCGGCATCCCGCAGATCGCCGCCGTGCTCGGCTCGTGCACGGCCGGCGGGGCGTACGTCCCGGCGATGAGCGACGAGGCCGTCATCGTGCGCGGCCAGGGCACGATCTTCCTGGGCGGCCCGCCGCTGGTGAAGGCCGCCACCGGCGAGGTCGTCACCGCGGAGGAGCTGGGCGGCGGCGAGGTCCACGCGCGGGTGTCGGGCGTCACCGACCACCTCGCCGAGGACGACGCGCACGCCCTGCGCATCGTGCGGACCATCGTCTCCACCCTCCCGGCCCGCCGCCCGCTCCCCTGGGAGGTGCGGCCCGCCGTCGAGCCCAAGGTCGACCCCCACGGGCTGTACGGCGCGGTGCCGGTCGACTCCCGTACCCCCTACGACGTACGGGAGATCATCGCCCGCGTCACGGACGGCTCCCGTTTCGCGGAGTTCAAGTCCGAGTTCGGGCAGACCCTGGTCACCGGCTTCGCCCGCGTCCACGGGCACCCGGTCGGCATCGTCGCCAACAACGGCATCCTGTTCTCCGAGTCCGCCCAGAAGGGCGCCCACTTCGTCGAGCTGTGCGACCAGCGCGGCATCCCCCTGCTGTTCCTGCAGAACATCTCCGGCTTCATGGTCGGCAAGGACTACGAGGCCGGCGGCATCGCCAAGCACGGCGCCAAGATGGTCACCGCGGTGGCCTGCACGCGCGTGCCCAAGCTGACGGTCGTGGTCGGCGGGTCGTACGGCGCGGGGAACTACTCGATGTGCGGCCGGGCCTACTCGCCCCGCTTCCTGTGGATGTGGCCGAACGCCAAGATCTCCGTGATGGGCGGCGAGCAGGCCGCCTCCGTCCTCGCCACCGTCAAGCGCGACCAGTTGGAGGCGCGCGGCCAGGACTGGCCCGCCCAGGAGGAAGAGGCCTTCAAGGCCCCGGTCCGGGAGCAGTACGAGCGTCAGGGCAGCGCCTACTACGCGACCGCCCGGCTCTGGGACGACGGGGTCATCGACCCGCTGGAGACCCGCCAGGTGCTGGGTCTGGCCCTGACCGCCTGTGCCAACGCGCCGCTGGGCGAACCCCAGTTCGGCGTCTTCCGGATGTGAGGGGCTCCAAGACGATGTTCGACACAGTGCTCGTGGCCAACCGGGGCGAGATCGCCGTCCGGGTGATCCGCACCCTGCGCTCCCTGGGCGTGCGCTCGGTGGCCGTCTTCTCCGACGCCGACGCCGACGCGCGGCACGTCCGGGAGGCCGACACGGCCGTCCGGATCGGTCCGGCGCCGGCCGCCGAGAGCTACCTGTCGGTGGAGCGGCTGCTGGAGGCCGCCGCCCGCACCGGCGCCCGGGCCGTCCACCCCGGATACGGCTTCCTCGCGGAGAACGCCGGCTTCGCGCGCGCCTGCGCCGACGCCGGGCTCGTGTTCATCGGGCCGCCGGCCGAGGCGATCTCCCTCATGGGCGACAAGATCCGCGCCAAGGAGACCGTGCAGGCGGCGGGCGTCCCGGTGGTCCCCGGGTCGAGCGGGAGCGGCCTCGGCGACGCCGAACTGGCCGCCGCCGCGCTAGAGATCGGCATGCCGGTGCTGCTCAAGCCGTCGGCCGGCGGCGGCGGCAAGGGCATGCGGCTGGTGCGGGAGGAGGGCGGCCTCCTGGACGAGATCGCCGCCGCCCGCCGCGAGGCCCGCGCCTCCTTCGGCGACGACACGCTGCTCGTCGAGCGGTGGATCGACCGGCCCCGGCACATCGAGATCCAGGTCCTGGCGGACGGCCACGGCCGGGTGATCCACCTGGGCGAGCGCGAGTGCTCCCTCCAGCGCCGGCACCAGAAGCTGATCGAGGAGGCGCCCAGCGTGCTCCTCGACGAGACCACCCGCGCGGGGATGGGCGAGGCGGCGGTGCAGGCGGCGCTGTCGTGCGGCTACCGGGGTGCGGGCACGGTGGAGTTCATCGTCCCCGGCGGGGACCCGAAGGCGTACTACTTCATGGAGATGAACACCCGTCTCCAGGTGGAGCACCCCGTCACCGAACTGGTCACCGGGCTGGACCTGGTGGAGTGGCAGCTGCGGGTGGCGGCCGGGGAGCACCTGCCGTACGCGCAGGACGACATCCGTCTCACGGGGCACGCCGTCGAGGCCCGGGTGTGCGCCGAGACGGTGTCCGTCCGCGAGGGCGCCCGCGGCTTCCTGCCGTCCGGCGGCACCGTCCTGCGGCTGCGCGAGCCCCAGGGCGAGGGGGTGCGCACCGACTCGGGACTGAGCGAGGGCACCGAGGTCGGCAGCCTGTACGACCCGATGCTCTCCAAGGTGATCGCGTACGGCCCCGACCGGGCCACGGCGCTGCGCAGGCTGCGGGCCGCCCTCGCGGACACGGTCACGCTGGGCGTGCCGACGAACGCCGGGTTCCTGCGCCGGCTGCTCGCCCACCCGGCGGTCGTGGCGGGCGAGCTGGACACCGGCCTGGTCGAGCGGGTCATGGACGACCTGGTCCCCACCGACGTGCCGGAGGAGGTCTACGAGGCCGCCGCGGCCGTCCGGCTGGAGGCGCTGAAGCCGTCCGGGGCGGGGTGGACGGACCCCTTCTCGGTGCCGAGCGGGTGGCGGCTGGGCGGGGAGCACCGGCCGCCGGCGTTCCCGCTGCGGGTCGCCGAGCCCGTGGAGCACACGCCGCGCGGCACGCACTCCGTCACCGACGAGACGGTCGGCGTCACCCTCGACGGCGTCCGGCACACCTTCCACCGGGCCGGTGACTGGCTGGGCCGCGACGGCGACGCCTGGCAGGTGCGTGACCACGACCCGGTGGCCGCGTCCCTGACCGGGGCCGCGCACGCGGGCGCCGACTCGCTGACCGCGCCGATGCCGGGCACGGTGACGGTGGTGAAGGTCGCCGTCGGCGACGAGGTGACGGCCGGGCAGAGCCTGCTGGTGGTGGAGGCGATGAAGATGGAGCACGTCATCTCCGCCCCGCACGCCGGCACGGTCGCCGAACTCGACGTCACCGCGGGCACCGCCGTCGCCATGGACCAGGTACTGGCCGTGATCGCGCCGCACGGGGAGGAGGGATGAGCGTGCGAGGACTTCCGATGACCGTGCCCGCGCCGGGCCTGCCCACGCGGGTCAGGATCCACGAGGTCGGTGCCCGCGACGGCCTGCAGAACGAGAGGGCGACGGTGCCGACGGCCGTGAAGGCCGAGTTCGTGCACCGGCTCGCCGACGCCGGGCTGACCACGATCGAGGCGACCAGCTTCGTCCACCCCAGGTGGGTGCCCCAGCTCGCCGACGCCGAGGAACTGTTCCCGATGCTCGCCGGTCTGCCGGTGGAGCTGCCGGTGCTCGTGCCGAACGAACGCGGGCTGGACCGGGCGCTGGCGCTCGGGGCGAGGCGGGTCGCGGTGTTCGCCAGCGTCACCGAGGCCTTCGCCAAGGCCAACCTCAACCGCACGGTGGACGAGTCGCTGGCCATGTTCCACCCGGTGGTGGAGCGGGCCAAGGCCGACGGGGTGCACGTGCGCGGCTATCTCTCCATGTGCTTCGGCGACCCCTGGGAGGGCGCGGTCCCGGTCCCCCGGGTCGTCCGGGTGTGCCGGGCCCTGGTCGACATGGGCTGCGACGAGCTGAGCCTCGGCGACACCATCGGGGTCGCCACCCCCGGTCACGTCGAGGAGCTGCTGACCGCGCTCGACGAGGAGGGCATCCCCGTGGGCGCGCTGGGCGTGCACTTCCACGACACCTACGGCCAGGCCCTCGCCAACACCCTCGCCGCGCTCCGGCACGGCGTCACCACCGTCGACGCCTCGGCGGGCGGCCTGGGCGGCTGCCCGTTCGCGAAGTCCGCCACCGGCAACCTCGCCACCGAGGACCTCGTGTGGATGCTGACCGGCCTCGGCATCGACACCGGGGTCGACCTCGGCCGTCTCGTCGCCACCAGCGTCTGGATGGCCGGCCGGCTGGGCCGGCCCAGCCCGTCCCGCACCGTCCGCGCCCTGTCCCACGAGGACGCGCAGGGCCGAGAGGGCCGTGAGGCCCACAAGGAGCAGTGACCGCCATGGACCACCGACTCTCCCCCGAGCTGGAAGAACTGCGGCGCACCGTCGAGCAGTTCGCGCACGACGTCGTCGCGCCGAAGATCGGCGACTTCTACGAGCGGCACGAGTTCCCGTACGAGATCGTCCGCGAGATGGGCCGCATGGGCCTGTTCGGGCTGCCCTTCCCCGAGGAGTACGGCGGCATGGGCGGCGACTACCTGGCGCTGGGCATCGCGCTGGAGGAACTGGCCCGCGTCGACTCGTCGGTGGCGATCACTCTGGAGGCGGGCGTGTCGCTGGGCGCGATGCCGATCCACCTCTTCGGCACCGACGAGCAGAAGCGGCAGTGGCTGCCGCGGCTGTGCTCCGGCGAGATCCTGGGCGCGTTCGGCCTGACCGAGCCGGACGGCGGCAGCGACGCGGGCGCGACGCGGACGACGGCCCGGCTCGACCCGGACACCGACGAGTGGGTGATCAACGGCACGAAGTGCTTCATCACCAACTCGGGCACGGACATCACGGGCCTGGTCACGGTCACCGCGGTGACGGGCCGGAAGCCGGACGGCAGGCCGCTGATCTCCGCGATCGTCGTGCCGTCCGGCACCCCCGGTTTCACGGTCGCCGCGCCCTACTCCAAGGTCGGCTGGAACGCCTCGGACACCCGTGAGCTGTCCTTCACGGACGTCCGCGTCCCGGCGGCGAACCTGCTGGGCGAGGAGGGCCGCGGCTACGCCCAGTTCCTGCGCATCCTGGACGAGGGCCGCGTCGCCATCGCGGCCCTGGCGACGGGACTGGCCCAGGGGTGTGTCGACGAGTCGGTGAAGTACGCCAGGGAGCGCCACGCCTTCGGCCGCCCGATCGGCGCCAACCAGGCGATCCAGTTCAAGATCGCCGACATGGAGATGAAGGCGCACACGGCCCGCCTCACCTGGCGCGACGCGGCGTCGCGCCTGGTGTCCGGGGAGCCCTTCAAGAAGGAGGCGGCCCTGGCGAAGCTGTACTCCTCGACGATCGCCGTCGACAACGCCCGCGACGCCACCCAGGTCCACGGCGGCTACGGCTTCATGAACGAGTACCCGGTCGCCCGCATGTGGCGCGACTCCAAGATCCTGGAGATCGGCGAGGGCACGAGCGAGGTGCAGCGGATGCTGATCGCCCGGGAGTTGGGACTGGTGGGCTGAGGCCCGCCCGGACCCCCGACAACTCGTTCGCCCGGTAGGCGTTTTGGCCTGGGCCGGCGGGTACGGATGCCTTCGCCGGGGCGGGGTCGGGCGGTTCCGTCCGACCCGCCCCCTGGACAAGATCTGAGGTTAGGCTAACCTACCTTCGAATTGTCCGGCGGTGATCCGCCCCGTTCGAAAGCGGCCACACTCATGTCCAACGCCAGAGCCACTCACCTCACCCGTCGCGGCGTCCTCGCCGCCGGTGGCGCCCTCGGTCTCGGTGCCGTGCTCGCAGCCTGCGGGGACGACGACTCGGGGAGCGGTGACGCGAAGTCGACGGAGAACGCCGCCAAGTCCGGTCCCTGGACGTTCAAGGACGACCGCGGGACCACCGTGAAGCTCGACGCGATCCCGGCGAACATCGTCGCGTTCACCGGCGTCGCGGCCGCCCTCCACGACTACGGCATCCAGGTCAAGGGCGTCTTCGGACCGACGAAGACCACCGACGGCAAGGCCGACGTCCAGGCCGGCGACATGGACATCAGCAAGGTCGAGATCCTGGGCAACGTCTGGGACGAGTTCAACGTCGAGAAGTACGCGGCCCTCGCGCCCGACGTGCTCGTCTCCACCATGTTCGACAACGCCGGCACCCTCTGGTACGTCCCCGAGGCCTCCAAGGACAAGGTCGCCAAGCTGGCCCCGAGCGTCGCCGTCTCCGTCTACGACCGGCAGCTCACCGCTCCCCTGGAGCGCATGTGGGAACTGGCCGAGTCCCTCGGCGCGGACATGACCGCGGCCGAGGTCACCGACGCCAAGAAGCGCTTCGAGACCGCCGCGACCCGGCTGCGCGCCGCCGCCAAGGCCAAGCCCGACATCAAGGTCATGGCCGGTTCCGCGAGCGACCAGCTGTTCTACGTCTCCGGCACGAACCTCTCCATCGACCTGGAGTACTTCAAGGCCCTCGGCGTGAACTTCGTCGAGCCGCCGGAGAGCGCCAAGGCCGAGGGCGGCGGCTGGTACGAGTCGCTGAGCTGGGAGAACGTCGACAAGTACCAGGCCGACATCATCATGATGGACGACCGTTCCTCGACGATCCAGCCGGCCGACATCACCAAGCCGACGTGGAAGCAGCTCCCCGCGGTGAAGGCCGGACAGGTCATCGCCCGCTCGCCCGAGCCGATCCTGTCGTACGACAAGTGCGTGCCGCTGCTGGAGACCCTCGCCGAGGCGCTCGAGAAGGCGAAGAAGGTCGCCTGACAGGGCCGCTCCGGGGCCCGCGCCCACGCGGTCGAACCGCTCGGGCACGGGCCCGCCCCCGAAGAAGGTCAGCCGCCCCTCCCCCACCCAGGAGCCCGCATGACCACGGCCGTCGCCGCCCCGTTCCGTTTCTTCGCGCTGCACGTCGTACGGACGAGGCGGCTCGGTCCGTCCCTGGTCCGGGTGACGTTCGCCGGGGAGGAGCTGCGGCACTTCCTCTCCGACGGCTGGGACCAGTCCCTGTCGCTGTTCCTGCCGCATCCGGGGCAGGACGCACCGGTCGTGCCCCTCGAACTCGGGGACAGCTGGTGGCAGGGATGGCGCGAACTGCCGGACGACGTACGGGCGGTGATGCGTTCGTACACGCTGCGGGAGCTGCGCCGGGACCCCGACGAGATCGACGTCGACTTCGTGCTGCACACCCCGGCCGGGCCCGCCTCCGCGTGGGCCGGCCGGGCGCGCGCCGGTGACCGGGTGCTGCTGCTCGGCCCCGCCGTCGCCGACAACCGGGCGATCCGGTTCCGGCCGCCGGACGACACCGACCTGGTGCTGCTGTGGGGCGACGAGACGGCCCTGCCGGCGATCGCGTCCATTCTCGCGTCGCTGCCCGCAGGACAGCGTGTCCGGGCGTGGCTGGACGTGCGCGACGCCGGGAACGTGCGGCACCTGGCGACCGCGGCGGACGCCGAGATCTCCTGGTCGGCCGACGGGACCTGTCTCGACGCCCTGCGCGCGGCCGCGCTCCCGCCCGCCGAGCGGCCGTACGCCTGGATCGCGGGCGAGTCGGGCTCGGTGAAGGCGCTGCGCCGGCACTTCGTGCAGGAGCGCGGCGTCGACAGGCGCCGGGTCACCTTCGTCGGATACTGGCGTCAGGGCATGACGGAGGAACAGCTGCGCGCGGCCGGGTGACCAACCCCCGTGCCGGGCAAGGAAGTTGACCGGCAAACGTGATGACCGTCACCGCCGGACGGCGTTTCGTTCGCGTTACTTAGGTTAGGCTAACCTAAGTAAAAATCGAGGCTCCGCTCCCGCGTCCGCCCGCGGCGGACCCGTCCCCACCCCGGAGGACCCCCACGATGCGCTCGCACCTGCTCAATGACACGAACGCGGAGCGGTACCGCCGCTCCGTGACCGAAGGAGTCGAGCGGGTGGCCGCCAAACTCGCCGCCACCGACCGTCCGTTCACCGGCGTCACGGTCGACGCCCTCGCTCCCCGCATCGAGGACATCGACCTCGACAGGCCGCTGGGCGACACCACGGCGGTACTGGACGAGCTGGAGGAGGTCTACCTCCGCGACGCGGTCTACTTCCACCACCCCCGCTACCTCGCCCACCTCAACTGCCCGGTCGTCATCCCGGCCGTGCTCGGCGAGGCGGTCCTGTCCGCCGTCAACTCCTCCCTGGACACCTGGGACCAGTCGGCGGGCGGCACCCTCATCGAGCGGAAACTGGTCGACTGGACGGCCGCCCGCATCGGCCTCGGCCCCGCCGCCGACGGTGTGTTCACCTCCGGCGGCAGCCAGTCCAACCTCCAGGCGCTGCTCCTCGCCCGCGAGGAGGCCAAGACCGGCTCCCTGGAGAAACTGCGCATCTTCGCCTCCGACGTCAGCCACTTCAGCGTGAAGAAGTCGGCGAAACTGCTGGGCCTGGGCCAGGACGCGGTGGTCTCCATTCCCGTCGACCACGACAAGCGCATGCAGACCGTCGCCCTCGCCCGCGAACTGGAGCGCTGCGAGGAGGCCGGCCTCGTTCCCATGGCCGTCGTCGCCACCGCCGGCACCACCGACTTCGGCTCCATCGACCCGCTGCCCGAGATCGCCGAACTGTGCGAGCGGTACGGCGCCTGGATGCACGTCGACGCCGCCTACGGCTGCGGGCTGCTCGCCTCGGTGAAGTACCGCGACCGCATCGACGGCATCGAACGCGCCGACTCCGTCACCGTGGACTACCACAAGTCCTTCTTCCAGCCGGTGAGTTCCTCGGCCGTCCTGGTCCGGGACGCGTCCACGCTGCGCCACGCCACCTACCACGCCGAGTACCTGAACCCCCGCCGCATGGTGCAGGAACGCATCCCCAACCAGGTCGACAAGTCCCTCCAGACCACCCGCCGCTTCGACGCGCTGAAACTGTGGATGACGCTGCGCACGATGGGCGCCGACGGCATCGGCCAGCTGTTCGACGAGGTCTGCGACCTCGCGGCCCGGGGCTGGGAACTGCTCGCCGCCGACCCGCGCTTCGACGTCGTCGTCGAGCCGTCGCTGTCCACCCTGGTCTTCCGCTACGTCCCGCGGGCCGTCACCGACCCGGCCGAGATCGACCGCGCCAACCTCCACGCCCGCAAGGCCCTGTTCGCCTCCGGCGACGCGGTGGTGGCGGGCACCAAGGTGAACGGCCGCCACTACCTGAAATTCACCCTGCTGAACCCCGAGACGACGGTCGACGACATGGCCGCCGTCCTCGAACTGATCGCCGGCCACGCCGAGCAGTACCTGGGAGAACCCCTTGACCGCGCGTCCTGAAAACCCCGCCGCCACCCACGACTTCGTCGGGATCGGACTCGGCCCCTTCAACCTCGGCCTCGCCTGCCTGACCGAGCCCATCGACGCACTGAACGGCGTCTTCCTGGAGTCCAAGCCCGACTTCGAGTGGCACGCGGGCATGTTCCTCGACGGCGCTCACCTGCAGACGCCGTTCATGTCGGACCTGGTCACCCTCGCCGACCCGACCTCGCCGTACTCCTTCCTCAACTACCTCAAGGAGAAGGGCCGGCTGTACTCGTTCTACATCCGCGAGAACTTCTACCCGCTGCGCGTGGAGTACGACGACTACTGCCGCTGGGCCGCCGGCAAGCTGAGCAGCGTGCGCTTCTCGACGACGGTCGCCGAGGTGACGTACGACGAGGACACCGAGCTGTACGCCGTGCGGACCACGGACGGCGAGGAGTACCGCGCCCCGCACCTGGTCCTGGGCACCGGCACCGTGCCGTACGTCCCCGAGACGTGCCGCGGCCTGGGGGACGGCGTCCTGCACACCTCGCAGTACATGCACCGCAAGGCGGAGCTGCGGGAGAAGAAGTCGGTCACCGTGGTCGGCAGCGGGCAGAGCGCCGCCGAGATCTACCACGAGCTGCTCTCCGAGATCGACGTCCACGGCTACCAGCTCAACTGGGTCACCCGCTCCCCGCGGTTCTTCCCGCTGGAGTACACCAAGCTGACCCTGGAGATGACCTCCCCGGACTACATCGACTACTTCCACGCCCTGCCCGAGGAGACCCGCTACCGGCTGGAGAAGCAGCAGAAGGGCCTGTTCAAGGGCATCAACTCGGAGCTGATCGACGCGATCTTCGACCTGCTCTACCAGAAGAACGTCGAGAGCGGCGGCCGCGGCGTCCCCACCCGGCTGCTCACCAACTCCTCGCTGACCTCCGCACGGCACGAGGACGGCGGCTACACGCTCGGCTTCCACCAGGACGAGCAGGACAAGGACTTCGAGATCCGCACCGAGGGCCTGGTGCTGGCCACCGGCTACCACTACGAGCCGCCGGCCTTCCTCGACCCGGTCCGCGACCGGCTCCGCTTCGACGCACACGGCCGTTTCGACGTGACGCGTGACTACGCGATCGACGTCACCGGCCGGGGCGTCTTCCTGCAGAACGCCGGCGTGCACACGCACAGCGTCACCAGCCCGGACCTCGGCATGGGCCCCTACCGCAACAGCCACATCATCCGCGAGCTGCTCGGCAGCGAGTACTACCCGGTCGAGAAGACCATCGCCTTCCAGGAGTTCGGCGCATGAACACGACCGCGGCCGTCGGCCGTCTCACCTTCCGCCCCCTCGACCCCCTCAAGGACGCCGGGCTGCTGCACTCCTGGGTGACGCACCCCAAAGCGGCCTTCTGGATGATGCAGGACGCCACACTGGTCGACGTCGAGCGCGCCTACACGGAGATAGCCGCCGACGAGCACCACCACGCCCTGCTCGGGCTGCACGACGGCACACCGGCCTTCCTGATGGAGCACTACGACCCCCGCCACCGCGAGCTGGTCGGCCTGTACGAGCCGCGGCCCGGCGACGTCGGCATGCACTTCCTGGTCGCCCCCACCGACCGGCCCGTGCACGGCTTCACCCGCGCGGTCATCACCGCCGTCATGGCCCGCCTCTTCCAGGACCCGGCCACCGCACGGGTGGTGGTCGAGCCGGACGTCTCCAACAAGGCCGTGCACGCGCTGAACGAGGCCGTCGGCTTCGTCCCCGAGCGCGAGATCGACAAGCCGGAGAAGAAGGCGCTGCTCAGCTTCTGCACGCGGGAGCGGTTCACCGCCGCCACGGGGGTGGACGCGTGAGCCTCACCGACGCCGTGGCCCACCTCTCCCCCGAACGCTGGGAGAAGGCCAACCGCCTGCTGATCCGCAAGGCCCTCGCGGAGTTCGCCCACGAGCGCCTGATCACGCCCGAGTTCACGGACGGGGCCGCGGACGGGGCCGCGGGCGAGCAGGACGGGAGGAGCCGGCAGTACGTCGTCCGCAGCGACGACGGCCTGACGTCCTACCGCTTCACCGCCGTGCGCCGCGCCCTGGACCACTGGCAGGTCGACGCCGACTCGATCACCCGCACCCGGGACGGCGCCGCGCTCCCGCTGGCCGCACTGGACTTCTTCATCGAGCTGCGGGGCGCGCTCGGACTGAGCGACGAGATCCTGCCGGTCTACCTGGAGGAGATCTCCTCCACCCTCTCCGGCACCTGCTACAAACTCGCCAAGCCGCAGCTCACGGCCGCCGAGCTGCTGGAGGGCGGCTTCCAGGCCATCGAGAGCGGCATGACCGAGGGCCACCCCTGCTTCGTCGCCAACAACGGGCGGCTCGGCTTCGGCGTCCACGAGTACCTGGCGTACGCGCCGGAGACCGCGAGTGCGGTCCGCCTGGTGTGGCTGGCGGCGCACCGGTCGCGGGCGGCGTTCACGGCGGGCGCCGGCATCGACTATGCGTCGTTCGTCCGGCAGGAGCTGGGCGAGGAGACCGTCGAGCGTTTCGAGGGGGTGCTGCGCGGCCGGGGCCTCGACCCGGACGACTACCTCCTGATCCCCGTCCACCCCTGGCAGTGGTGGAACAAGCTCAGCGTCACCTTCGCCGCCGAGGTCGCCCGCCAGAACCTGGTGTGCCTCGGCGAGGGCGACGACGAGTACCTGGCCCAGCAGTCCATCCGGACGTTCTTCAACGCGACCCACCCCGAGAAGCACTATGTGAAGACGGCCCTGTCCGTCCTCAACATGGGCTTCATGCGCGGCCTGTCGGCGGCGTACATGGAGGCGACCCCGGCGATCAACGACTGGCTGGACCGGCTGATCGACAACGATCCGGTGCTGAAGGCGGCGGGCCTGTCGATCATCCGGGAGCGGGCGGCCGTCGGCTACCGGCACCTGGAGTACGAGGCGGCGACCGACCGCTACTCGCCGTACCGCAAGATGCTGGCCGCGCTGTGGCGGGAGAGCCCCGTCCCCTCCCTCCGCGACGGCGAGTCCCTCACCACGATGGCCGCCCTGGTCCACGTGGACCACGAGGGCAGGTCGGTGGCCGGCGCGCTGGTCGAACGGTCGGGCCTGGCCCCCGCCGAGTGGCTGCGGCACTACCTGCGGGCGTACTACACCCCCCTCCTGCACACCTTCTACGCCTACGACCTGGTCTTCATGCCGCACGGCGAGAACACCATCCTGGTCCTGAAGGACGGTGTCGTGCGGCGGGCGGTCTACAAGGACATCGCCGAGGAGATCGCCGTCATGGACCCGGACGCGGTGCTGCCGCCCGAGGTGCGGCGCATCCGGGTCGAGGTCCCCGAGGACGTGAAACTCCTGTCGATCTTCACGGACGTCTTCGACTGCTTCTTCCGCTTCCTCGCCGCCGGCCTGGCCGCCGAGGGGGTCCTGGCGGAGGACGACTTCTGGCGCACGGTCGCCGAGGTCACCCGCGAGTACCAGGAGGCGCACCCCGAACTCGACGACCGGTTCCGGCAGTACGACATGTTCGCCCCCGAGTTCGCGCTGTCCTGCCTCAACCGGCTCCAGCTGCGGAACAACCGGCAGATGGTGGACCTGTCGGACCCCTCGGGCGCCCTCCAGCTGATCGGCACCCTGAAGAACCCCCTCGCCGGTCTCTGACCCGCGGACCGGCGCACGCCGGTCTCCGAGACCCGCAGACAGGCGCGCGCCCCCGAGTACGGTCCTCGGGGGCGCGCGTCGTCGTGCCGTCACGTCCCGGCTCGTCCTTCCCGGCTCGTCCTGTCCCTGCTCGCCCTTCCCTGCTCGCCCTGTCCCGGCTCGTCCCGGTCCGGGGCGAACACCTGATGGAACAATCGCCCCATGGCGGAAATCATCCAGAAGGACGGCACCTGGGTCTTCGACGGGGATGCCCTGCGGCTGACGCCGGGCCGGGACAGGAACGTCAGTCCACTCCGCGGCACCCTGGGTGAACTCGTCGTGCCGCTGCGCGCGTTGGCGGGCGTCTCGTTCGAGCAGGGCAGGAAGTCGGGGCGGCTCAGGCTGCGGCTGCGCGACGGCGCCTGCCCCCTGCTGCACGCCACCGGCGGCCGGCTCACCGAACCCCACGACCCCTACCGGCTGGTGGTGGAGCCCAACCGCTACGGCGTCGCCGAGTACCTCGTCGACGAGGTGCGCGACGCGCTGCTGCTCGACCAGGTCCCCACCGGTCCGGTGGACGCCCATCTGCTGCCGGGCCCGCCCGTGCCCCTGTCGGTGGCCGCCGGGGACGGCACCGCGAGCTTCGACGGCGAGCGGGTGCGCCTGGAGTGGAACTGGAAGACGGAGGAGGCCAAGGCCGCCGCCGGCGCCCGCACCCTGCCCGTCGGCGAGATCACGGCCGTGGAGTGGCGTCCGGCGGCCGGACTGGACAACGGTCACCTGCGGTTCACCGTCCGGGGCGCCCCGGCGAGGACCCCGGCGAAGTACGACCCGAACGCCGTGGAGCTGTGGGGCTTCAAGAAGGACCCGCTGATGGCGCTGGTCGCGGCCGCCGTGCAGGCCAGGCTGCCGCACCCGGCCGCGGGCCCCGAACACGCCGCGCCCCCGGCGCCGGTGCCGCTGCCTGGGCCGGCCGCGGGGGACGACCACGACACGCTGCTGCGCCGCCTGCGCGAGCTGGGCGAACTGCACCGGGACGGCATCCTGACGGACGAGGAGTTCGCGACGGCCAAACAGGCGGTCCTCCACCGCATGTGAGGCCGGGCGGCGCGGACGGGGGACGGGGGACGGGGAGCTGGGCGCGTCCCCGGCGGGAATCCTCAGACACCCCTGGGCCCCTGTCCGGCGGACCGTGCCGCGGACGCGGGGTCCGGCACGCCCTCCCCGGGAGGAAACGCCCCCGACGGCGTTGTCGTCGGTCGCCGACTCCCCCACGCCCGGCCGCGCTCGCGCGAGAGCGCGGTCACCGACCACCACGGCTGCACCCCCGGCCGCGCTCGCGCGAGAGCACCCTCATCACGTCCACGTCCACGCCCGCCTCCGCCTCGCAGCCGGACGCACCGGACCCCGCCCACCCGGGCGCCAAGGCGCCGCCGGCTTCCTCCGACCCGATCCGCCGGACAGGCCGTAGCACACGCACAGGTCACCCACGGCTCCCCGCCAGGGGTCTGCCCGGAATCGGGCAGGAATCTTGCGAAAGTCTCGCCGGTACCCCAGGATCTACCGGGTGCACGACGAACTCGTTGATCACCTGACGCGCTCCACCCCGCTGAACCGGGGTGAGGCCCTGCGGGTGATCCAGGACGTTCTCGCCTACTTCGACGAGACGACCGAGGAGTTCGTACGCCGCCGCCACCGCGAGCTCCAGGCCCAGGGCCTGGTCAACGCGGAGATCTTCGAACGGATCGCGGCGGACCTGAAATACCGGGCGGTGGCACCGCCGGAGCCCACGCTCCGCCAGCTGCGCCGCATGGTCTACGGCTGAACGACCGGCCCCGGACCAGCCGAGAACTACAGAGGGATTGCCTACACATGTGCGGAATCGTCGGATACATCGGGAAGCGTGACGTCGCGCCCCTGCTCCTGGAGGGCCTGCAGCGCCTGGAGTACCGCGGCTACGACTCGGCGGGCATCGTCGTCACCTCCCCGAAGACGGCCGGCCTGAAGATGGTCAAGGCCAAGGGTCGCGTCCGCGACCTGGAGGCCAAGGTCCCGGCCCGCTTCAAGGGCACCACCGGCATCGCCCACACCCGCTGGGCCACCCACGGCGCCCCCTCCGACGTGAACGCCCACCCGCACATGTCGGCCGACCTCAAGGTCGCCGTCGTCCACAACGGCATCGTCGACAACGCCTCCGACCTGCGCCGCAAGCTGGAGGCGGACGGCGTCGAGTTCCTCTCCGAGACCGACACCGAGGTGCTCGTCCACCTCATCGCCCGCTCCCAGGCCGAGAAGCTCGAGGACAAGGTCCGCGAGGCGCTGCGCGTGGTCGAGGGCACCTACGGCATCGCCGTCATGCACGCCGACTTCAACGACCGCATCGTCGTCGCCCGCAACGGCTCCCCGGTCGTCCTCGGCATCGGCGAGAAGGAGATGTTCGTCGCCTCGGACATCGCCGCCCTGGTCGCCCACACCCGCCAGATCGTCACCCTCGACGACGGCGAGATGGCCACCCTCAAGGCCGACGACTTCCGCACCTACACCACGGAGGGCACCCGCACCACGGCCGAGCCCACCACCGTGGAGTGGGAGGCCGCCTCCTACGACATGGGCGGCCACGACACCTACATGCACAAGGAGATCCACGAGCAGGCCGACGCCGTGGACCGCGTGCTGCGCGGCCGCATCGACGACCGCTTCTCCACCGTGCACCTGGGCGGCCTCAACCTGGACGCCCGCGAGGCGCGCCAGATCCGCCGCGTGAAGATCCTCGGCTGCGGCACCTCGTACCACGCGGGCATGATCGGCGCCCAGATGATCGAGGAGCTGGCCCGCATCCCCGCGGACGCCGAGCCCGCCTCCGAGTTCCGCTACCGCAACGCGGTCGTCGACCCCGACACCCTGTACATCGCCGTCTCCCAGTCCGGTGAGACCTACGACGTGCTGGCCGCCGTCCAGGAGCTCAAGCGCAAGGGCGCGCGGGTGCTCGGCGTGGTGAACGTGGTCGGCTCCGCCATCGCCCGCGAGGCCGACGGCGGCGTCTACGTGCACGCCGGGCCGGAGGTCTGCGTCGTCTCCACCAAGTGCTTCACCAACACCACCGTCGCCTTCGCGCTGCTCGCGCTGCACCTCGGCCGCACCCGTGACCTGTCGGTGCGCGACGGCAAGCGGATCATCGAGGGCCTGCGCCGGCTGCCCGCCCAGATCGCCGAGATCATGAAGGGCGAGGAGGAGATCAAGAAGCTGGCGGAGCAGTTCGCCGAGGCCCGCTCGATGCTCTTCATCGGCCGCGTCCGGGGCTACCCGGTGGCCCGTGAGGCCTCCCTGAAGCTCAAGGAGGTCTCCTACATCCACGCCGAGGCCTACCCGGCCTCCGAGCTGAAGCACGGCCCGCTCGCCCTGATCGAGCCCGCCCTGCCGACGGTCGCGATCGTCCCCGACGACGACCTGCTGGAGAAGAACCGCGCCGCCCTGGAGGAGATCAAGGCCCGCAGCGGCCGGATCCTCGCGGTGGCCCACCAGGAGCAGGAGAAGGCCGACCAGACGATCATCGTCCCCAAGAACGAGGACGAGCTCGACCCCATCCTCATGGGCATCCCCCTCCAGCTCCTCGCCTACTACACGGCCAAGGCCCTCGGCCGTGACATCGACAAGCCGAGGAACCTGGCGAAGTCGGTGACGGTCGAGTAGGGGAACCGGGAGGACGGACCCCCCGTGCCGCCGGCGCGCACGGGGGGTCCGCCCATCCGCCGGGGGCCAACTCCCCGGCACCGGCTGCCGTTCAGCCCGTGGCCGTCACTCCGGGGCGGGCAGCCCGTCGCGAGACCGCCGTGGGCCGACACGTGTCCGCGGTCGCGCGATGCACGGTACATGCCCTTCACCAGGGCACGAACCACCCCTACGCGCGAGTAGTCTCCTCTCGCGCCATGGGAGTTGACGAGCACCGGGTCCCATCGCGCCCGGAAAGAACGCGAGTCGGCGGCAGCGTCGGGGAGTTCCGGGCCCCCGGGGAACTCAGCGGACGCGGAGGGCGCGGGGAAATCTGAAAACGCGGGCAACCCGCGGAACTCAGGGAATGACGACGACGGGCCGCTTCGCCCGCTTGGCGAGCCGCCCCGCGACCGACCCGAAGATCCGCCCGACGAGGCCGTGCGTGGAGCCGACGACGATCGCGTCCGCCGCGTACTCCCGTCCCACCTCCTCGAGTTCGTGGCAGATGTCGCCGCCGCGCTCGACCAGGACCCAGGGCACCTCGGACAGGTACTCGGCGCAGGCCAGTTCCAGGCCGAGCACCTCGGTGCGGTGGTCCGGCACGTCCACGAAGACCGGCGGCTCGCAGCCCGCCCACACCGTGGTGGGCAGCCTGTTGGCCACATGGACGATGATCAGGCCCGCACGGGAGCGATGCGCCATGCCGACGGCGTACGCCAGGGCCCGCTCGCTGGACGTCGATCCGTCGAAGCCGACGACGACGCCGTGCTGGAAAGCGGGATCACAGGAGGGGCGTGCCTCTTCCGCCGCCAGGGGTTCGGAGGCCGTGTGATCGGCTACCGACCGCTTGCGGTCCGCTGGTTCGAAGAATTCGTGACCGGCCATGGCTGTCTCGGCGTATCGATCCTTTTACGGGTGGGACGAACGTGAGCGGCGGAGCGTGTCCGGGAATCCTCTTCCCCACCCCATACCCCCAAGGGTACGGCGCCACGCCTCCACGACCCAGTCCCGCCCACGGTCCGCGGGGGTTCCAGGGAGCATGCACGAGGGGCCGCCCGTAACGCAATGGTTGCTGCCCCGTACAGGCGGTTCGCACGGAATTCACCTGCCCGCCGGTCGTCCGACGAGTGACCGACCGGTCGAACAGCCGTTGAACCACCCGAACCGCTCCCCAGGGAGGAGTCCACCCCATGCCCTCGTCCCACCCGGCCACCGAGACCCGCCCCGGCGACCACAGGACGACCGAGCTGATCCGCTGGGCGGCCTTCAGCTGCGTCCTCGTCCCGGTGGTTCTCCTCTGGTACGGCACCTCCCTGGCCGGAACCGCGGGAACCGCCGTCGGCCTGGCCGCCGTCACGGCCGTCTGCCGGCTGCTGCTGCGCCGCTCCGAGCGGTGCCCGGCCCGGCTCCCCCACGGGGAACACCCGCCGCGCGCGCCGCACCGGGAAGGCCGTCGGCACACCCGAACCGGGCCCCGCCGTGGCGGTCGTCACAGCAGCGGAAACACACCGGTCGGCTGACCGGTTTTCACGCACGCGCCCGTATCTTTTCAGCCAACTTCCGGATACCGCGCATGCCGTGCCGCGACCACCCTCCCCACCCCGTCCGACCTGCACGAAAGGGTGCCCGGAGAGCCCTGGCACCCTACGTGGATTGGCCACTGCGACGAGGCGCACTTCCCTGCACGCCCCACGAGTGCAACGCTTCGTGATCGAATGCTTCACGCCAAGTTGCCATGTCGACAATGTGCCGGGTGACGAACTGGCCACTCCGGCATCACGCGACACAGTAGATTCGATCTTGACTGTCTACGGCGGGGGACTCGTGCAGGACCGAGGGGAAACGTGCAGGAGCGACACAACCGAGGAGCCGCGACCACCGAGGGGGGCTTAGCAGGGATGAGCCACGACTCCACTGCCGCACCGGAAGCCGCGGCCCGGAAACTTTCCGGGCGACGCCGCAAGGAGATCGTCGCGGTGCTGCTGTTCAGCGGCGGCCCCATCTTCGAGAGTTCCATTCCGCTGTCGGTGTTCGGGATTGACCGCCAGGACGCCGGCGTGCCTCGCTACCGCCTCCTCGTGAGCGCGGGCGAGGACGGCCCGCTGCGGACCACGGGGGGCCTGGAACTCACCGCGCCACACGGCCTGGAGGCGATATCGAGGGCGGGCACGGTCGTCGTGCCGGCCTGGCGCTCGATCACCTCGCCACCACCGGCCGACGCGCTCGACGCACTGCGCCGGGCACACGAGGAGGGCGCCCGCATCGTGGGCCTGTGCACCGGCGCGTTCGTGCTGGCGGCGGCGGGCCTGCTGGACGGCCGGCCGGCCACGACCCACTGGATGTACGCACCGACGCTGGCCAAGCGCTATCCGTCGGTGCACGTCGATCCGCGTGAGCTGTTCGTCGACGACGGCGACGTGCTGACGTCGGCGGGGACGGCGGCCGGAATCGATCTCTGTCTCCACATCGTGCGGACGGACCACGGCAACGAGGCGGCCGGTGCGCTGGCCCGCCGGCTCGTGGTCCCGCCGCGCCGGACGGGCGGCCAGGAGCGCTACCTCGACCGGTCTTTACCGGAGGAGATCGGCGCCGACCCGCTCGCCGAGGTCGTCGCCTGGGCGCTGGAACACCTCCACGAACAGTTCGACGTGGAGACGCTGGCCGCGCGTGCCTACATGAGCCGGCGGACGTTC
Organism: Streptomyces sp. NPDC048734; assembly: GCF_043198675.1. Lineage (NCBI taxonomy): Bacteria > Bacillati > Actinomycetota > Actinomycetes > Kitasatosporales > Streptomycetaceae > Streptomyces > Streptomyces sp. NPDC048734. The sequence goes on along the minus strand of NZ_JBICUZ010000001.1, from coordinate 195,791 downwards.
GACCGTCGCTTCCGGTCGCTGACCGGCAGCGCGCCGCTGCAATGGCTGATCACCCAGCGGGTGCTCCAGGCGCAGCGGCTGCTGGAGACGTCGGACTACTCCGTCGACGAGGTCGCCGGACGGTGCGGTTTCCGCTCCCCGGTCGCCCTGCGCGGACACTTCCGGCGGCAGCTCGGCTCCTCGCCGGCGGCCTACCGGGCGGCGTACCGGGCGCGGCGGCCACAGAGCGAGCGGGTGCCCCCGGCGGAGAGTGAGGCGGCGTCCGCCGTCGCGGCGGGCGGGCCCGCCGCTCCGCACCCCGAGACCGCGGGGGTGCCGCCGCAGGTACGGCGGACCGCGGGGGCGCTGGGCACGGCCCCGGCCACCGCGGGCGCCCTGGCCGCGGAGCAGCATCCGCGGGACGCGTACGCGGGGTCCCGGGGCGGGGTCCCGGGGCAGCGCAGCGGGATGTGAGAGGCGGGCGGTGGCGGGCGGGTCTCCTCGCCCCCGCCGCCCCTTCCCGTTCCCGCCTCCGGGGGCCGCGCCCCCGGGGACGTCCACCGTGACGCGGGGCATCGGATCGGGGGACGTCACCCTTAGGGTGGACGCATGAACGATCGCATGGTGTGGATCGACTGCGAGATGACCGGCCTCTCGCTGTCGGACGACGCGCTCATCGAGGTTGCCGCCCTCGTCACCGACTCCGAGCTGAACATCCTCGGCGACGGTGTGGACATCGTCGTACGGCCGCCGGACGCGGCCCTGGAGACGATGCCGGAGGTGGTGCGTCAGATGCACACCGCGTCCGGGCTGCTCGACGAGCTGGCGGGCGGCACCACCCTGGCCGACGCCGAGGAGCGGGTCCTCGCCTACATCCGCGAGCACGTGAAGGAGCCCGGCAAGGCCCCGCTGTGCGGGAACTCCGTGGGCACCGACCGCGGCTTCCTGGTGCGGGACATGCCGACGCTGGAGAGCTACCTCCACTACCGGATCGTCGACGTGTCCTCCGTCAAGGAACTGGCCCGGCGCTGGTACCCGCGGGCGTACTTCAACAGCCCGGAGAAGAACGGCAACCACCGCGCCCTCGCCGACATCCGCGAGTCCATCGCGGAGCTGCGCTACTACCGCGAGGCCGTGTTCGTGCCGCAGCCCGGACCGGACTCCGACACCGCGAAGGCGATCGCCGCGAAGCACGTCCTGCCCGCCGGATGAAAGCCGTGCGCGAGCACCCCTTGGGACCCTGTACACTTTTTCTCGGCCGGTAGGGAGACCACAAAGTCGACTGCCGGGCATGGTGGGTGTAGCTCAGTTGGTAGAGCACCTGGTTGTGGTCCAGGTGGCCGCGGGTTCAAGTCCCGTCACTCACCCTGGTGCATCAGCCGGTGACCTTCTCGGAAGGTCACCGGCTGATGTGTTTTCCGTCCGGACTCCACCCGGATTCACCTGCCCCCCCAAAAAACCTCCTCGAAGTCCCGTGCGCCTGCCACGAGCGACTCGCCGCGGTGATCCCCCGGGCGGCGGGGACGCCGCAGCAGGGGCGGGGCCTCGTCACCGGGGCGGCCCGGACGGCGGCCGACGGACCGCGGGAGCGGGACGGGGACGTCCGGACGGTCGTCGCGTACATCCACCCGCACCATGTCGCGCACGTCCACGCGCACCGTCACGCCTCCCTGCCTCGGCAGCGGCCGCGGCCGCGGCGGGGCCGGTGCCGGTGCCGGCCGGGGAGGGACAGGACGACGAGGTGCGGTGGCGGCGGTGACCGCTACGCCGACGCGCGCACCATCAGTTCCGTGGCCAGGACCACCTGGCGCCGCTCCAGGCCCCGCGACACCGCCGGGCGGTCGTCCGCGATCTCCGTGAGCAGCAGGTCGAGCATGCGGCGCCCCATCTCCTCTATGGGCTGGCGCACGCTGGTCAGCGGCGGGTCCATGTGGCGGGCGATCGCCGAGTCGTCGTAGCCGATCAGGGCCACGTCGTCCGGGATGCGGCGGCCCGCCTCGCGCAGGGCCTGACGGGCGCCGGCCGCCATCACGTCGGAGCCGGCGAACACCGCGTCGAGGGCGGGGTCGCGGGCCAGCAGCTCACGCATCGCCCGCTGGCCGCCCTCCTCGGTGAAGTCACCCTGCACGATGATGAGTTCGTCCACCCCGTACCCCGCTTCGAGCAGGGCGTCGCGGTAGCCGTCGACGCGCCGCTGGGCGCCGTACACGTCGAGGCGGCCGGTGATGTGGCCGATGCGCCGGCAGCCGCGGGCCAGCAGGTGCTCGACGGCCGAACGGGCGCCGCCGTAGTTGTCGGAGTCCACGGACGGCAGCGTCTCGGCGGCGGAGCGGGGGCCGCTGATCACGGCCGGGATCTCCAGCTGGGCGATGAGGTCGGGCAGCGGGTCGTCGGCGTGCACGGAGACGAGGAGGACGCCGTCCACGCGGTGGGCGGCCAGGTACTGGGCCAGGCGCTGCCGCTCCCGGTCGCTGCCCGCGAAGATCAGCAGCAGCTGCATCTCCGTGTCGGCGAGCTCCGCGCCCACTCCGCGCAGGATGTCGGAGAAGTACGGTTCGGCGAAGAAGCGGGTCTCCGGCTCGGGCACCACGAGGGCGATCGCGTTCGTGCGGTTGGCGGCGAGGGCGCGGGCCGCGGTGTTGGGGACGTAGCCCAGCTCGGCGACCGCGGCCTCGACGGCGGCACGGGTGGCGTCGCTGACCCGGGGCGAGCCGTTGATCACGCGGGAGACCGTGCCGCGGCCCACACCGGCACGCGCCGCCACCTCTTCGAGGGTCGGCCGGCCACCGCTCCGTCCCCGCGTACCGTGGCTTGCCATGGCCTCCGCCTTCCCGCCGTCATCATCCCACCGGCCTGGAATCTAACAGTCCCGGCCGTCCACCCCGTCCGCCCCCGGGGGTCTCCACCCCCGGCCGAAAAGCATCGCCCCGGCGCGTTAGCTAACAGCCGGATAACTGAACGCGTCTCCGCGCGTCCCTGCCCTTGACACCCTCGCCCGGACCGACGACTCTTCAACACATCACCTGTGGGAGCGCTCCCACGGTACCTGACACATACACAACCCGCACGTTCCCCGCCCGAGCCGCAGCGAGAAACTAACGGGCCCAACAATGCAGTTGGCCGGGGGGTCGGCACGTCAGGGCAACAGGAGGACGCAATGCGAGCACGTACCCGAAGCTCCCGTCGGGTGGTAGTCCTGGCGACCGTCGCCACCATGAGCGCCGGGCTTCTGGCCGGCTGTGCCGACGACGGCGGCGACAAGGCCTCCGACGACTCGTCCGGCGGTGGCAAGGGCAAGACCACGATCACCATGGGACTCTTCGGCACGATGGGCTTCAAGGAAGCCGGTCTCTACGCCGAGTACGAGAAGCTCAACCCGAACATCAAGATCGCCGAGAACGTGATCGAGCGCAACGAGAACTACTACCCCGCGCTCGTCAACCACCTCACCACCAACAGCGGTCTCCAGGACGTCCAGGCGGTCGAGGTCGCCAACATCGCCGAGGTCACGGCCACCCAGAGCGCGAAGCTCCAGGACATGTCCAAGGTTTCGGACGTCGACAAGAGCAAGTGGCTGGACTGGAAGTGGGCGCAGGCCACCACCAAGGACGGCAAGACCATCGGTCTCGGCACGGACGTCGGCCCGATGGCCCTCTGCTACCGCACGGACCTCTTCAAGCAGGCCGGTCTGCCGACCGACCCGGCGGAGGTCGGCAAGCTGTGGGCGGGCGACTGGAACAAGTTCGTCTCGGTCGGTGAGCAGTACAAGAAGAAGGCGCCGGCGGGCACCTTCTTCATGGACTCCCCCGGCGGCCTGCTCAACGCCATCCTCAGCAGTGAGGAGGAGAAGTTCTACGACTCCTCCGGCGAGGTCATCTACAAGTCGAACCCGGCCGTCAAGGCTGCCTTCACCCTGACCGCGAAGGCCGCCGAGCAGGGCCTGGTGCAGGCGCAGACGCAGTTCCAGCCCGCCTGGGACACCACGATCTCGAACAGCAAGTTCGCGACCATAGCCTGCCCGCCGTGGATGCTCGGCACCCTCAAGGGCAAGTCGAAGCCGGAGTCCCTCGGCAAGTGGGCCGTCGCGGTCGCTCCGAAGTCCGGCAACTGGGGCGGCTCCTTCCTGTCCGTGCCCTCCAGCGGCAAGAACGTGAAGGAGGCCGAGAAGCTGGTCGCCTGGCTGACCGCGCCCGAGCAGCAGGCGAAGCTGTTCAAGGTGCAGGGCTCCTTCCCCAGCACGCCGAGCGCGTACACCATGCCCGAGGTGACCGGCGCCAAGAACGAGATGACCGGTGACCTCAACATCGGCACCATCTTCGCCGAGGCCGCGAAGGCCGCCCCGGTCCAGGTGATCGGCCCGAAGGACCAGATCATCCAGCAGGGTCTGACCGACAACGGCGTCATCCTCGTGACGAAGGGCAAGTCGCCGGAGGAGGCCTGGAAGACGGCGACGAAGACCATCGACAACAACCTGGACAAGTGACCCGTATGGCCACCCACGACACCGCCGCGCCCCCCGCCAAGGAGGGGGGCGCGGCCCCGGGCCGACCGCCCGCCGGCCCCACCGGGGCGGAGCAGCGGCACCGGGCCCGGCTCTCCCGCCGCTGGCAGCGGGACATGCGCTGGAGCCCGTACGCGTTCGTCTCGCCGTTCTTCCTGCTGTTCCTGGCGTTCGGTCTGTTCCCGCTGATCTACACCGGCTGGGCCTCGCTGCACCAGGTGGAGATGACGGCACCCACCGACATGGAATGGGTGGGGCTGCGCAACTACACGCGGATCTTCGACGACGAGTTCTTCTGGAACGCGGCGGAGAACACGCTCACGATCGGCGTCATCTCGACGGTGCCGCAGCTGCTGATGGCGATGGGGCTCGCCCACATCCTCAACTACAAGCTGCGCGGCTCGACGTTCTTCCGGGTCACGATGCTCGCCCCGTACGCGACGTCCATCGCGGCCGCCTCGCTCGTCTTCGTGCTGCTGTTCGGGCGCGACTACGGCATGATCAACTGGGTGCTGGACATGGTCGGGGTCGGCCCGATCGACTGGCAGAGCGACAAGTGGCCCTCGCAGTTCGCGGTGTCCACGATCGTCATCTGGCGCTGGACCGGCTACAACGCGCTGATCTACCTGGCCGCGATGCAGGCGATCCCGCAGGACCTGTACGAGTCGGCGGCGCTGGACGGCGCGAGCCGCTGGAAGCAGTTCCTCCACGTGACCCTGCCGTCGCTGCGCCCGACGATCCTGTTCACGGTCGTCGTCTCGACGATCGGCGCCACCCAGGTGTTCGGCGAGCCGCTGCTGTTCGACGCCAACAAGGGGGCGTCGGGCGGTTCCGAGCACCAGTTCCAGACCCTGGGTCTGTACCTGTACGAGCAGGGCTGGGTCAACCAGCACCTGGGCCGTGCCTCCGCGATCGCCTGGACCATGTTCCTGATCCTGATCGTGGTCGGCATCGTCAACTACGTCATCTCGCGCCGGCTGCGCGCCAGTAGTTAGGAGTACGGCCGTGACGACGACGACTTCCACGACACCGCCCCCCTCTCCGCCGGACACGGCCGTGAAGAAGCCCGGCCTCGTGCGGCGGCCCAAGTCGGCGCGGGCCGGCGGGCAGATGCACGCGGGGCCGATCGCGTACGTGATCCTGGCCCTGTTCACCGTCGGCTCGCTGTTCCCGCTGGTGTGGACGGCGATCGCCGCCTCCCGCGACAACAACCGGCTGGCGCAGACACCGCCGCCGTTCTGGTTCGGGTCGAACCTCTTCGACAACCTGGACATCGCCTGGAACGACGCCAACCTCGGCACCGCGTTCGTCAACACGACGATCGTGGCGGGGACCTCGGCCGTGACGATCGTGTTCCTGTCCACGATCGCCGGGTTCGCCTTCGCCAAGCTGAGGTTCAAGGGCCGCGGCGCGATGATGCTGATCGTGATCGGCACGATGATGGTGCCGCCGCAGCTCAGCGTGATCCCGCTGTACATGATGGTCGCCAAGCTGGAGTGGACCGACCAGCTCCAGGCGGTGATCCTGCCGTCGCTGGTCAGCGCGTTCGGTGTGTTCTTCATGCGGCAGTACCTGATCCAGGCGCTGCCCGACGAGATCATCGAGGCGGCCCGGATGGACGGCGCGAGCAGCTGGCGCGTGGTGTGGCACGTGGTGTTCCCCGCGGCGCGCCCCGCGATGGCGGTGCTCGGCATGCTGATGTTCGTCCAGACCTGGAACGACTTCCTGTGGCCGTTCCTGGTGCTGAGCCAGACCGGCAACCCGACCGTGCAGGTCGCGGTCGCGGGCCTCGGCCGCGGGTACACGCCCGACCAGTCCCTGATCATGGCGGGTGCCCTGCTGGGCACGCTGCCGCTGCTGCTGGTCTTCGCGATCTTCGGCAAGCAGATCGTGGGCGGCATCATGCAGGGCGCGGTGAAGGGCTGATGCGGGGGCGCTCCTCGGCGGGGCCGGGGCCGGGAACCCCACCGGTCCGGCAGCCGCACGGGACCGACAGCGCCGTCGGTCACCGCGACCGCGCGGGACTGGCCACCGTGCCGGCCCGGCGTCCGGGCGGGACCGGGACCGCCGCGGATCCGGCTCGGGCACGGGTCCGGCACCGCCGCGGGACCACCGCCCTCACCGGCCGGACGCCCGCGCCGGCCCGGCATCGTGCCGGAGCGGTGTCCGCACGGCACCGGCACCCCGCCGGTCCGGCGTCCGCGCGGGCCTGACACCCTGGCGATCACGACGTCCGCAAGGCCGGGACCTCCCGCGGTCCCGCGTCCGCACGGTGTCGGGCCGGCGGGGTCCCGGGTCCGCGCGGGACGGACACCCCGCGGGACCGGCACCCCGCCGGCCCGACACCCCGCCGGTCCGGCGTCCACGGGGACCGGCACCCCCGCCGGCCCGGCGCCCGGCGCGGGACGGACACCCCGCCGACCCGGCACCCGTGCAGGGCCGGCACCCCGTCGGCAGGCGTCCGCGCAGGGCCGGCACCCCGCAGGGCCGATGTCCGTGCGGGCCGGCACCCAGCCGGTCCGACACCAGCCGGTCCGGCGTCCGTGCGGGGCCGACAGCCCCGCCGGTGCCGCGTCCGACGGAGCCGGGTCACCGTCGCCCCGGCCCTCCGCACCTCTTCCCCCCATCCTTCGTCGGTCTCGACGACCTCGACGACCACCCATGGGAGCGCTTCCATGTCTGAGTCCGCACAGTCGGCCAACCCGGTGACCTTCCCCCCGGCCTTCCTCTGGGGCGCGGCGACGTCCGCGTACCAGATCGAGGGGGCGGTGCGGGAGGACGGCCGCACGCCCTCCATCTGGGACACCTTCAGCCATACGCCCGGCAAGACCGCCGGTGGCGACACCGGTGACATCGCCGTCGACCACTACCACCGCTACCGCGACGACGTCGCGCTGATGGCCGAGCTGGGCCTGACCTCGTACCGCTTCTCCATCTCGTGGTCGCGGGTCCAGCCGACCGGCCGCGGCCCGGCGGTCCAGGTGGGCCTGGACTTCTACCGCCGGCTGGTGGACGAGCTGCTGGCGAAGGGCATCAAGCCGGCCGTCACGCTCTACCACTGGGACCTCCCGCAGGAACTGGAGGACTCGGGCGGCTGGCCGGAGCGGGACACCGCCCACCGGTTCGCCGAGTACGCGCAGATCGTCGGGGAGGCGCTCGGCGACCGGGTGGAGCAGTGGATCACGCTCAACGAGCCGTGGTGCAGCGCCTTCCTGGGGTACGCCGCCGGGGTGCACGCCCCCGGCCGCACCGACCCGGCGGCATCGCTGAAGGCCGCGCACCACCTCAACCTGGCGCACGGTCTGGGCACCAAGGCCCTGCGGTCGGTGATGCCGACCCGCAACTCGGTGGCGATCAGCCTCAACTCCTCGGTCGTCAGGCCGCTCTCGCGGACCCCCGACGACCTGGCCGCGGTCCGCCGGATCGACGACCTGGCGAACGGTGTGTTCCACGGCCCGATCCTGCACGGCGCGTACCCCGAGACGCTCCTCGCCGCGACCTCGTCCCTGACCGACTGGTCGTACGTCCTCGACGGCGATCTGCGCACCATCAACCAGCCGTTGGACGCGCTGGGCCTGAACTACTACACGCCCACCCTCGTCTCCGCGGCGGACGCCGACCCGAAGGCACCGCGGGCGGACGGCCACGGCGCCGGCGAGCACTCCCCCTGGCCGGCCGCGGACGACGTCGCCTTCCACCAGACGCCGGGCGACCGCACCGAGATGGGCTGGACGATCGACCCGACGGGTCTGCACGACCTGATCATGCGGTACACGAAGGAGGCCCCGGGCCTGCCGCTGTACATCACGGAGAACGGCGCGGCCTACGACGACAAGCCCGACTCCGACGGCCGCGTCCACGACCCGGAGCGGATCGCCTACCTGCACGGCCACCTGCGGGCCGTGCGCCGCGCCATCGCCGAGGGCGCGGACGTGCGCGGCTACTACCTGTGGTCGCTGATGGACAACTTCGAGTGGGCGTACGGCTACGAGAAGCGGTTCGGCGCGGTCTACGTGGACTACGCGACCCTCGCCCGCACGCCGAAGTCGAGCGCCCTGTGGTACGGCCGGGCGGCCCGCACCGGAACCCTGCCGGCGCTCGAGACGGCCTGACCGAAGACCCCCGGGACGGGGATCCCGGGAGAACGGGGGAACGGGGGAACAGGGGAAGGGGCGCGGCACACCGTGGGGGTGTGCCGCGCCCCGCTGTCTTCCCATGGGGGGGGGTGGCCCACGGTGGCCCACGGTGGCCCCGGTCAGAGGCTGCCGGGTGCCACGAGCCACTGGGCCGGCTGGCCCGTGACCGAGGCGATCGTCTCGAAGTCGTTGTCGTGGTGCAGCACGGTCAGCCCGTGGAGTTCGGCCGTCGCGGCGACGAGCAGGTCCACGGCGCCCGCCGAGCGGGGCCGCCCCTTCTCGGTGAGTTCGCGTTGCACGTCCCACGCGCGGGTCACGGCCCGGTCGTCCACGGGGACCCAGCCGAACAGGGCGTCCAGGTCCTCGACCAGCGCGGCCCGGTCCTCGGCGTTCTCGGCGCTGTGGAGGAACTCGATCTCGGTCAGCGGGCAGCGGGCGATCAGCCCCTCCTCCAGAGGCTTCTCCCAGAGGGCGCGGGCCGGCTGCTTCAGGACGCGGACCAGTGCGCTGGTATCGATGAGGTAGGCGGCCGTGCTCATCGACGGTAGTTCTCCTCGTCCAGCAGCATGTCGAAGTCACCCGCGTCCGCCCGCGCCGCGCGCCGGGCCAGGGCGAGCGCACGCTTCTTGCGTTCGACCCCTTCCCTGAGTGCGGCGTCGACCGTGTCCTTAAGCCTGATCGGGGCGGAGGCCGGGGATCCTGGGGCTCGCTCAAGGAAGGGATCGGGAGCGGTTGAAGGTGAGGGTCCGTCCGCCCGGCCGGCGTCGTCGCACCGCGCCCCGGTGCCCTCTGCGCTCCGGCTCCCGCCCGTCGAGCTGGATCCAGATCCGCACCTCGGTGCCGCCCAGCACGGACGAGCCGATGCGCACGTCCCCGCCGGTCGACTCCGCGAGCCGGCGCACGATGTCCAGCCCGAGCCCGGTCGACCCGGCGGTGCCGGAACCCCGGCCCCGGGCCATCGCCGCCTGCGGGTCGGGTATGCCGGGGCCCGCGTCCGAGACGAGGACGATCACCGCGTCCTCGCCGTTGTGCAGGTCGACCGCGAAGGCCGTGCCCTCGGGGGTGTGCCGGAAGACGTTGCCGAGCAGGGCGTCGAGGGCGGCGACGAGGTCGGCGCGGGCCACCGGTGCGCGCACCGGCCGGTCGGCGCCGGCCACCCGCACCTTGCGGCCCTCGTCCTCCGCGAGCGCCGACCAGAAAGCCATCCGCTCCCGGACGACCTCGGCGGCGTCGCATCCGGCGCCCGGCCCGGGGGCCGCGGTCTGCGGCTTGGCCTCGCGGGCGGTACGGATGATGGTGTCGACCTCCCGCTCCAGCTGGGCGACCGCGGCGCGGGTCTGCTCGGCGGCCGGGGAGTCGCCGAGGGAGGCCGCGTTGAGCCGCAGCACGGTCAGCGGTGTGCGCAGCCGGTGGGAGAGGTCGGCGGCCAGCTCCCGCTCGTTGGCGAGGAGTTGGACGACCTGGTCGGCCATGGAGTTGAACGCGACCGCCGCGAGCCGCAGTTCGTCCGGCCCCTCCTCCGGCACGCGCGCGCCCAGTCTCCCCTCCCCCAGTTCGCGCGCGCCCTCGACCAGCCGCCGGGCGGGCCGCACCATGCGCACGCCCAGCCGGTCGGCGACGGCCACCGAGCCGACGACCAGTGCGGCACCGACCGCGGCCAGCACCGCCCAGGCGGTGGCGACCCCGTTGCTGACCTCGGACTCGGGGACGTGGACCTCGACGACGACCGTGCCGAAGCCCAGCGCGACGGGCTGCAGGAGCGCGGAGCCGCCGGGCACCTCGGCGGTGGAGGCGCGGCCCAGCTCGCGGACGGCCGCGATGTCGGCGGCGGTGGCGCGCCGCCGGCCGAGGTCGAGGGCCTGCCGGCCGTCACCGGCGGGAATGTGCACGGCCATGCCGTCGTCGGAGCCCGCGGCGGCGACGACCCGCTCCAGCTGGTCGCGGTCGGTGGTGATGGACAGCGCGGGGACCACGACGGCGGCCTCCCGCTCGGCGTTGGAGAAGGCGCGGTCGCGGGCCAGCTCCTTGACCACCAGCCCGAGCGGCACGGCGAAGGCGACCACGACCATCGTGGTGACCGCCAGGCAGACCTTGACGAGGGCCCACCTCATCGCGGCTCCCCGGCGGGTGGCGCGGCGGGCGGCTCCAGCTTCACGCCGACGCCCCGCAGGGTGTGCAGATAGCGCGGGCGGGCCGCCGTCTCGCCCAGTTTGCGGCGCAGCCAGGACAGATGGACGTCGATGGTCTGGTCGTCGCCGTAGGACTGCTGCCAGACCTCGGCGAGCAGGTCGCGGCGCGGGACGACGACACCGGGGCGGCCGGCGAGGAAGGCGAGCAGGTCGAACTCGCGGCGGGTCAGGTCGAGTCGGACGCCGTCCAGTTCGGCCTGGCGGCGCAACGGGTCGACGGTCAGCCCGCCGACGCGCAGCACGCTGGACGGCGGTGCCTCACCGGCGCCGGAGCGGGAGCGGCGCAGGACGGCCGCCATGCGCGCGGAGAGGTGCTCCACCGAGAACGGCTTCGTCAGATAGTCGTCCGCGCCCGCGTTGAGCAGCCGGACGATCTCCGTCTCGTCGTCGCGGGCGGTGGCGATGATGACGGGCACGTCCGTGATGCCGCGCAGCATCTTCAGGGCCTCGGAGCCGTCCAGGTCCGGCAGTCCGAGGTCCAGCACGACCACGTCGAAGCGGAAATGGGCGACCTCGCGCAGCGCCTCCAGTGCCGTGCCGACACTGCGCACGGTGTGCGCGGCGTCGGTGAGGTGCCGGATGAGCGCCGAGCGGACGAACTGGTCGTCCTCGACCACGAGCACACTTGCCATGCGCCGCAACCTACGCCATGCGGCCGGAGCTCCTTCGGGCCTGTGCACAACTCCGCGCCTGTGGACAACCGGTGGGGACGGGGGGATCCGCGGGGGCGTGCCGGGGGATGCGGTGGGGCATCCGTGCGACACGGCTGTGGCGGGTGGGGCAGGATGGCCCGCGATGCGCAGAGGACTCGTACACGTACTGGCCTGGACGCTCGCCACGGGCGCGGCGGTCACGCTGTCGTGGTGGGGTGTCCACACGGTCCTGGCGGGCACGGCGTACGACCCGCCGCGCGCCCTGCCGCTGACGGCCGGCGACGTGCCCTCCGAGGCTCCGGACCCGCCGACGGCCTCGGCCACCGGCCGCCCCGCGCCGTCCCCGTCCCGGCCGGCGGCGACGCCGACCACCACGCCCTCCCCGTCCCGGCCCCCCGGGAGTCCGGCGGCCGCGTCCCCCACCCGGCCGGCGGCCCCGCCCAGCCCGTCCGGCCGGGTCAAGAGCTACGACACCGACGGCGGACTGGTGGTCTTCGACCTGGGGAGGACCTCGGCCTCGCTCGTCTCGGCCACGCCGGGCGCGGGCTGGTCGATGCAGGTGTGGAAGACGCAGTCCTGGATCCGGGTGGAGTTCGCCTCGGGCGCGGACCGCGTGTCGGTCTTCTGCACCTGGCACGACGGACCGCCGCGCGTGGAGATCGGCACCTACTGAGCGGGCGGGGGCGTTCAGCGGAAGACGGACGGCGGCGGGGCCGGTGACGCCACCGCCGAGGCGTCGACGACCGGCAGGGCCCCGCCGGTGAAGTCGGTGAGGTCCCTGCCGTGCTCGACGCGGCCGGGGTGCGGGTCGGAGGCGGCCCTGCGGGTCAGTTCGGCGGTCGGCAGCGGCCGGTCGGAGGCGACGAGGACGGCGTTGCCGAACCGCTTGCCGCGCAGCACGGCGGGGTCGGCGACCAGGGCGAGTTCCGGGAAGCGTGCGGCGGCGGTGGCGATCTGGGCGCGCAGGTGCGCGAGCGGCGGGCCGTCGGCCAGGTTGGCGGCGTAGAGACCACCGGGCTTCAGGGCCCTGCGGACCTCGTCGAGGAACTCGGTCGAGGTCAGGTGCGCGGGGGTGCGGGCGCCGCTGAACACATCGGCGATGACGAGGTCGGCCCATCCGTCCGGCACCTTGCCGAGCCCGTCGCGCGCGTCGGCGGACCGCACCCGGATCCGGGCGCCGGGGTCCAGGGGCAACTCCCGGCGGACCAGTCGGACGAGGGCCGCGTCCCGTTCGACGACCTGCTGGGTGGAGCGGGGTCGGGTGGCGGCGACGTACCGGGCGAGGGTGAAGGCACCGCCGCCGAGGTGGACGACGTGCATCGGTCTGCCGGGCGGGGCGGCGAGGTCGATGACGTGGCCGAGCCGCCGCTGGTACTCGAAGGAGAGGTACCCGGGGTCGTCGAGGTCCACGTGCGACTGGGGCGCCCCGTCGATCAGCAGCGTCCAGGCCCGCGCCCGGTCGCGGTCCGGGCGCAGCTGGGCGAGCCCGCCGTCGACGGTCTCGCTGACGGTCGCGTCGCTGTCGCGTTCGCGCCGGGAGTTCCTGGACCTTGCCATGCGGGCATTTTCGCAGGGGCCGGGGTGCGCCGCGCTCCCCGGTCGTCCACCGCCGGGTGGGACGCGCCGCTCACCGGCGTCCGCGTCGGGGAGCCTGGCCGGGTACGGCGTCCGGCTCGGGGAGCGGGGCCGGCTACCGGCAGCTGTCCGCCGCCTCGATGAGCCGGGCCGCTTCCCCCAGCGCCCGCTGGAGCACGGCCGGGTCGGTCGCGAGGTCGGCCTCGCCGGGCGGGAGCAGCCAGTCCGAGCCCTCGACGGGTGGTTCGGGGGCGAGTCCCGGTCCCCGTCCGCCGGTCTCCGTACAGGTGCTGCCCGGGACGTCCCAGGCGGCGGCGGTGCCCGGCGGCACCAGGAAGGCGAGGGTGCCGTGTCCGTCGTAGTGGAGCACGGGCCCCATCGCGTCGCCGGCTCCCCGGCGCAGGATGTCGGCCGCCTCCAGCCCCTGCCGGGTCGGCACCGTCACGAGATCGCATGCCGTCCCCGACGACACGAGAGGATCGTTCCTTCGACTGGTCCCCACTCCCGGCCTCCCTCTGCGGTCACTGTGCGCGTCCATCGGGTCCAACGCGACGGACCGTCAACGGCTACGCGGAAATGCGCCGCAAAGGATGGCAGTTCATGGCGGATCGCGGATGAGATATCCGGTTTTGTGGCCAAACACCGTGTGGCGGTCTGGTCACAGAAGGTACGTTCATGCCCGCCGGAAACAGGGGGACCACACCGACGGATCGGTCGCCCCGTCCTGCTCCCGGCATGGTTCGACGGTTCGCACGAGAGGACCCGGCCATGGCGTCGTCACCGGTGACCCCACCTCGGCCCGACCGGCCGGCACAGCCCAATCCCACCTTCCGGCGGCTGCGCGGACAGCGCTCGCCGGCCGAGTTCGCCGCGTTGGTGCGGCGGGCCGCGCGCGAGATCGGGGAGCGGGTGAGCTGCGACGCGCGCTACGTCGGCCGCGTCGAGGCGGGCGAGATCCGCTGCCCCAACTACGCGTACGAGCGGGTGTTCCTGCACATGTTTCCCGGCCGCACGCTCACCGATCTGGGGTTCGCGCCCCGTTCGTCCGTCCGCGGGCGGGGGGCGCACCTCCTCGAGGACGCGGCGGGCACCGGTGAGACGCGCGGGGCGCACGAGCCGTATGACACGCAGGACCCGTACGACACGCACCACAACGACGAGGAGAGCGACGTGCTGCGTCGCGCATTCATGACCGGCGGGGGCGCCACGGTGGCCGCCGTCTCGATGGGCCCTCTGGGGCTCGCCCCGGACGCGTCGGCGGCCGAACGCCCCGTGCGGCGCCCCGGGGCGGGCGAGGCGACCGCCCTGGAAGAAGCGGTGCGCAGGATCCGGCTGCTGGACGACCGGCACGGCGCCGACGGGCTCTACCGGCGCGCGGCGGCACCGCTGCGCACCGCCTACGCGCTGCTGGACGCCGGAGCGGTACGGCAGGCGACCGCCGACCGGCTCCACTCGGGCGCGGGCGAACTGGCCATCTCCGTGGGCTGGCTGGCGCACGACTCGGGCCGGTTCGACGACGCCCGCTCGCACTACGCGGAGGCCCTCGCGACCGCCCGGACGACCGGCGACGAGGCTCTGGAGGCGCACGCCTTCTGCAACACGGCGTTCCTCGCGCGCGACGCGGGCCGTCCGCGCGAGGCGGTCCGGGCGGCGCAGGCCGCGCAGCGCGCCGCCCGCCCGCTGGGCTCCGCCCGGCTGATGTCGCTGCTCGCGCTGCGCGAGGCGGGGGGCTGGGCCGGACTCGCCGACCGCACCGGCTGCGAGCAGGCACTCGCGCGTGCCCACGCCCTGTACGCGCGCGGCCTCTCGGACGCCGATCCCGAGTGGATGAGCTTCTACGGCGAGGCCGAACTGGAGGGGTTGGAGGCGCAGTGCTGGTCGACGCTCGGGGCGTGGCCGCGGGCGGCCCGGCACGCGCGGCGGGCGGCACGGCTCCAGGACCCCCACTTCACGCGGAACATCGCGCTGTACACCGCCGAGCTGGCGGACGACCTCGCGCGCGGGGGGCTGCCCGACGAGGCGGCCGCGGCCGGGATGCGGGTGCTGGACCTGCTGGACGAGGTGCAGTCGTCGCGGATCCGGACGATGCTCGCGGGGACGGCGCGGGTGCTGCTGCCCCACCGGCGGATCCCGGACGTGTCGGAGTTCCTGGAGCGGCACGCCACGGCCCCGCGCAAGGCGTGACCGCCACCGGCCAGCCGTGCCACCGACGTCCCGGGACGGCACCCGGGATGTCTGTCCCGCGGGTCAAGTCGGAGGAAACCGGCGGTGCCTTGCAGCCGAGGTGAGTGGGGTCCGGTGCGTCCGGCCGCAGGGCGGAGGAGGGCGTCGACGCGGTGGGGGCGCCTCCCGGCCGGAGGCCGGGGGACGTCGGCAACCGACGACGACGCCGGTGGCACCCCCTTCCGGGGGAGGGCGTGCCGGACCCCGCGTCCGCGGCATGATCCGCCGGACAGGCCCTACCCGGCCAGGTGCCCCAGGTCGTTCCAGCTCTCGACCGCCGGTTCGCCGTAGGCCCAGCCGAGCACGGACAGCGACGTCGGGTTGAGGCGTATGCGGGCCGCGAAGTCCAGCGGGAGGCCCAGCCACCGGGCGCCGATCGAACGCAGGATGTGCCCGTGGGCGAAGACCAGCACGTCCCGGTCGGCGGACCGCGCCCATGCGACGACCTCGTCCGCGCGGGCGGTGACCTCGGCCAGGGTCTCGCCCTCCGGCACGCCGTCGCGCCAGATGAGCCAGCCCGGCCGGACCGCCTGGATCTCGGCGGGGGTCATGCCCTCGTAGGCGCCGTAGTGGAACTCCATGAGCGTGTCCCACGCGGTGGCCCGCTCGCCGAAGCCGGCGAGTTCGCACGTCTCACGCGCGCGCGTCAGCGGGCTGGTGCGGACCTCGGCGTCGGCGAGACCGTCGAACGGCGCCCGGTGCAGCCGCTCCCCGAGCAGCTTGGCGCCGCGCCGGCCCTCCTCCAGCAGGGGCACGTCGGTCCTGCCGGTGTGCTTGCCGGACAGCGACCACTCGGTCTGTCCGTGCCGGGCCAGCAGGATGCGCGGTGCCATGGAGAACCCTTCCGGGGAAATCAGGGGCGGGACCCTTCCATCATCGCGCACCCTGAACAGGGGCAACCCGGTGGGCGATCTCAGCGTCTTTGAGGGCCGGGGGCGTCCCTGCGGGGGCACTTTCCCAGGCCGTAAAGTGGCACCTCCGTGCCATGGGCGACGCAGCGACACGAAGGGGGAGGCGATCGGATGCCGCAGACCGAGACACCAGGCACCGAGGTGGTCTCGCCGACCAGGCTGCGGTGGTGGACGGAACTGCCCCTGCTCGTGCTGGTGTACGCCTGCTACTCCGCGGGCCGGCTGCTCGCGCGGGGCGACGTCGGCACCGCCGTCGACCACGGCCTGGCGATCCTGCGGATCGAGAAGGTCCTGCACATCAACGCCGAGCACCCGCTGAACCGGCTGTTCCGGACCGAGGCGTGGATCGGGGTCCCGGCCGACTTCTGGTACGCGTCGCTGCACTACCTGGTCACCCCGGTGGTCCTGGTGTGGCTGTTCCGGTCCCGCACGGTGCACTACCGGGCGGCCCGCACCTGGCTGATGACGTCGACCTTCATCGGTCTGATCGGCTTCACCCTGCTGCCCACCTGCCCGCCGCGCCTGCTCTCCGCGGACCACGGCTTCGTGGACACGATGGCCCAGTACAGCTCGTACGGCTGGTGGGGCGGCGAGGCGAGCGCCCCGCGCGGCCTGGGCGGCATGACCAACCAGTACGCGGCCATGCCGAGCCTGCACGTCGGCTGGGCGCTGTGGTGCGGGGTGATGCTGTGGCGGCACGGCGGCACCCGCGCGGCGAAGACCGCGGGCGTGGTCTATCCGCTGGTGACGACGATCGTGGTCATGGGCACCGCGAACCACTACTTCCTCGACGCGGCCGCGGGCGCGGCCGTGATGGGCGCGGGACTGCTGCTGGCGCCGCTGGTGATGCGCCGGGCGGACCGGGTCGCGGGCTGGGCTGCGGTGCGGTTCCCGTCCGCCCCGGTGGCAACTCGGGGTGCGGAGACCACGATTGTCAGTGGCGGATGCCAGACTTCCCCGGGTGAGCGAATTCCACGGCAGCGCGAGTCACGGTTCGGGCCCGGAGCCGAGCCGGGTGCCACCCCCTCGGACGCGGGGGACGGCGCTCCGGCAGCGGCTCGCTGACCTGCGCGGACCCGACGTACCCGCCAAGGCGCTGGACGCCCGCGCCCTGGCGGCGCTCGCCGCCAACCCGGGATGCAGCCGGCGCGCGATCCTCGACGGCGCCGGGGTCGACAAGGCGGCGCTGGCCGAAGCCCTCGGCTCGCCCTCGGCGTTCGGCCAGTCCCAGTTCGCCCTCACGCGCGGCAACGCCTTCGAGGCGAAGGTGAAGGCCGACGGCGGCGCCGACCTGCTGCGCCTGGTGCACGAGAAGCTGGACCCGCGCGCGGAACCGCCCACCGGGGCGAGCGTCCCCGACCTGTCGGCGGTCGGCCCCGAGGGCCGTACGGCGCGCACGGCGCTGGCGCTGCGCGAGGCAGGCCTGGCGTCCGGCACCTGGACCCTCCTCGACCACCCGATGCTCGCGCTGGACGTCGCGGGCTCCCCGGCGTTCCTGGAGCCGGACGCGGTCGTGGTGCACCCCGACGGCAGCTGGACGGTCGTGGAGATCAAGTCGTTCCCCCTGCTGGACGGCTCCGCCGACCCCGCGAAGGTCGGCGCGGCCGCCCGGCAGGCAGCGGTGTACGTGCTGGCGCTGGAGGCGGTCGCCGCCCGCCTCGACCCCGCGCCGCGGGTGCGCCACCGCGTCCTGCTGGTCTGCCCCAAGGACTTCTCCAACCTGCCCGCCGCGTCCGCCGTGGACATCCGCAAGCAGCGCGCGGTCACCCACCGCCAACTGGCCCGGCTGACCCGTATCGAGGAGATCGCCGAGGCGCTCCCCGAGGGCACCTGCTTCTCGCCGGAGCTGCCGCCCGACCGGCTCACGGCGGCCGTCGAGTCCGTCCCGGCGGCGTACGCGCCCGAGTGCCTGGCCGCCTGCGAGCTGGCGTTCCACTGCCGCGGCCGCTCCCGCGCGGCCGGCGCGGTCACCGCCCTCGGCCGCCCCGTCCGCGCCGAACTCGGCGGCCTGACGACGGTCGAGGACGTGCTGGCCGCCGCGCGCGGGGAGGCCGGCGATCCGGACGACCCGGCCGTGGCGGCCCTGCGCCGCGCCGCCCTGCTGCGCGACGAGGCCCTGGGGGCGAGGTGTCGCTGATCGCCACCCTGGCCCGCCTGGAGGCCGTCGCCGCCGGCCGTGCCCGGCCCGCCGCCACCGTCCGCCACCGGCACCTGTCGAAGCGGCCGCTGGTGTTCGTGCCCCTGACCACCGCCGGTGAGGCGGGCGCCCCGCTCGGCGCCCTCGTCGGCACCGACCGGGACGCGCCCCGGCTGCTGGTCGTACCGCAGCCGCGCGACCGCGACCTGCGGTTCGCGTTCCTCGCCGAGCTGGCCGACATCCTCCTGCCGTACATCGACTCCCACGCGGGCGCCGTCGAGGCCGCCGAGCGCAGCGAGACCGATCCCGGGACCGGGAAACGCGTCAAGGTCGAGGTCGAGCTGTGCTCCGACGCGCCCCAGCTGATCGTCCCGAGCCGCGCGGGCGTCGAGTACGTCCGCCTCCTGGGCCGCTCCACGCGCTTCAGGCGTACGGCGGAGCAGGACCCGCAGACGCCGTATCCCGCGCCGCCGCGCGTGCCGCTGCTCGGGCGGTGGCTGACGCACTTCGGGGAGCGGTCCCGGGTGCCCGGCTCCTCGCTGCTGCTGGCGCTCACGGAGGTGCTGGGGCGGCACTGGGCGACCGGGCAGTCCAGCCTGGAGGACCAGCACCTGGGGGCGCTGCTCGCCTGGATCGCCCCTCCCGGGGGTGAGAGCGGCGCCGAGGCCGCGCTGCGGGCCGAGCTGGCCCGTGACGGCAAGGGCCAGCTGCTGTGCCCGCCGGCCGGTCCGGCGACCGACCCGGCGTTCGACAACAAGCTGCTCGCCCCCGCCATCGAGCGCTACGACCGCGCGCGGACCGCCCTGGCCGCCGCCGAGGACGGCCTGCAGGCCGACGACCGGCTGGGGGAGCTGACCGCCGCCGAGCGGGCGGTCCGGGACCTCGTGCTGAGCCGGACCCTGCCCACCTGGGAGAAGGTGTGGAAGGGCATCGACCTGCTGCGGGAGCTGCCCGAGGGGGCGCACGTCGAGGAGCGGTGGACCCGTGACCGCTGGTCGTTCACCGGCCACCGCGACCGGGTCGTGGCGGGCGAGCCGCCGCAGCCGCGTCGCGACGACGCGGTCACCGCCGCCAACAAGCTGGCCACGCGCGAGCGCGAACAGGCCCGGCTGGAAGCGCAGGAGGCCCTCGACGACCCGCTGGTGATGGCGGGGCGGCGGCTGGCCGGGGAGGCGTTCGCGGGCGAGGTCGTCGACGTGGTGATGGCGTACGGCGAGGGCAGGCGGCCCAGCCCGCGCCCGCTGGTCACCGTCCGCACGGACGACCGGCCGCATCTCGGGGAGCGGGTCAGGGTGTACCGGTCGCTGGGCGGGAAGCCGCAGGCGGCGGAGTTCGTGCGGCGGGCCGGCCCGGACGGTGCGGATGGTTCGGACGGCCCGGGCGGCCCGGAGGACGAGGGTCTGCTGGTGCTGCGGATCGTCGACAAGATGGGCCGCGGCAAGGAGCCGGAGGAAGGGTCCGTGCCCGAGAAGGGCGACCGGGTGTGCTTCACCCTGTTCGAGCACGAGCAGCGCGGCGGCGCCAAGCTGCCCGACCCGGAGGACACGCCGTGGACGCACGGCGGCCCGCCCGGGGAGCCGGTGCCCGAAGCCGCCGACGCCGTCACCGAGGAGGACGTCCTGTGACCACCGAGGCCGTCCACGACCCCGGTACCGCCGCCACCCGCGCCACCGACGCGATCCTGCGCGACACGCTGCACGGCACCGCGCGCGGGGTCGTCGTGGACTCCCCGCCCGGTGCCGGCAAGTCGACGCTCGTCGTCCGCGCGGCGCTGGAACTGGCGGACGCGGGACGGCCGCTGATGGTCGTCGCGCAGACCAACGCGCAGGTCGACGACCTGGTGCTGCGGCTCGCCGAGAAGAACCCCGCGCTGCCGGTGGGCCGCCTGCACAGCAGCGACGCCGACGCCTACGACAAGGCGCTGGACGACCTGCCGCACGTACGGAAGTCGGCGAAGGCCGGTGACCTGGCCGGACTGCCGGTCGTCATCTCCACGGCCGCCAAGTGGGCGCACGTGAAGACCGACGAGCCGTGGCCGCACGCGATCGTGGACGAGGCCTACCAGATGCGCTCGGACGGGCTGCTGGCCGTGGCCGGGCTGTTCGAGCGGGCGCTGTTCGTGGGTGACCCGGGGCAGCTGGACCCGTTCGCGATCGTGGGCAGCGAGCAGTGGGCCGGCCTGTCGTACGACCCGTCGGCCTCGGCGGTGTCGACGCTGCTGGCGCACAATCCCGGTCTGCCGCAGCACCGGCTGCCGGTGTCCTGGCGGCTGCCGGCGTCGGCGGCGCCGCTGGTCTCGGACGCCTTCTACCCGTTCACGCCGTTCCGCAGCGGCACCGGCCACGGCGACCGGAAGCTGTCCTTCGGCGTCCCCTCCGACGGCTCGGCGCCCGACCGGGTGATCGACGAGGCGGCTCAGTCCGGCTGGGGCCTGCTGGAGCTGCCCGCCCGGCACACGCCCCGCACCGACCCGGAGGCGGTACGGGCGGTCGCCGCGGTCGTCCGGCGCCTCCTGGACCGGGGCGGCGCGGCCGTCTCCGAGCGCTCCCCCGCCCCCACCCCCCTCACCGCCGACCGGATCGCCGTCGGCACCGCCCACCGCGACCAGGCGGCGGCGGTCCGCGCGGCGCTGGCCGAGCTGGGTGTCACGGACGTCACCGTCGACACGGCGAACCGGCTCCAGGGCCGCGAGTACGACGTCACGATCGTCCTGCACCCCCTGTCCGGCCGCCCCGACGCCACCGCCTTCCACTTGGAGACGGGCCGCCTGTGCGTCCTGGCCTCCCGCCACCGCCACGCCTGCGTCGTCGTCTGCCGAGCGGGGGTCACCGACCTCCTGGACGCCTACCCGTCCACGGAACCGGTCCAGCTGGGAACCACCGTGAAGTTCCCGGACGGTTGGGAGGCCAACCACGCCGTACTGGCACACCTCGCCCGCCACCGGATCCCCTGGACGCCATGACCACCCCACCCCTCCCGGACGCGGTCCGGCACGCCGCCGGGGGCGGCCGGGGAAGACAGCCGGGCGCCAGGTGGCTTGGAAGTGCCGGTGGCTGGGGAACATCGCCGGGGGCGGATCGCTTGAGAAGGCCGGGTCCCCGGCCCCCTTGCGTCGCCGGGGGACAATGGAGGGTGGCCCGCTCACCAGTGGTGCCATCCCGACCGTACGAGGAGGAGAAGACATGGCGGAGCCCACGCCGGGTCGGAACGAACCGCGGCTACGCCCCGCGCCCCTGCTCTTCGAGCCCGCCGAGGCGGCCGGTGATCCGGAGCACTTCTTCGATCTGGAGTCGATAGACGATCCCGGCGCGCTGCTGACACGGGCCACGGAGCTGACGCAGGCCTTCCGCGCGGCGGCCGACCGGGCGATGGAGTTCCAGGCCGTGGCCGCGGCCCAGCTCGCCGACCCGCGCCGCTTCGACCGGCTGACGGCGGCGGACATCGCCGACCGGGCCGAGTGGACCGAGGACTACGCGAAGAAGATGGTCGAGTTCGGACGGGACCTGCTGAGCGGGGACGCCGAGGGACACGGGCACGCCGGCCCCGTGTGACGCCCGCAGGGCCGCGGAACCCGCGCCGGTCACCCCGCGTCGGCCCCGGGCATATGCCAGGCGGGCAAGATACCCCCTCCTCTTCCCTCTCGTCCCGGTTTCCCGGAACCCTGCGAGATCACCCGCTCACCCCGGGTAGACCTTTTCGGCATGAGCAGCACATGGAACGTCCCGGACACCGACCGTCGCGACGCCTGCGGGGTCACCGCGGCCGGCGTCGCCTGGCTGGCGTCCGCGGCGCCGTTCCCCCGCAGCACCCTGGCCCTGTGGGAGGAGCGCCCGCACGCCCCGGTCGTGCTGCCCTGCGGTTCCGTCTTCGACGTCGTCAGCGCCCCCGCGATGTTCGGGCGGCTGATGCTGGACCGGCTGTGGGACGAGGGGCCGGGCTCCGGGCCGGTGGCCGCGTTCCGCGGGCGGATGCTGCTGTTCGCCGCGCCCGGCACCGCCCAGCGGCTCCCCTCGCTCCTGGAGTGGGAGGAGTGGAGCGCCGGCGGTCGCCTGGACGGGCGTACGGGGGCGGTGCCGCCGCTGCTGTGCCACGGCAACGGGGACGCGGTCACCGTGCCGGCCCCGCTCGCCCCGGGGGCGAGCGGCACCACCACCCGCTGGGTCACCGCCCCGGACGCCTGCCACCCCTGGCTGCCGGGCCCGGAGATCCTGCTCTGGGCGGCCGTCCGGGCCGCCCGTGCCGCCGTGCGGATATCGATTTCTCACGCCTCGGATCCGGATGCTAAGGTCTACGACGTCAGCAGGCGCCGCTAGCTCAGTTGGTTAGAGCAGCTGACTCTTAATCAGCGGGTCCGGGGTTCGAGTCCCTGGCGGCGCACAGACAGCAAGGCCCCTCGCGCGAGCGGGGGGCCTTTCGCGTGCCCGTCGGGCGGGGCCTCTCCAGCGGATCGTGCCGGAGAGGCCCTATGCCGTGATCCGGACCGTCCACGCCCCCGCCGCGGTGCGCCCCTCCACGTCCACCCGTACGCCCTCCCCCGGCACGGTGAAGCTCTCGCCGGCGCCGACCGGGGCGTCGGCGAGGGGCGGGTAGACCGAGTCGCCCCAGCAGGCGTCGGTGGCGGGGTGGGCGTCGACCACCTCGACCGGGCCGCGGCCGGATGCCGCGCCGCTGTGGACGCGGTAGACGAGCACGCCCGAGCGGCAGGACGCGCGGTCGTTGCCGACGCGGCCGCGGGCCTCGAAGGCGAGCACGCTGTCGGCACCGGTGCGGACGACCGCGAGTTTGGTGCCGTTGCCGAGTCCGAAGGCCGGTGAGCCGGCGGCCCGGCTCACCGGCACGTCCGGCCCGGCACCCAGCGGCTCCAGGGTCAGGCGGGTCGGTGTCCCGCGGGGCACGCACACCACCTGGCGCGGTTCCAGCCAGCCCAGCTTCCACTTGTGCCAGGCGAACAGGTCGGGGGCGAGGCCGAACTGGCTGCCCATCAGGTCCCAGTCGCCGACGTGCGTGTCCCAGTCGCCCTTGCCGTCCGTGGGACGGTGGTAGAGGTCGGGCAGGTCGAACACGTGCCCGGTCTCGTGGGCCAGGACGAGCCGGTCCGGCGGATGCTGCTCGAAGACGGTGACGATCCGCCGGATGTCGGTGCCGTCCGCGCGCAGCGGGTGGTCCATGTTGACGACCTTGGTGGCGTCGGAGTCCACGCCGGGGGCGTCCGGGTCGGCGACGAGGTAGACGACGTCGTAGCGGGAGAAGTCGACCTGCCCGTCGGCCGCGGCGAGGGCGTCGCGCAGGTAGGCGCCGCGGTGCGCGGCGTTCCAGTCCCGCTGTATGGCGTACGCGGTGGACGGCCGCGGCATCCGGATCCAGCGCTTCAGGGGATGCGCGCGCAGGGTGAACCTGCCGTAGGAGGCCTGCTGGAAGTAGCGGCTGGTGGTCGGGAAGTGGTCGGCGGCGAGTTCGGCCGGGGGGACCGTCGGGGCCCAGTCCGGGAACGACAGGAAGATCATCACCGCGTCGAGGGCGCGAGCGGGCCGCGGATAGGCGGCGTTCCAGGTGTCCAGGCCCTCGGAGTGGTGGGCGTCCGTGCGCTTGAGCGCACAGGGGGTGGCCGAGAAGGGTTCCGCCGCGGGGGCGCTGATGAGACAGGTCGCGGCGAGTGCCGAGAGGGTGGTGAACATGGCCGCGGTGCTGCGCAGTCGGGGGCGCGGGAGCTGTCGCGGCACAGGGACCTCCGGGAGCGGTTCACGGGACACCGCCCCCCAGCCTGTGGGAATTCGATGCAATACGCCCTGTTTGTCTACCCCGGACGAGTGAGGACGCGGAAACGGGGCATCATGCCGACACCCCCGGAACACTCACGGAACGTCACAAGCGGTCGTCCGCCAGCAGAACCGGTCCACCCGGGGGCAGAAACGATCTGTCAGAAACGTCGGTCGTTCCGGGACACTGGGCAGTGGCTGCGGACGTCCGGGGGCAGCCTCTATGATCGGCAGACTTTCCTGCGCGGACAGAGATCGAGTGCACTGCGGGAGCGAGCGGTGAGCGGAACGTCCGAAGGGCCGACGCCCGCGGCAGACCTCGACCGGTCAGCCGTCACGGTGAGTGACATCAAGGCATCTACTCGTAGGGGTGCCGCCGAGGACACCGGCGGCGGGCCACCGGCCTACCGTTCCGTCTTCGCGGCCGCCCCCCTGGCCATGGCGGTCGTGGACCGGGAGGGCCTGGTCACCGACGCCAACGAAGCGCTCGGCGGGCTGTTGGCCGGCGGGCCCGCGGGGCTGGTCGGGCGGTCCGCCGCCGAGCTGCTGGACCTGGCCTCCGACGCGCGCACCTGGCACGCCTACCGGGAGGTGCTCCGCGGCCGCCAGGCGAAACTGCGCTGCACACGGCGGCTGAAACGACCCGACGGACGCTCGCTGTGGGCCCAGGTCACGGTGGCGCCGCTGGACGGCGGTGCGGGCGGCGTCCTGCTGTCGGTCACCGACGTCAGCGGTCACCGGGAGTTGCAGGCCCGGCTGCGCCACCTCCAGATGCACGATCCGGTGACCCGGCTGCCCAACCGCACCCTGTTCTTCGAGCGGGTGACGGGAGCACTGGAGGCGGAGTCGTTCGAGCAGAGCGGAACCGGCCGGATCGGGCTGTGCTACCTCGACCTGGACGGGTTCAAGGCGGTCAACGACACGCTCGGCCACCGGGTCGGCGACCAACTGCTGGCCGCTGTCGCGGAGCGGCTGACCGCGTGCGCGCAGGAGGCCGGGCGGACCCGGCCGGGCGTGCCGCTGGTGGCGCGGCTCGGCGGGGACGAGTTCGCCCTGCTGGTGGAGGACTCCACGGGCACCGAACAGCTCGCGGACCTCGCCGAGTCCGTACTGAAGGCGCTCCAGGCGCCGTTCGACCTCTCGGGGCAGCGGCTGAACGTCTCCGCGTCGATCGGGGTCGTCGAGCGGCACGCGGCCGGCACCACGGCCACCGGGCTGATGCAGGCGGCCGACACGACCCTGCACTGGGCGAAGGTGGACGGCAAGGACCGCTGGACGCTGTTCGACCCGGAGCGCAACGCGCACCTGACGACCCGTCAGGCACTGGCCTCCACCCTGCGGCCGGCCATCGAACGGGGCGAGTTCCGGCTCGACTACCAGCCGCTGGTGGGAATGTCGGACGGGCGGCTGCGCGGGGTGGAGGCACTGGTGCGCTGGGACCACCCCCGGTTCGGCCTGCTGCCGCCGAACCGGTTCGTCGCGCTCGCCGAGGAGGACGGCTCCATCGTGCCGCTGGGGCGCTGGGTGCTGGCCACCGCCTGCCGGCAGGCGCGGGCCTGGCAGTTGGCCCGTCCGGACGACCCGCCGCTGTTCGTGAGCGTCAACGTGGCGGTCCGTCAGGTGTGGGACTCCGACCTGGTGGCGGACGTGGCGGAGATCCTCGCCGAGACCCGGCTGGACCCGTCGCTGCTTCAGCTGGAGCTGACGGAGTCCGCGGTGATGGGCTCGGCCGGGCGCCCGCTGCAGGCCCTCCAGGCACTCAGCGACATGGGCGTGAACATCGCCATCGACGACTTCGGCACCGGCTACTCCAACCTGGCCTACCTGAGCCGGCTCCCGGTGTCGGTCCTCAAACTGGACGGGTCGTTCGTACGCGGCTTCCAGTACGAGGGCACGGGTGCGCCGCCCAATCCGGCGGACGAGGTCGTCGTCGAGGCGATGATCGCCCTCGCGCACCGGCTCGGGCTGACCGTGACCGCGGAGTGCGTGGAGACCCCCGCGCAGGCCGGCCGGCTGCGCCGGATCGGCTGCGACACCGGACAGGGGTGGCTCTACTCCCGCCCGGTGCCGCCGGACCGCATCTCCGAACTGATGGCCGGCGCGTCCTACGCCGTCGGCAACCCGTAGGCGTCCGCGACGAGTTCGTAGGAGCGCAGGCGCAGGTCGCCGCGGTGGGCGTGGCTGGTGAGCATCAACTCGTCGGCACCGGTGCGCTTGTGCAGGTCGTCGAGACCCGAGCGGACCTCGTCGGCCGTGCCGTGGATGATGTTCGCCGTCCAGGAGTCGACGAACTCCCGCTCCATCGGGGTGAATGCGTGGGCCTCCGCCTCCTGCGGGGAGGGGAACAGGCCGGGCCGGCCGCCGCGCAGCCGGACCATGTTCAGGCCGGTGGCCAGGACCTGGCGGCGCGCCTCGCGCTCGTCGTCGGCGGCGAGCACCGAGACGCCGATGAGGGCGTACGGCTCGTCGAGGACCGCGGACGGCCGGAAGGACTCCCGGTAGAGGTCGAGGGCCGGGACGGTGTTCTGGGCGGAGAAGTGGTGCGCGAAGGCGAACGGCAGGCCGAGCAGGCCGGCCAGCCGGGCGCTGAACCCGGAGGAGCCGAGCAGCCACACCGGCGGGCGGTGCCGGGACTGGACGCCGCCGGGGGAGGTGGCCTGGACGGGGCCGGGGACGGCGTGGATACGGCGGTAGGGGTGCCCGTCGGGGAAGTCGTCGTCGAGGAACCGGGTCAGCTCGGCGAGCTGCTCGGGGAAGTCGTCGGCGCCCTCGTGCAGCCGTTCGGTGCGGCGCAGGGCGGCGGCGGTGGCGCCGTCGGTGCCGGGGGCGCGGCCGAGACCGAGGTCGACGCGTCCGGGGGCGAGGGCCTCCAGGGTGCCGAACTGCTCGGCGATCACCAGCGGGGCGTGGTTGGGCAGCATGACGCCGCCCGAGCCGAGCCGGATGCGGCCGGTGTGGGCGGCGAGGTGGGCCAGGATCACCGCGGGCGAGGAGGAGGCGACGCCCGGCATCGAGTGGTGCTCGGCGACCCAGTACCGGTGGAAGCCGCGGGCCTCGGCGAGCCGGGCGAGGTCGACGCTGGTGCGCAGGGCGTCGGTGGCGGTGTGCCCGGAACCGACGGTGACCAGGTCCAGCACGGAGAGGGGGACGGGGGCGCTGCCGTGCACCGCGCCGCGGATCCCGTCGGCCGACACGTCACCGGCGGCCGCCGCGCCGGCCGCCGACTCGCCGGCCTGCGCCGCGCCGGCCCTGTTCTCGCCTGCCGCCGTCTCGTCTGCCGCCACGGGGGTTCCTCCTGCATCTCGGCGTGCACTGTCGTCCGTCGGACGCTAACAGGAGGCTGTCCCCGCTTATTCCCGGCCGGTGGCGAGGGGGGTGGTGCGAGGAGCGCCGATCCCTGTCGGGGCTGATGGGCGGGGCCCAGGGGGGTGGTGGTCCGGAATGTCGGGGGCCCAGGGGGCGACGATCGGGCGAAGGGCACCGGGTCCTGGCAGGCGGGTCCCGGGCACCCGGCCGACGCCGGTGGCGGGACCTCGGGCCCAGGAGGCGGCTGCTGGGCGCGGGGCCCCGGTCCCTCTAAGGCAGGCCGACGGGTGGCAGGCCTCGCGCACCCGGTTGCCGCTGGTGAGCGAGGATCCCCAGGTCCGGCGCGCGGCCCTTGGTCCATGAGCCCTTCTCCCCTCGACAAGCGGGGGCGCGGGCGCCCGGCCGGTGCCGGTGCCGGTGCCGGCACACGGTCGGTGGGCCGCGGGCGTCGGTGCTCCGGCGCTCACGCCTGCACGATCGGCTCCCGGGTGAACAGTGCTCCCAGGCCGGGTGCGTTGACCCGGCGGTCGGTCAGGCGCAGGGCCTCCCAGACGGTCACCTGGACGGCGGTGAGGACCGGCTTGCCGAGCTCCTTCTCCAGGGCGGGGAGGTGGGCGGCCGTGTGCAGGGCGGTGTCGGGGAGGAGGACCGCGTCCGCGTCGGGGGTGTCGGCCGCGCGGGCCAGGGCGAGCACCTCCGCCTCCCCCCAGGTGCCGACCTCGGCGGCGGTGCCGGGGCCGGAGCCGCGCAGTGCCGTCACCTCGACGCCACCCGCCCGCAGGAACCCGGCGAAGAGCCCGGCCACGTCGTCGGGGTAGGTCGCCCCGATCGCGACCCGCGCGGCACCGATCTCCCGTACCGCGTGGACGAAGCCGAAAGACGTGGAGGAGGCCGGCATCCCGGCGGCGCGGGCCAGTGCGCGCACCTGTTCGTGGGCACCCTCCCAGCCGTACACGAAGCCGGCGCTGGTGCAGGCCCACACGACCGCCTCGGCGCCGGACAGGCGCAGCTGCTCGACGCCGACCGCCAGGCGTTCGGGCGCGCCCAGCTGCCGCAGGGCGTCGACGCGGTGGGCGTCCTCACCGACATCCGTGTGGGCCAGGTCCAGCCGGATGTCGCTGCCCAGGAGCTGCTCGATGCGCGGGTAGTCGTCCTCGGCGGAGTGGCCCGGGTAGAGGAATCCGAGTGCGGTCATGTCCAGCCTTCCTGCTGTTCTTCCGGCAGTGCGGGGGCCGGTTCCGCGCCCCCGCGGCCGGCGGAGCCCGGTACGGCCCCATGGCTCGGGTACCCAATCGGCGCAGCGCCGCGCACTTCCTCACCTGGTTGGCCGAGATGACGCGGGGGCACCGCCCCCGCCTGGCGCAGGACGGCGCAACGGACCGTACGGAAGGCCGCGTTGACGACGGTGACTCCGGGCGGGAGCGTGCGTCCGGCCGAGGCCGGACGCCTCCGCCGCCGCCCCGGACCGCCACCTGCCGCGCCGCGCGTCCCGCGGTCCCTCCCCCGGCGGCCGAGGAGGCCTCGGCGCCGGCGCCGGGCCGAAAGTGATCCGCATGACCGGCATGAGGTCGGGGTAGCCGCGCGCCCATGGCTCGACCACACGCACATCGATCAGGAACCCCGGACAGATCCCGCTCGGGGATCGGCCGCCGATCACTGCTCGTCGGAGCGGTGTCGCTGGGCGCGGCGGGGAGCCTCGGGACGACCGGCTGCAGCCGCGTGCCGGACGACGGGAAGGTCCTGGGAGGCAGTCTTCTGGACACCCTGCGCGATCAGGGGTCCGTGAAGATCGGCATCGCCAGCGAGCCGCCCTTCGGTTACGTCGGGGACGACGGACGGGCCACCGGGGAGGCGCCCGCGATCGCGGAGGTGGTCTTCAAGCGGCTCGGCGTCGACGAGGTCAAGCCGGTGCCGGTGGACTTCGGTGCCCTCATACCCGGGCTGAAGGCGCGGCAGTTCGACGTGGTGTCCGCCGGCATGTACATCAATCCGGTCCGGTGCGAGCAGGTCCTGTTCGCCGACCCGGACTACCTGATGCTGGACTCCTTCATCGTCGGCAAGGGCAACCCGCACGGCATCAGAACGTACGCGGACGTCAAGAAGAAGGGGCTCACCCTGGCCTCCGGCAAGGCCTACGCCCAGATCGACTACGCCAGGGCCGCGGGCATCCGCGACGTCCTCGTGCTCCCGGACCAGGTGGCCGGCCTGGACGCGGTGGCCCAGGGCCGGGTGGACGCCTTCGCCGGCACCCGCATCACGGTCAAGTCGGCGGTGGCGGGTTCCGGGCGCGTGTCGGCGACCGAGCCGTTCCAGCCCGTGGTGGACGGCAAGCCCGCCTACGGCGCGGGCGGGTTCGCCTTCCGGCTGTCCGAGAAGAACCTCCGGGACGCCTTCAACGAGGAACTGCTGAAGCTCAAGCAGCAGGACTACCGGGAACTGCTGGAGATCGTCGGCCCCTTCGGTTTCGGCAGGGACGACATGACGGACCTCACGGCGAAGGAGCTGTGCGGCTGATGATGAGTTCGCAGTTCCTCACCACCTGGTTCCTGCCGGGCGTCTGGGTCACCGTCCAGGTCACCGTGTACGCGGCGGCCCTCGCCGCGGCCGTCTCGTTCGGGATCGGCCTGGCCCGCGGTTCGCGGCACTGGATCGTCCGCTTCGTCGCCGGGACCTACTTCGAGGTCTTCCGCGGCATGTCGGCGCTGGTGCTGATGTTCTGGATGTTCTTCGCCCTGCCCCTCTTCGGCTGGCAGCTGGTGCCCATGTGGGCCGGCGTCAGCGCGCTCGGCCTGACCTACGGCGCCTACGGCTCGGAGATCGTCCGCGGTTCCCTGGCGGCCGTCGCCCCGGCGCAGAAGGAGGCGGGCATCGCGCTCAACTTCACCCGCGGGCAGCGGCTGCGCCTGATCGAACTGCCCCAGGCGTGGCCCGCGATGGTGCCGCCGTTCAACAACCTGCTGATCGAGCTGCTGAAGGGGACCGCCCTGGTCTCGGTCATCACGGTGGCCGACATGACGTTCGCCGGCAACCTGCTCCGGCTGGGCACCAACGAGACCACCCCGGTCTACACCCTGCTGCTGGTCCTCTACTTCGTCCTCGCCTTCCTCCTCACCCGCGGCATGCGGCTGCTGGAGCGCAGGGCGAAGGCCGGCATCGGTCAGCCGCCGGAGAAGTCCGCCGGCACCACCGGGAAGCCCGGCGCCCGGGGCGAGGGCCTCCGCGCCGGTGCGCGGTCCGCGGGAGGTGCGCGATGAACTGGGACTGGAACGTCGTGGAGGACTTCATGCCGCGGTTCTGGGACGGCGTGCTCGTCACCCTGCAGGCCCTGGCCGCCGGCGCCCTGATCGCGTTCGTGCTGGGCCTGGTGTGGGCGCTGGCCCAGCGGTCCGCGCGGGTGTGGGTGCGCCGGCCGGTCGTCGCCGTCACGGAGTTCGTCCGCAACACCCCGCTGCTGGTGCAGCTGTTCTTCCTGTTCTACGTGGTGCCCGGCTTCGGCCCGTCGATGTCGCCGCTCACCACCGGCATCATCGGCCTCGGACTGCACTACTCCACCTACACCGCCGAGGTCTACCGCGCGGGCATCGACGGCGTCCCCGCCGGCCAGTGGGAGGCGGCCACGGCGCTGAGCCTGTCCAGGGCCCGCACCTGGCGGGCGGTGATCCTCCCGCAGGCGATCCGCCGCGTCGTCCCGCCACTGGGCAACTACGTCGTCGCCATGCTCAAGGACTCGCCGATGATCGCCACCATCGGCGCCTTCGACATGCTCGGCGAGGCCCAGTCCTTCAGCAACGAGACCTTCACCACCGAGGCGCTCACCGTCGTGGGCGTGGCCTTCATCGCCGTCGCCTACCCCGCCTCCCTCCTGATCCGAGCCCTGGAGCGACGCCTTGTCCGCTGAGACCAATGCCGCTGAGACCAATTCCGCCGGCACCGATGCCGTGCGGAACCCCGGCACCCCCGCCAATCCGCCCGTGGACGGCCGCGAGCTGATCCGCTTCGACAAGGTCACCAAACGCTTCGGCGACCACACCGTCCTCGACCGGCTCGACTTCCGCGTCGACTCCGGCAAGCACGTCACGCTGATCGGCCCGTCGGGCTCCGGCAAGACGACGATCCTGCGGCTGCTGATGACCCTGGACAGGCCCGACGAGGGCACGATCAGGGTGGGCGGCGAGTACCTGACCCACGAGGAGCGGGGCGGCAGGCTCGTGCGGGCCGGCGAGAAACACGTCCGCGAGGTCCGCAAGAACATCGGGATGGTCTTCCAGCAGTTCAACCTGTTCCCGAACATGAAGGTGCTGCGCAACATCACCGAGGCCCCGGTCACCGTCCTCGGCCTGTCCAGGGACGAGGCCGACCAGCGGGCCCGCGAGCTGCTCGACCTGGTGGGCCTGAGCGAGCACGTCGACAAGTACCCGACCCAGCTGTCCGGCGGCCAGCAGCAGCGGGTGGCGATCGCGCGGGCGCTGGCGATGCGGCCGCAGGTCCTGCTCCTGGACGAGGTGACCTCCGCGCTGGACCCGGAGCTGGTGGCCGGCGTCCTGGACGTGCTGCGGGACATCGCCCGCAGCACCGACATCACGATGCTCTGCGTGACCCACGAGATGAGCTTCGCCCGGGACATCTCCGACCAGGTACTGATGTTCGACTCGGGTCGCGTCATCGAGTCGGGCCCGCCGGAGAAGATCTTCAGCGAGCCGGAGCAGGAGCGGACGCGGGAGTTCCTCGGCGCCGTGCTCTGAGCCGGGGGCGGCGCTCGCGCCACGCCGTCGGCATATGACGGCGGAACAATCCCCCTGTTGAGAGGGCCGTAATCCGCTCGACGCACCTTCCCACGGGACCGTCGCCGGATATCGTGGAACCGGTTCACCGACCGGATTACGGCCCAGACAGCAAGCGCAGCCGACACAGCGAGCGCAGGGGGAACCGTGGCGCTGAGACACGAGCCGACCGCGCCGTACGACTCGACCCAGGACGCCCTGCGCGTCCTGGAGACGGTGGCCCGGCACACCACAGGCGTCACCGACGCCGAACTGACCCGCGAGACCGGCCTCGGCACGGAGCGACTGACCCCGCTCCTGCGGATGCTGCGCCGCGAGGGATACGTCGAGCAGGTCACGGACGGGGCGTACGTCACCGGCGCCGCCCTGACCCGCCTGGCGTCCGCCCACCACCACGAGGAGGCCCTCAGGGACCAGCTCCAGCAGACCCTGGACCGGCTGCGCGACTGCGTCGGCGCCGCCGTCTACATCAGCCGCTACGTCGACGGGGAGGTCACCGTCACCCAGTACGCCGACGGCCCGGCCACGCCCGCGGTCAACGAGTGGGTCGACTTCCGTTCCTGCGCCCACGCCACCGCGCTCGGCAAGAGCATTCTCGGCCAGCTCGACCACGACGGCCGGCGCGACCACCTGTCCCGGCACAAGATGGCCCGCCTCACCTCGCGCACCATCACCAGCGACAAGCTGCTGTTCTCCCGCCTGGCGTCGCAGCCGCCCACGGTGCCGGTGCTGGACCTCCAGGAGTACGCCGTGGGCACGGTCTGCGCGGCCGTCCCGATCACGGCCGGCTCCACCGCGGGCTGCCTGGCCCTGTCCCTGCCCGTCGAACACGCCCACCGCCTGCGCCGGGCCGCCGACACCCTGAACCGGAACGCGGCCCGGGTGCTGCTCTCGCTGGCCATCTGAACGGGCCGCCCCGCCGGTCGTCCGGGACGGCCCCGGACGACCGGCGGCACCTGGTCCGGAGCACCCCCGCGGACCGGGTAGTATTTTCTTCGTCGCAGGCCGCCGAAGGCGGAGGGCGAGAGTCATGCGCCGCTAGCTCAGTTGGTTAGAGCAGCTGACTCTTAATCAGCGGGTCCGGGGTTCGAGTCCCTGGCGGCGCACCGGAGAAGGGCCCCTCGTGGAGACACGGGGGGCCCTTCGGCGTGCGTGGCCCCGCCCGGAGCGGCGGCCCCTCCCGCGGCCCCGGGGGTCAGAAGGTGACGTCGGAGCAGGCGTAGAACGCGTTGGCCGTGTCGGCGATCGTCCAGACGGCGACGACGACGTGGTGCCCGCTCAGCCCGGACGGCAGGGTGCCGCTGTGGGAGAGGGTCTGGGGCGGACGCTGACCGCCGTAGGGCACCGTGAGGAACGGCGTCAGGTTGAGGTCGGAGCGGGCCAGGTCGTGGTTCTGGTTCCAGCCCGGCCTGGTGACGTAGTACCTGAAGTCGGTCGTGGCGTGCATGGCGGTGAACTGCCAGCGGAACGTGTAGGACCGGCCGCCGCTCACCCGGGTGGTCGGCCAGGCCGCGCCCGACGGGGTCCTCGGGCTGTCGAGCTGGGCGAACGGGGCATTGTTCGCCGAGCAGATCCGGCCGTCGGCCGGTCCGGCGGCCGGAAAGCCCTTGGGGCCCTCGACGCTCTGCGGCTCCCACTGGATGTTGCCGCAGTTGGCGACGGTGCCGTTCTGGCAGAGCTTCTGCCTGCTGACGGGGAGGTCGGTGTAGCCGTGGCCGCTCGCGCCTCCGGCGGTGAGCACGAAGGCTCCCGCCGTGGTGAGGCCGAGCGCGGCGGCGTACCACTTGGTCTTTTTGCTCATGCTGCCGCTCCTGGAGAACGTGGGGAGGTTCCGTGAGGCGTGCAGGTCTAGACCAAGTTCGAGATTATTGCCGACCGTTGAGCATGTCCATACCAATGGGGGGACTTGTTCGACGGGTCGTCAGGGCGACTGCTCCCCCCGTCCCGAGCAGAAGGCCACCGTCAGGTCCTTCACCAGCGCCTTGCGCTCGTAGTCGTCGAGTTCCACCAGCCCGCGCATGGTCAGCCGGGTCACCGTGTCCTCCACCGAGTCCACCACCGAGCCCAGCACCGACGCCCGCTGCTGGGCGTCCAGCGCGGCGATCCGGCGCCGGTTCATGGCGGCGGCCACCTCGGGGGCGTACTCGACGCGCAGCGGCTGCACCGAGTACACCTCCAGGCCGATCGCACCCGCGTCCCGCGCGACCCGCCGGGTCAGCGCCTCCCCGGACGCCTCGACCACCCCCCGCCCGGCACCCGGCGTCTCCACGGGGACGCGGGCGAGCGCCGCCTCGACGCACTCGCGCAGGTACGTCTCGTGGTCCTCCACGCCGAGCGTGGCCCGCGCGGTGTCCCGCACCCGCCACACCACGAGCGCCACCACCCGCAGCGCGACCCCGTTGCCGTCGGCCGCGGGCAGCGCCTCGCTGCGCCAGTGCCGCAGCCGTACGTCGACCCGGCGGCGCAGCAGCAGCGGGTTCACCCAGAGCAGGCCGGTGCGCCGGACCGTCCCCCGGTAGCGGCCGAACAGGCCGAGCACCCAGGCCCGCCCGGTCCTGCCGCGCGCCAGCCCGCCGAAGCCGAACAGGCCGAGGGCGCCCGCCCCCGCGTACGCCGCCCACTGCGCGGGGCCGAGCCCGGCCCCGGCCGACGCGGGCAGCGCGAGCGCCTCCGCCACCACCGGCGGCAGCACACCCGCCCACCACGAGGTGGCCGCGCAGCCCGCCGCCCCGCACGCCCCGGCGGCCACCCCGACCGCGCCGGGCAGCACGCGGCCGGGCCGCTCGACGAGCGCGGGGTCGACCTGCGCGACCGGCCGCGCCTTCACCGGAGCCGGCCGGCGCAGCCTCGGCTGCCCCCCGGTGCCCGCCCGGCTGCCCACGACGACGGGCCCGAGCGGCACCGGCCTCGGCTCCGGTTCGTCGCGGAACAGCAGATGGACGGGGATCTCGGTGGTCGCCTCGTTCTGGATCAGCCGGGCGGGCCGTGCCGGCCCCTCCGATTCGGGCGTCTGAGAAGTGGTCGTACTCATGCGTGCCTCCAGCCTCCGCGCCAGATACGCCATGACAGTGGATGGGGACGACCGTGGTCGTCGGGGCGGTCCGACGGCCGGGGTCGCCGTGGGCGGTCCGGCAACCCCGGCAACCGGGGTGGCCGGGCCGGTCCGACGACCACGGCCGCCGGGTGGTCCGGGTGGTCCGGAGCCGCCGGGTGGCCCGGGTGGTCCGGAGCCGCCGGGTGGCCCGGGTGGTCCGGAGCCGCCGGGTGGTCCAGATGGTCCGGGTGACCAGGTCGGGCCCGGCGACCGGATCGGTCCGGGCGACCGGGGTCGCCGCGCGCTCGTCCGGACGTCCGGGGTCGCCGGGCGGCGGGTGGCGGTCACCGGGCCGCGGGCCTACGAGAACAGCCGCCGCCAGGTCTCCGGCCCCGGGTAGCCGTCGGCCGCCCCGCCGCGCCAGCCCTGGGCGCGCTGGAAGGCCTCTACGCCCCGCCGGTCCGCCTCGCCCCAGCGCGGTCCGGGCCCCTTGGCGTAGTACCTGCCGAACCCTTTCTTCACCAGCTGCCTCCCCAGCCGGGTGACGTACGCGTTGTCGGCGCCGGGCCGGAACACGCCCCGGCCGGGATAGGCGGGGACGCTCGGGACCGGGGCGGGGGCGGGCGTCCCCACCGCTCCGGACCCGGCGGGGGCGATGTCCTTGCCCCTGCCGGTGGTCAGCAGCGACCAGGTCAGCGGGCCGGGCAGCCCGTCGGCGCCGGCACCGCTCCAGCCCTGGGCCCGCTGGAACGCCCGGGTGGCCCGCCGGTCGGCGTCCGACCAGCGCGGGCCGGGCCCCGAGGCGTAGAACCGCTTCGCGCCGCGCTCGACGAGGAGCCGGCCGAGCCGGGTGACGTGCTGGTTGTCGGCACCGGGCCCGAAGGCCGCCCGCCCCGGGTACGCGGGCGGCACGGCGCCGGAGCCGGGGTTGGCGCCGTCCCCGCCGCCCTCCTTTCCCGGGACCTGCGGCACCCCCGGGTCGGCGGTCAGGCCCTTGTAGCGGTAGGGGACGTACTTGCCGGAGCTGGTCCAGTACGCGTAGGGGGTGGCGATCCTGCGGGTGGCCGGGCGGGTCTGCTCGTAGGCGGTGTAGTAGCCCTGCGTGTAGTCCGTCCAGCCGCCGAAGAGGACGACGTGGGAGCCGTTCGTCGGGTCGGCCGGGTTGTGGAACAGCAGCATGTCGCCCGGCTGGAGCTCCTCCTTGGTGATCTCGGTCGCGTAGGTGTGGAGGCTGCCCGTCCACTCGTTCCCCGGCAGGTTCCAGGCCATGGACACATAGCCGGAGCAGTCCTGCCGGTAGCCGTCCGACCAGTACGCGCTCATGCTGTACGGCACCTTCGCCGCCACCCACTTCTCCGCGCGGTCGATGATCTCCGTCCGGGTGGTCGCCGGCAGCCGGACCGCACCGGCGGGCTTGCCGCCGGGCCCGTGCAGGGGCGCCTTCGCGCCCTGCGGGGTCTGGGGTCCGTCGCCCGCGGGGGCCCCCGGCCGGTCGGCGGCCTGCTGCGGGGCGGCCAGGACGGGGACCGCGTGACCGGTGCCGAGGACCGCGGAGGCCGCGGCCGCGACGACGACGGTGCGGTGGACGGCCGGGCGGCCACCGGTTCCGGCGGCCGGGAAAGCCGCTGCGGCCCGCCTCCGGTCGACGCATCCGGGGCATTCGCAGTCGCTCGCGGGTTCGAATTCCTCGAACACCGGAGCCGGCATGCGATTCCCCTCACATTGCAGATGGAAATGTCCGCGACTGTGCACGTTCGCCAGTCTTCACCAACTGCCTTGCCGACGCGCATGCTGACGGTCCGAATGATGTACGCGCACCCCTCCCGGAGGGGTGCGGGGCAGGTCGGGGGCCGTCCGGGCGTCAGGAGCACCCCCGGAGGTCATGTAGAGTTAACGTCGTCAGCAGGCGCCGCTAGCTCAGTTGGTTAGAGCAGCTGACTCTTAATCAGCGGGTCCGGGGTTCGAGTCCCTGGCGGCGCACAGACCAGAAAGCCCCTCGCGCGAGCGAGGGGCTTTCTGCTGTCTCGGGGCGCCGACCCGGGGCGCCCCCCGTGCCGCCCGTCAGGGCGCCGTGCCGGTCAGGTACGCCGACACGATCACGTTGGCCGTGTAGCTGCGGCTCGCCCGGTCGAAGGTGCCGCCGCAGGTGATCAGCCGCAGCTCGGCGCGGCCCGACTCGCGGGTGCCGTAGGCCTGGCGGGCGTCGAAGCGGTCGCGTTGGACCACGGCGACGTCGTCGACGGTGAACTCGGCGACCTTGCCGTCGTCGCGGACCACCCGGATCGTCTCGCCGGCCGCGAGCGTGCTCAGCTTGTAGAAGACCGCGGGGCGGGTCTCGGTGTCGACGTGGCCGACCATCAGCGCGGTACCGGCGGCGCCGGGCTTGACCCCGGCCGCGTACCAGCCGACGACGCCCGCCTGGTCGTAGGGCGGCGCGGCGATCGCGCCCTGCGCGTCCAGGCCGCGGGCCACGACCGGGGCCTGCACGCCCAGCTGCGGAACGTCCACGCGCTGCGGCAGCGCGGCGGCCAGCGGCCGGGCGGCGGGCGGCAGCTCGGCGTCGGCGGGCCGGCCCACCGCGGCCACGTCACCCGTGGCGGTGGCGGCGCCGGGCCGCACGTCGGTCACCTCGCGCCCCCACAGCCACAGGCCGAGCAGCAGCAGCGCCCAGGCCAGGCCGATGAGGAGCCGCCCGGAGCCACGTTCCCGTTCGGACATGGTCATTCCGTCCCCCGGCGGCGCCGCCGGGTCCCGCGCAGCACCACGGCGACGGCGGCGGCGCCGGCCAGGAGCAGACCGGTGACGGCGTGGGCGAGGCCGGGGCCCTCCACGCGGGAGTCGTCATCGGCAACGGCCAGGGGCGCCGCGCCTCCGCCGCCCGCCCGGACCGGCGCGACCGGGGACGCGGGGGCGGTCGGCCGGGCGCCGGCCGCCACGACCTTGATCGCGCCCTTGACCTCGAAGTCGGCGCAGACGACCGTCACGCGGTAGGAACCGGGGGCGAGCGAGGTGCGGATCCGGGTCTCGCCGGACAGCGAGCCGCCCTGGCCGCCCGGGCCGACCAGGTGCGCGTCGGAGACGAACGCCTCGGACTCCGCGGTGGCCTTCCTGCCCGAGCACCCGGTGACCTCGAGGGCGACCTCGGCGCCGGGGGCCGGGGTCGACGGGGTCACCGAGACCCCGCCCGCCGGGTTCGTGGCGTACGCCGTCGGAGTGAGGGTCGCGGCGACGACCGCGACGCCCGCACAGAGTGTGACTTTGAGTGGACCCATCGTGAACCTCCCAGTACCTGGAGGCTCCCCCGCGCGCCGGTGCCCCGCATCTCCAGCGGGGCACCACTGCTCCGTCCGGGTCATTTCCGCCCGGTGACAGGTTTCAGATCCGGTCGACGAGGTCCGCGATCGAGTCGACCACCTGCGACGGGCGGTACGGGAAGCCCTCCACGTCCTCGGGCCGGGTCAGGCCGGTGAGCACCAGGAACGTCTGCATCCCGGCCTCCATGCCGGCCAGCACGTCGGTGTCCATGCGGTCGCCGATCATCGCGCTGCTCTCGGAGTGGGCGCCGATCGCGTTCAGTCCCGTGCGCATCATCAGCGGGTTGGGCTTGCCCGCGAAGTAGGGCTGCTTGCCGGTCGCCTTGGTGATCAGCGCGGCCACCGCGCCGGTCGCGGGCAGCGGCCCCTCGGTGGAGGGGCCGGTCTCGTCCGGGTTGGTGCAGATGAAGCGGGCGCCGGAGTTGATCAGCCGTACCGCCTTCGTCATGGCCTCGAAGGAGTAGGTGCGGGTCTCGCCGAGGACGACGTAGTCCGGCTCGTGGTCGGTGAGGATGTAGCCGATGTCGTGCAGCGCCGTGGTCAGACCGGCCTCGCCGATGACGTACGCCGAACCGTCGGGCCGCTGGTCGTCCAGGAACTGGGCGGTGGCCAGGGCCGAGGTCCAGATGTTCTCGATCGGCACCTCCAGGCCCATGCGGCGCAGCCGGGCGTGCAGGTCGCGCGGGGTGTAGATCGAGTTGTTCGTCAGCACGAGGAAGGGCCGGCCCGACTCGCGGAGCTTCTTCAGGAAGGAGTCTGCGCCGGGGATCGGGACGCCCTCGTGGATGAGCACCCCGTCCATGTCGGTGAGCCACGACTCGATGGGCTTGCGGTCTGCCATGTGGTGCGTCTCCTGGCGTGCGTACGGGCGGTGCGGGGTCGCCGGAACCACGGCGTACCGACGCACCCCAGCCTAGTCAGGACCACCTGATCCGGACCCGGCCGATCACCAGGTGAACCGGGCGAGGCTCCGGCGGGGCCCCGGCGAGGCCCGGCCGCACCCCGGCGCCCCCTCGGCGGTCTCCCGGCGGCGGTCCCTCAGCGGCGCTTGCGGAGCACGACGAGGGTGGCGCCCGTGGCGAGGAGACCGGCGGTGACGGCGAGGGCACCGGTTGGGGAGGAGAGACCGGTGAGGGCCAGTTCCTGGGCCTCGTCGGCGAGGGAGGACGGGGCGGAGGGAGAGGAGGAGAGGGCGGGGGTGGCGGTGGAGGTGGGGGCGGGAGTGGAAGCGGTGGAGGTCGGGCGGGGAGCGCGGTCGGGCTCGGACTCGGACTCAGCCTCGTTCTCCTTCTTCTCCTTCTCCTTCTCCTTCTCCGTCTCGGACTCCTCCTCGGCCTCCGTCTCCGTCTCGATGGCGAATCGGTAGTCGTTCGACTGCCCGACCCACTCGCCGTCGTCGCCCTGGCGCTGGACGACCGCCGCGTTGGCGGTGACCTGGTTGGGCACGGCGTCCGAGGTGAGCGAGAGGCGCAGCTTCACGGTGAGGGTCCGGCCCGGGGGGACCGTGAAGCCGGGGAAGGGGGCCGGGCGCTCCGCGGGCCCGGCGGGTTCCTCCGTCGCGCCGGGGACGTCCGCGAGCGCTCCGACGAGTTCGTCCTCGTCGGTCGTCTCGAAGCGGACGGGGTGCGGGTGGCCGCCGACGTAGAACTCCAGGTGGGCCTGGGCCGGCTTCAGGGCGTGCGCGGAGTCGACGAGGACGACGACCGGGTGCACGGCGGCGCAGGTGCGGCGGGTGGTGTTGGTGAGGTCGAGGAACCAGGTGCCGTGGCCGCCCCCGGCACGGTAGGAGTCGGGCCCGCCGTGGAGCCGGGTGGTGAGCGGAAAGTCCCCCGCGTCCGCCCCGGCACAGCTCGGCACGGCTTCCGCGAGGGCGGGCCCGGGCAGCAGGACGGCGGCTGCGGCGAGGCAGAGGAAGACGGGCGTGCACGGTCGCATGAACACGTGAGCCTGCCGCAGGGGGGTGCCGCCCGGGGGCTGCCGCACCGTACGGCCGTGCGAATGCATTCGTTCGGCGGAGGGAACCGGTTCCCCTCAGGCGCCAGACCGTCTCATACGTCCGTCCGCCCGAACACCGGCCCCAGGAGCAGGTGGGCGGCGCCCTCCGCCACCCCGGCCGGGCCGCCGGAGCCGTCGGACCCGCCGGGCGCGAGTCGTACGGGTACGGCGAGGTCCGGGGAGCCCTCCCGGGCGGCGCGCGCGGCGAGGACCGCCGCGACCCCGGCCACGAAGGGGTCCGGGGTCGCGGTGATCGCGCGACCGCCGAGGAGGACCTGGTCGATGTCGAGCAGACCGGCGAGGTTCGCGGCGGCGGCCCCCAGCACCCGGGCCGCCTCCGCCACGTCACCCCGGTCGATGGCCGCCAGGCACAGCGCCTCGACGCAGCCGCGGTCGCCGCAGGGGCAGGGCGGCCCGTCCAGCTGGATGACCTGGTGGCCGAACTCCCCGGCGCCGGTGCGCGCCCCGCGGTGCACCCTGCCGTCGATGACCAGACCGGCGCCCAGCCCCGTACCGAGGTGGAGGTAGGCGAAGGAGCCGCGTTCACCGGCGACGGCGAGGCCGAGGGCGGCGGCGTTGGTGTCCTTGTCGACGACCACCGGCACACCGAGCCGCCGTGCCAGCGCGTCCCGCAGGGGGAAGCCGTCCCACTCCGGGAAGCCGGTGACGCGGTGCAGGACGCCGTGGGTGTGGTCGAGCGGGCCGGGCAGGGCGACGCCGACACCGAGCAGCCTGGATGCCTGCGCCTGCCCGTGCCCGTGCCCGTGGACCGGCTCCTGCCCGTGCCCGCGCCCGCGTACCGGCCCCTGCCCCTGCCCCTGCTCCTGCTCCCGCTCCCGCTCCCGCTCCCGCTCCTGCTCTCGTTGCCGCTCCTGCCCCTGCCTCACCATCGCGCCGACGCCCCGTTCCACCGCCCCCAGCACCGCCTCCGCCCCGGCCCCCAGGTCTAGCGGGCCCCGGCGCTCCCCGACCACGCTCCCGTCGAGGTCCGTGAGGACGATCCGCAGTTCGTCGCGGTCGAGGTGGACGCCGACCGCGTGGGCGGCGGCCGGCACCAGCCGCAGCACGGTGCGCGGCTTGCCGCCCGTGGAGGCGCGGCGGCCGGCCTCCGCCGCGAGGCCCTCCTCCCGCAGCCGGGCGGTGATCTTGCTGACGGCCTGCGGGGTGAGGCCGGTGCGCTCGGCGAGTTCGAGCCGGCTGATGCCGTCCGGTCCGGCCGTGCGCAGCAGGTCGAGCACGAGCGCGGCGTTGTGACTGCGCACGGCGAGGAGGTTCGCGCCGACGGCACCCCCTGTCGTGCCGGCCCCTGTCACGCCGCCCACGCCGCGGATGTCTCCAGGACCGCTCGGGCCGTCCGTCCCGCTCCTGCCGCCTGCCGTGCCGCCGTTCGTCCTGTTCACGCGCCCATTCTCCCCCGCGCTTGCACTTTGGCAACAGCGTTGCGAAAGTAGGTCGCATGACTGGTACTCCCCTCCGCGTGGGCCTGATCGGCTACGGCCTGGCCGGCTCCGTCTTCCACGCCCCGCTGATCGCCGCCACCGAGGGCCTCGTCCTCGACACGGTGGTCACCTCGAACCCCGAGCGGCGGGAGCAGGCCCGCGCCGGGTTCCCGGACGTACGCGTCGCCGGCACCCCCGACGAGCTGTTCGCCCGCTCCGGGGACCTGGACCTGATCGTCGTCGCGTCCCCGAACAAGACGCACGTGCCGCTCGCCAGGACCGCCCTCGAAGCGGACCTCGCGGTCGTCGTCGACAAGCCGGTCGCCGGTACCGCCGCCGGGGCGCGGGAGCTGGCCGGCCTGGCCGAGCAGCGCGGGCTGTTCCTCTCCGTCTTCCAGAACCGCCGCTGGGACAACGACTTCCTCACCCTGCGCTCCCTCCTCGCCGAGGGCGCGCTGGGCGACGTCTGGCGCTTCGAGTCCCGGTTCGAGCGGTGGCGGCCGCAGCCG
This sequence comes from Streptomyces sp. NPDC048734, assembly GCF_043198675.1. Classification (NCBI taxonomy): domain Bacteria; kingdom Bacillati; phylum Actinomycetota; class Actinomycetes; order Kitasatosporales; family Streptomycetaceae; genus Streptomyces; species Streptomyces sp. NPDC048734. The sequence goes on along the minus strand of NZ_JBICUZ010000001.1, from coordinate 153,353 downwards.
AAGGGCGGCTGGCGGGAGTCCGGCGACCCGGCGGAGATCGGAGGTCTGCTGTACGACCTCGGCAGCCATGTCGTCGACCAGGCGCTGGTCCTCTTCGGCCCGGTCACGCGGGTCTACGCCGAGGCGGTCGTCCGCCGCGCCGGCGCGGAGACCGACGACGACACGTTCCTCGCGCTCACCCACGCGAACGGCGTCCGCTCCCACCTCTACGTCTCCGCGACGACCGCCCAGCTCGGCCCGCGGTTCCGGGTGCTGGGCTCGAAGGCCGGCTACGTGAAGTACGGCCTGGACCCGCAGGAGGCGGCGCTGCGCGACGGCGGGCGGCCCGGCGCCGGCTGGGGCGAGGAGCCCGAGGAGCTGTGGGGGCGCGTCGGCTCGGGCGAGTCCCCGGCGACCGGCGGCGGACGGGCCGTGCGGACCCTGCCCGGCGACTACCCGGCCTACTACGCTGCGGTGGCGAAGGCACTGACCGACGGCGGTCCCAACCCGGTGACCGCCGCGGAGGCGGCCGCCGCGCTCGACGTCCTGGAGGCGGCCCGCCGTTCGGCACGAGACGGAGTGGCGGTGTCGCTGTGACGCACGAGATCACCCCCAGGTTCACCCCGGAGATCGCTCCCACCCTGGAGGAGTTGCAGGCGCAGGAACGGCGTCTGGTGTTCCGGCAGTTCACCTTCGACGACGCCTGGGCGCTCGGCTCGCTGCTGGTGGAGCTGGCCCGCGAACGGCAGGCCCCGGTCGCCGTCGACATCCACCGCGCCGGCCAGCAGCTCTTCCACGCGGCCCTGCCCGGCTCGGCCCCCGACAACGACGCCTGGATCGCGCGCAAGCGCCGGGTGGTGGAGCGCTACGGCGCCTCGTCCTACCTGGTGGGCTCGCGCCACCGCGCGAAGGGCACGACGTTCGAGGAGTCCTCGCGCCTGGACCCCGACACGTACGCGGCCCACGGCGGCTCCTTCCCGATCACCGTCGAGGGCGTCGGGGTGGTCGGAGCGGTGACGGTCTCGGGCCTGCCGCAGCTGGAGGACCACCGGTTCGTGGTCGAGGCCCTGGAACAGTTCCTGGAGAAGGACCTGGGCTGAGACGCCGTTCGAGGACGCGGGGGGGGCGTGCCGGCGTGCGGCCGTGCCGTGCCGCCTGCGGCTGTGCCGCGTCGGCGCGGACGGCGCGGGGTCGCCGTACCGGCGGACGGCGCGGGGTCGCCGTACCGGCGCGGACGGCGCGGGGTCGCCGTACCGGCGCGGACGGCGCGGGGTCGCCGTGCCCCCGCGCCCTCGGCGCCTCAGGCCTTTCCGAGTTCCTGCCGCTGCCGCCCCAGGCCGTCGATCTCCAGCTCGACCACGTCGCCCGCCCGCAGGTACGGCTTCGGCTCGGGCCGGCCGAAGGCGACCCCGGCCGGTGTCCCCGTGTTGATGACGTCACCGGGGTGCAGCACCATGAACTGGCTGACGTAGCGGACGACTTCGCCGACGGGGAAGATCTGGTCGGCGGTCGTGCCGTCCTGCTTCAGCTCGCCGTTGACCCACAGCCGCATCCCCAGCGCCTGGGGGTCGGGCACCTCGTCGGCCGTCACGAGCCACGGGCCGAGCGGGTTGAACGTCTCGCAGTTCTTCCCCTTGTCCCACGTGCCGCCCCGGTCCATCTGGAACTCCCGCTCGGAGACGTCGTGCGCGACGGCGTACCCGGCGACGTGCGCGAGCCCCTCCGCCGCCGACTCCAGGTAGCGGGCGGTACGGCCGATGACGACCGCCAGCTCCACCTCCCAGTCGGTCCTGGTGGACCCGCGCGGCACGAGCACGGTGTCGTACGGCCCGACGACCGTGTCCGCCGCCTTGAAGAAGACGACGGGCTCGGCAGGCGCCGCGGACCCCGTCTCGCGGGCGTGGTCGTGGTAGTTCAGCCCGATGCACACGACCTTGCCGATCCGGCCGACCGGCGGGCCGACCCGCAGCCCGGTCGCGTCCAGCGCGGGCAGCTCGCCGGACTCACCGGCTGCGCGGATCCGGCCGAGCGCCGCGGCGTCGGCGAGCAGGGCGCCGTCGATGTCGTCCACGAGGCCCGACAGGTCCCTCAGGGTCCCCCGGGCGTCGAGCAGCGCGGGACGCTCCGCGCCCGCCGTACCGACTCGCAGCAGCTTCATGATCACAGTCTCCCTCGATCGCGGCCGCCCGCCGACGGGTGCGGCCGTCGGAGGACTGATCGATCGTCCAAGCTGTCTGTCCACTCCGCAAGACCCGGTTCACGTACTGGACCGTCACCGTGGGGCTCGTCACGGCGGGGCCCGTCACCGGTGGAGCAGCGCCCGCTCGGCCACGCTCCACGCCGTGCTGGTGACGACGTACAGCGCGGCGGCCAGCGGTACGACGGCGACGGTGACGAGGGTGAAGAAGGACAGGAACGGCATCGCCCTGGTGACCGCGCCCAGGCCGGGCACCTGCTCCCCGCCGGCCGCCGCGCCCGGCGCCGGGTTCCCAGCCGTCGCGTTCACGGCCATCGCGTTCACGGCCATCGTGCGCCGGGCGAGGCGGTAGCCGACGGTGGCGACGGCCGTGACGACGGCGAACAGCGCCAGGTAGACGAGTCCTGCCCCGCCGAACACCCCGCCGGCGGCGAGGGCGTCGGTCCAGCGGTCGCCGAGGGGCGCGTCGAGGAGCCGGTGGGTGAGCAGGCCGTTGGTCTCGCCGCCGATCGTGGAGTGCGAGAAGACGTAGTAGAGGAGGAGGAAGGCGGGTGCCTGGAGGAGGCTCGGCAGGCAGCCGGACAGCGGGGACACCTGCTCCCGGGCGTGCAGTTCCAGCACGGCCCGCTGGAGCTTCTCCGGGTCGCGAGCGTGCTTGGCGCGCAGTTCGGCGATCCGCGGCTGGAGCGCGGCCCGAGCCTTCTGGCCGCGGGCGGCGGCCCGTGACAGGGGGTGGACGAGCAGCCGTACGAACGCGGTGAACAGGACGATCGCGGCGGCGGCCGCGGAGGCGTGGAAGAGGGGTTCGAGCAGTTCGGCGAACCGCTCGACGAGATGAACGAAGAGGGAGAAGAAGGCAGGGAAGACGGACATGGGTACGGAGCCCTCCGGGGGTCTCGTCGTGCCGGGACGTGGATACGGCGGCATGACGGCCCGCGCGGGGGCACGCCGTGGTCAGCGGTGTGAGCCGGGTGGGGTGATGTGGCTGGTGCCCCGGATGGTGACCTGGGTGCCCTAAGCGACGGCCGTCGGGAGGGCCTGTCCGGGTGCCCTGGGCCGGGGCCGTCCGGAGGCGTCGGGATCGCGCTGCGGCAGGAAGGCGGTACGGCGGTCGCGGTCGCGGACGGCCGTCCGCACCCGGGTGCGCGGCACGGCGGGAGCACAGCGCGCGGCGACGAGCGAGCAGAGCGCGAGGGCGGCCCCGGCGGCGGCGGTCGCGGCGAGGGCGACGGTCGAGGAGAGGCTGCCCGCGTCGATCAGGGCGAGCCCGAGAACGGTGAGGAGGAGGGCGACCGCGGGCCGGCGCCGCAGCAGGGGGGTGTCGAGCATGGCGCGGATCACCGTGGCCCCCTCCTGTTCGCGTCGCCGTTCATATCGCCCTTCACGTAGCCGTTCACGTCGCTGTCCTTGTTCGGTTATACCCGAACGGGTCGGGGCGCGGGGCAGTACCCGGTCGCCAACCACCCACGAGCGGGCTTCTGTTCGCCCCGTCGAACCTTCCTCCGCTGGTTTGAGGAAGGGCTGTCGGAACCCTCGACAACACCACGCCCCGCCCCCGATGCTTCGTGACGCGCGCACGCACCCACGTTCCCGCAACGAGCCACGAGCCACGAGTGACGGTGCCCGGTCTGGACGGCCGGTCCCCGTCCTCGGTTCACGGACGCCGCCGGTGGGACGACCGGCACGTCCTCAGTCGAGTGAAGCGGAGAGGTCATGATCCGACGCAGAACCCTGCTGGCGGCCACCGGCGGCGCCCTCCTCGGCACCGGCCTGGCGGCCGGCACGGCCCGCGCCGACGCGACGGTCGGCGTCAACCCGTCGACGAACCACGGCACGTGGGAGGGCTGGGGCACCTCCCTCGCCTGGTGGGCGAACGTCTTCGGCGCCCGCGACGACTTCGCCGACATCTTCTTCACGACCAGGTCGGTGGCCTACGGCGGCCGGACGCTCCCCGGCCTCGGCATGAACATCGCCCGCTACAACCTGGGCGCGTGCAGCTGGAACAGCGTGGGCGGCGAGTCGATGGCGGTCTCCCCCAACATCCCCGCGTTCAAGCAGATCGAGGGCTTCTGGCAGGACTGGAACAACGAGGACCCCGCCTCCTCGGCGTGGAACTGGTCGGCGGACGCCAAGCAGCGGGCCATGCTGACGAAGGCGACCGCGCGGGGCGCGACGACCGAACTGTTCGCCAACTCCCCCATGTGGTGGATGTGCCTGAACCACAACCCCTCGGGCGCGGCAGGGGGCGGCAACAACCTCCAGTCCTGGAACCACCGCCGGCACGCCTCCCACCTGGCCGCCGTCGCCCTGTACGCGAAGAACAACTGGGGGGTGGACTTCGCCACGGTCGACCCCTTCAACGAGCCCTCCTCGTCCTGGTGGACGGCGACCGGCACCCAGGAGGGCTGCCACATGGACGCCGGCGTCCAGGCGGCCGTACTGCCGCACCTGCGCAGCGAGTTGGACAAGCGCGGCCTGACCGGCACCCGTATCTCCGCCTCGGACGAGACGAGTTACGACCTCGCCCGCACGACGTGGAACTCCTTCGGCGCGTCCACGAAGGCCCTGGTGGACCGGGTCAACGTGCACGGCTACCAGGGCGCGGGCGGCCGCCGGGACCTCCTCCACACGGACGTGGTCACCACGTCCGGCAAGGCCCTGTGGAACTCCGAGACCGGCGACAACGACGGCACCGGCCTGTCCATGGCGAGCAACCTGCTCTACGACTTCCGCTGGCTGCACCCGACGGCCTGGGTGTACTGGCAGGTCATGGACCCGTCGACGAACTGGGCGATGATCGCGTACGACGCGGCCACCCTGCGGCCCGGCGCGGTCACCACGAAGTACTACGTGATGGCCCAGTTCAGCCGCCACATCCGCCCCGGCATGACGATCCTCGACACCGGCGTCAGCTACGCGGTGGCCGCGCTGGACAGGGCCGCGCGGCGCCTGGTGATCGTCGCCGCCAACACCTCCGCGTCGGCCCAGACCCTGACCTTCGACCTCTCCCGCTTCACCACCGTGACCGGCGGCTCGGGCGGCCTGGTCCCCCGCTGGAACACGGTGACCTCGGGCGGCGGCGACCTGTACACGGCCCGCTCGGACACGTACCTGTCCGGGAAGACGGTCAGCGTGCCGTTCGCGGCGGGCGCGGTGCAGACGCTCCAGGTGGACGGGGTGACGGTCTAGGGGGCCTGGGGATCCCGGGGCGCCCCTCCCCGGCGCCCCGGGCCTCAGGCCGGCTCCCCGTTCCCGTCCCCGCCCCGGCCTGCGGCTGTCTCCTCTTCGTCACCGGTCGGCAGTACGGTGTCACCCATGCGCCCCGACACGCCCGCCGAGAACGTCGACCACACCACCGAAGCGGCACGCCTGGAGCGGACCGCCGGCCTGTACCCCGAGGACGCCGAGGCCCTGCTCGTCCAGGCCGCGGCCCACCTGGAACTGTCCGGCGACCGCCCCGCCGCGACCACCCTCTACGACCGCCTGCTGTCGTCCCCGGCCGGCCTGGACGCCCCGCACCTGGTCCGCGCCCTCAAGGCCTCGAACCTGTGGGAGTACGGCCACGAGGCCGAGGCCCGCGCGATCATCGACGGCATCCGCGCGGCCGCCCCGCGGGACCCGGCCCCCTGGGTGATCGTCGCGGAGTCCCTGGAGGCCCACGACGAGCTGGAGGCGGCGGAGGCGACGTTCACCGAGGCCGTACGGCTGCTGCTGACGGACGTGGCGGAGCCGCCGTACGCCACGCACCCCCTGCTCTTCGGCCGCCACCGCGTCCGCCGCATGCTGGGCGCGGCCCACGACGACTGGGACACCCTCGCCGACGCCGTGAACTCGTCCCCCGTCTCCCTGGACGAACTCCACGACCCCAAGCGGGTCTGGTCCCTCGGGTCCGACAACCCACTGGAGCTGGAGGCCGAGATCTCCCGCCTCCGCGCCGAACTGGGCACCTTCCGCGAGGCCCTCTCCCGCCCCTTCCCGGTGGCGGTCCTGCACTGGCCGGCGGACGAACTGGCGGAGCTGGTGTCGGCCTACCCCACCCTGGCGGACGAGTACCCGTCCCACGAGACCCACCTCGCGGTGATAGAGGCCTCCCTGCGCGAACTGGCCGCCTCCGGCACGGGCAACCTGGGCATCGTGACGGGCACGGTCCCGTCGTACGAGGCCTTCGCCGCCTCGGAGGGCACCTCCCCGGGGGACGCCGACCTGCTGCCCCAGTACGCGACGATCCTGGCGGCGCGGGGAAGGGCGGTGGCTTGGCCGCCGGGGCGGGGGGCGGAGTGTTGGTGCGGGTCGGGCAGGACGTACGAGAAGTGCCACGGCGCCGAGGCCTGACCTGCCACCCGCCTAACCACCCGGCGTGCAGGCGAGACGTACCCCGGGCCGCTACGCAGCAACCCAGGGGCCACCCACTCGGGACCGCGGTTCTCCGGGCCGCTCGCTCGCTTCCTCCCCTTGCTGGAGCGGCCCGGGTCAAAGGTGGTCCGTAGACCATCAGCACAGCCAACACGGAACACGACGGAGTGGAAGCGCCCTTGAGGCGGGCCGCGGAAGCACGACGCTGCGGAGGAAGTGGGCGGCCGTACGGCGCCTGTTAACGGCGGGCCGCCGAGACGCCATACCCAACGCTACGGGATCGCCGGCAGAATACTTATGTGTCGCATGCCGTTCCCTCCTCCCCCGCCGTCTCCGCGCGCATGAGCCGCCAGGGCTCCCGCGACACAGCTCCCGAGGTGGCGGTACGACGGCTACTTCACGCCTCCGGCCTGCGTTACCGCGTCAACGTTCCGGTGCCGGGAATGCCTCGCCGCACGATCGACATCGTCTTCCCCAAGACCAAGATTGCGATCTTCCTCGACGGCTGCTTCTGGCACGGATGCCCACAGCACGCGACTCATCCCAAGGCCAACGCGGAGTGGTGGCGAACCAAGCTCGACAAGAACATGGCACGGGATGCCGAGACGACTGAGCATCTGGCTGCCGAGGGGTGGACGGTTCTGCGCTTCTGGGAACACGAAACGGTCCCGGACGTAGTCGGTCGAATCACCGAAGTCGTGGAGTCGAAGCGGAAGAAACACCTCAAGTCATGAGCCGACACGAGGCAACTGGCAGCCACTTGCATCCCTTTTGCCAGGATTTCAACATCCTCCCACCGAGACTGAGGCAAAAAATCACGCCGTCACAGTGGGCAATAGATTGATTCACTCATCAATGAGAGCCGCACCCAATAATGTGTGGGTGTTGTGAAAGTGGGCGCCGACGGGCGTCTCGGGCTTCTGCGCGCCACTCGTCCCATCGAGCAGTCGGAACCCGCGACCAGTCGGCTGGACGAACGAAAGCGGGGGCGGTCGACCTCATGACCGAAGACTTCGATGCGATGTACGAGACCTTCCAGGCGCTGCTGGAAACGTTCCCTCCCGCCGAGGCAGTCAAGCGCCTGGAGCTCTTGGGAGTCGAACCCGACGTCATCGAGAAGATCCGCGAGCGCCACGAGCAGTACACGATCCACATCAGGGAGCTCGAAGAGCCGCACGCGGTAGTCATGGGCAACCGGGACACCTGGTACACGGGTCCGCAGGCGAAGGACAAATGTTGGCCGGCCATCGTGGAACTGCTCAGCAAGGACGGATGGCCCAAGGAGCCTGCCATCCGGGACCTGGATCACTCCTCCACCCGAGTCGTCTCCCTGCTCAACCACCCAAAGGAGAAGTCCTTCTCCGCTCGCGGACTGGTCGTCGGATACGTTCAGTCCGGCAAGACGACCAACTTCACCTCGGTCATGGCCAAGGCCGCGGACCGTGGATACAAACTCTTCATCGTCCTGGCCGGCATTCACAACGGGCTCCGACGCCAGACCCAGGCTCGCCTGGTGCAACAACTCGTGGAACCGAACCCCTCACTCTGGTCGCAGCTGACTGGGCTCGACAAGGACTTCACTCCGCACGAGAACCCCGCGGCATACTTCGGCAAGAGCAACAAAACGCACGTGCTGTGCGTGGTGAAGAAGAACGCCACCGTTCTCCGCAAGCTCGCCCGCTGGCTGGACAAGGCGTCGGACCATCTCAAGGACTGTCCGGCGCTGATCATCGATGACGAGGCCGACCAGGCAACTGTGGCCACGAAGTCCATCAATCCGCTCATCCTCAGCATCATGAGCAGCCTGCCTCGATCCGCATACGTGGGATACACGGCATCGCCGTTCGCCAACCTGTTGATCGATCCGAGCGTCGAAGACCTCTACCCACGGGACTTCGTGGTCAACCTGCCCAAACCCACGGGTCATTTCGGCACCGAGGTCCTCTTCGGGCGCTACGCCCTCGACGGTGAGGACGAGGACACCGTCGACGATGGCTACGACATGATCCGCACGGTTCCCATCGAGGACGTACCGTGCGTCCGACCCGAGACGAAGGCCGACATCGAGGGCTTCGAACCTGTCATCACCGACACCCTTCGGAGCGCAATCGAGTATTTCTGGCTGGTCACCGCTGCCCGTCGCATCCGGGGCACCGGCAATCCACACAGCACCATGCTGATCCACACCAGCGTCAACACCGCAGTGCACAACAGCTTCAAGCAACCACTTGAGCATTTGCGGGAGAGGACGGCGAAGTCACTCACCGACCGGACTCTCCTCGCCCGACTACGTGCCTTGTGGGACGAAGAGACCACCCGCGTCGCAGCCGAAGAATTCAGCGAGAAGAAGGTGTCGTTCGACAGTCTACTGACGGAACTACCCGGAGTGCTGCACAACTGCCGTGTCATCATGGACAATTCCAGCAGCGAAGATCGATTGGACTACGAAAACGGTCCCGTCGTCGCAATAGCCGTGGGTGGAAACACACTGTCACGCGGACTGACGCTCGAGGGTCTTTCAGTCAGCTACTTCGTCAGAGCGGTCTCGGCCTACGACACCCTTCTACAAATGGGTCGCTGGTTCGGCTTCCGACATGGCTACGCGGACCTGCCACGAATCTGGATGACCGACGAATTGGCCGAGTGGTTCAGGCACCTGGCGACGGTCGAAACCGAGATGCGGCGCGACATCGACATCTACATGACCGAGGCCGAGACCCCGCTCACGTTCGCGGTCCGCCTGCGCACCCATCCGGCACTGCGCGTCACAGCAGCCGCGAAAATGCGGTCGGCCGTGACGGCGGCATCGTCATACGGAGGCAGGCGCGTACAAACGCATTACTTCCGCACTGACGCGGACTGGTTGCGCCGGAACATGGCAGCCGCGCGATCCTTGGTCTCGGACTCCGTCACCACCGCGGTCAGGGTGGAGGAACGTCCACTCGAAGGTCGCTACATCTTCCGCGATGTGCCCTTCGACGTCGTGACGCGATTCTTGGCGTCGTACCAGTTCCACGAGAAGTCCCCCGAGAACGACGCCGATCTCATCAGCGCGTACATACGCAAGCGTGTATCGGCGGCCGATTCACTGCGACGTTGGAACGTGGCCATCGTAGGCACTCCGAGCGGAGAACCATTCTCCTTCGCGCCCAATGTGACTGTCGGCTGCAACGTCCGTTCACGTCTCAAGACCAATGCAACCCCCGGTTCGGTCGACATCAAGACACTGATGAGCCCGCGTGACGCGGCGGTCGATCTACCGGGCGACAGCACGAAGTTGGATGAGGACGGCATCAGAAAGAGGCGGCAGGAGGAATTTCCCGACACCGGTCTCCTGGTCCTGTACCCCATCGACAAGAACTCGGAGCCGAGGCCGGACAAGAAGACCCGTGCACCGCTGAGCAGTGAGGAGGACGTCATCGGTGTGGGTCTCGTCTTTCCCAAGCCCCACGACAGTGACAGCACGGTTGAGAAGTACATCTCCGCGGACCTCTCCAACGTGCGGATCGAAGACGAAGACCTCAGCCTCCTGGAGGGTGAGGACACGTGACCGAGGAAGCGTTTCGAGGCTTGGTCGAGGAACAGTGGACCGCGCTGAAGAGCCGACCGAGTACCGGTGAACACCGCATGCGCGTAGCACCGTTTCCGGTCGTGACGGACCAGGGGCCCTTGGCAGCAGCAGTCGACCACGAAGGGCACCACCACCTGCTCGTGCCCATAAATACGCAGCGCAGGATACGTGCCGGGCTGGACGGTCCCGTCCTGCAACTGCGCAAGCGGCCGCTCGAGGATGAAGACACGTACCAGATGTACGCGGACCTGGCCTGTCTGCGTGGAGATCTCAACGACCTGTTCACAGGACTGTGTGCAGAGGTGCTGAGCACCGTCGAGGCGCTTCCGGACAATCCCGTCAAGGGCCTGTACCGCGTCCTCGACCGGTGGAAGGCCCTCTTTCAAACGCAGGGACCAACTCTGGGGCCCGAGCAGTTGGCCGGCCTGTTCGCGGAACTGCTCGTACTCGATAAGCTCTTGCAATGTGACCCCAGTGCCCACCGGCTCTGGCTGGGTCCGAAGCGGTACCGGCACGACTTCTCTGCACGTCACGCGGCCATAGAGGTCAAAGCCGGAACTGACGTCAACGGACGAAAACCCCGTATACACGGTCTCAACCAACTCGAAGCCCCTGTCGACGGCAGTCTCCATCTGGTCTGGCTCGGTCTGCATCGCGTCACGAGCACGGGTACAGGAATCGGCTTCCTGGATCTCATCGGGCAAACACTTCGCCGGTGCGACGACGAGACCGCCTTGCTCGGGCTGTTGGCCGAAGCCGGGTACCGGACGTTCGAAGCCGACCGCTATGGCGACGTTCGCTTCGCCGTTGTAGAGGAGAAATGGTACGAGGTCGGCTCGGACTTCCCCGGCTTGACGAGTACCGCGCTCGTCTCCGCAGGCCTCCCCGTCCGGGTACTCGACGTCGAATACAGCATCGACCTCTCCGGCGAGGTACCGGGAGTCCTGAAGGCCGACGAGGTGTCCCATGTGATCGAACGCATCGTTCAGGAGTCCGTGTGACGGAACCCCGCTGGTACTCCCAGCCGTACCCGCCCGAAGGAGCCAGCGCCGCCGAGGGAATTCGGAACCAACTGGGACGCCCCGAACTGGATCTGCTCACCATCCTGGTTCGGGAGTCCGCTCAAAACAGCTGGGACGCACGTGATCCGAATTCTTCGCGTCCCGTGGACTACCAACTGGACATGTGGACGGTCAGTCCCGCACATGCCGGTGCGTGGCGCACGCTCCTCCAGTCGGGTGCGCCCGGCCCCGCGAACTTCCCACTTCACGAGACACTTCGGCGCAGCGGGATTCGGGTCCTGGCGGTTTCCGACCGGGAGACCCGCGGGCTCGGCGGCCCTACGCGGGCCAACGATGCCATCGGCCCCGAACGGGATTTCGTCTCCTTCGTCCGCAACATTGGAGAGCCGCGGGACAGAGCGCTTGGCGGAGGCACTTACGGGTTCGGCAAGGGAATCTTCTACTTGCTCTCCAAGCCCGGAACAGTCCTCGTGCACTCACGCTGCAATACCCCGGGCGGAGGCCGTGAGACCCGTCTCATCGGCTGCACGCTGTGGAAAAGCTATGTGCCCACCGAGAAAGGCGCGCGCGGCCGCTACACCGGCCGTCACTGGTGGGGTGACACCTCGGGTGGCGTAGTGGAGCCGCTGATTGGCGCGGAGGCCGATGCCGTCGCCCAACGCCTTGGGTTGCGGCCATTCGCCTCCGAGGAAACCGGAACGACCGTGGTCGTCATCGACCCGAACCTCGACGAACGGACTCCATCGGAAGCGGCCACCTACCTGGCAGAAACCATTGCATGGCACCTGTGGCCCAAGATGATCTCGACGGATGCCGGGCTGCCCGCCATGCGGTTCTCCGTGACTTGCGACGGCGTTGATCACCCCGTACCTGATCCCCGTGCAACCAGGCCTCTCAACATGTTCGTCGCGGCCTACGAGGACATGATGAGTCCGAAGGGTCGAGCTCTGGAGTGTCGAAACCCCAAAAAATATTTGGGCCGCCTCGGGATCGTGAAGCGGATCATGCCGCCATTCGCACCGACGAGTGCGCAGCGCATGCTCAACATCGAAGACCTGATCCATCATGTCTGCCTGATGCGCCCAGCAGAGCTTGTCGTCAGCTACAGGCCAGGGCCGAAACCGCCCAGCTCGAATCTGGGGTATGCGGGCGTCTTCCGTGCCGACGAGACCATGGACGACGTCTACGCGAAGGCTGAACCGCCCACGCACGATGCTTGGAACCCACATTCTCTTGAACGGCCGGAGAGCACCTTCGTCCACACGACATTCAGGCGCATCGACGAGGCGCTGAACGGCCTTCTGTCGTTGAACGGCGGCGCACGCCCCGGAGCGAGCAACATAGCTCTCGGTGCGGCCAGTTCCCTCTTTTCCGGTCTGGTCGGCGGCGCCCGGGGAATCGGTGGCGCCACCAACTACGCGAAGCCAGGTAGCACAGTCACACACAGGTCGAATGGAAACGAGGACGACCGTCCGAGGACGGTACACGAACCCGTTCCGGCTAAAGGTCGTGCCTCTACTGCATCTGGATTCGAGGCTGTCTCCGGCCAAGCCCCCGGTAACAGTCCGAGCAGTGGAAGCGCCGGAACTCCGCGTCGGCATCCGCGCGTGCAGTATCTCGGTGAGCCCTACTACGACGACCGTGGCAACACTTCTGTGCTGGTCCAAGAGTTCCGGCTGCCGGCACCCGGCCCACAGCGGGTTCACATCGACCTGGCCGTCACGTTGCCGGGGGCCGGTGGACGCGAAACGGACCCGCCGATCGGAGCGAGCATGCCCACCCTGGTCGGTTGGGAAGACGATGCGGGCAGTCTCCACCCGTCGGACCGACTCGTCATAGAGGGCGGTGATTCGGTCTGGCGCGCGCTTGTCCGTCCGGCCCCTGACACGATGACGGAGATCGGAATCAAGGTGGAGGCGGTGAAGGCCCAATGACCCGCCGAGTACTGCCGTATCGCGCGCCCGCAGAGGACGTCGTCACCCCTGAGCCCTGGCGACTGGTCCTCGAAGAGGGCGAGGTGCCCCTGCCCGAGGCCTTGCCGGACTGGGACTACCACATGGACCTACACGTGCGCAGGACAGTCCATGTGGCCGTGGATCGTGCTCGCCAACAATCGAAACTGACCAACGGCGCGAAGTTGGTGTTGTCGGCCGTGTGGACGGCGACCGGGTCCAACCTGAGTGGTCCGGCGCAGCGTGTCGGGCTGTGCGAAACCGAGTCGAGCACGGTGGAATTCGACTTCCGACTGTCGAGCGCGGATCTGGGCGGGCTGCTGCTACTCGACACCGCCCTGCTGCTGGCCGAGCGCAGACCCGATGCCCCTCCTTCCTCTCCTCGACGGGCAGGGTCCGTGCTGTGGAGTGATAGAGAAACTTTGCGCCTCCAGGGGGACGCTCCCCAGTTCCCCATGGCCGTGATCGACTTCACCCGGACGTCCTTCCCCGACGATGCCGCATGGCATCTCCAGATCAGCGGCGGCTTCGAGGGCGCGACCATGGGTGCACTGCTGCTCCTGGTCAACGAGCGGAACACCGTCACAACGATGGCCTTCCAGAACGCGGCCAGACCACGTCCGATCGACCGAGTCGTCCTCTCCGCGGTCTACGCGGACGCGGCCCGAATCATGATCGAACATGCCCTGTCCCACGAAGACTTCGGCGAGGAAACCGACTATCCCGACGGCTCCCTGGGCTCCACCTTGCTGAGCCTGTTCGAGCAACTCTTCCCCGGACAGTTGATCACTGATGTTCGGCTGCGCCAAAGGCAGTCGCCTGCTCTGTTCGCATCGGACTTGCAGGCGGCCGTCAAGATCTTCGAGGTATCGCGATGAGCTTCCTCTATCCCAGGCTGCTCGCCGAGCAGGCCAAGCCACTTTTCGACGAGTACTGCACCCTGAGCATCGCCGAGTTGTCCCAGCGAGTCACCCTGGCCCATGAGTCGTCGGTCTATGTGGCCACAGGAGGCGACAGGGTTTCCAGCACACGACTGCGGGAGCTCCGGGAAGGAGTGCTCGAGCTGGCCAAGCAGAGCGGCTTCCCTGACGACGGCGACCGCGGACGCAACGCTCAGTTCGATCTTCAGCTGGCTGCCATGCTCCATTCGGAAATGGGTGTGGTGCCCGCCGAGGCCGCCTCTCGGGACATATGGGCATTTCTGGCACTGATGCTGCTACCGGATGTCGCATTCTGGCGCTATCCACAGCCGCCCAAGGACCGCGTTCTTGGAACAGACCTCACTCGTCATGTATTTGGGAGGTTGTGGTGGCGCGCCCAACTTGTCCGCGCCCCGGGGGACTCGAATCCCTACCATTCCCTCGAGATTCTCGGGGAGGCCGCATTCGACCAGATCTATGCCCGCCGTGCGGCGCTCGGCGGGAGCCCTCACTTGGTCCGCGCCATTTTGCGTGTCTGGGACGGGCTTGACCTGAAGGGACTGAACGAACGCAAGACGTTGCAGGACTTCCTCAAGCGACTCCTGCGACTTGCTCCGTTCGTACTGTTCGACGGAATCGAAGAACAGCAGTTGGACGAAGAGTTGCGTGCTGTGGCACAGGAATCCGTCGACGCGCAGCGTGGTGACTCCTCGACAGTGGCGCCACTCAGATCGACATCCGAGTCCCCCATTGACCCACCGTGTGACCCAAAAGCCTCGTCTGGTTCCGTCTCACCCGAGGTGACATACCAAGAGTCAAGGACGACGGCGGACACCATGCAGTCCGCTCGGCGTTTCACATCGCTGGAGATCTGCGCAGGCGCCGGAGGACAGGCACTGGGTTTGGAACGGGCCGGCTTCGATCCGGTACTCCTCATCGACAGCAAAGCGGACGCCTGCTTCACCATCGATCGAAACAGGCCCAATTGGGATGTGATTTGCATCGATGTCAGGGAATTCAGGGTTGCCATGCGTCCGGATGTGGTGGGGGTGGATCTCGTGAGTGCCGGCCTGCCTCGTGTGAAATCTTCTGCAACCGCGGCTCGTCCCGAGGACGCCGTCGAGCGCATGGTGTTGCGGACGGCAATCGAGCTGGCTTGTGAGGTCGCGCCGAAGGCGCTGCTCTTCGAGAACGTTCCCGAACTCGTCGAGAGCCCCGCGTTCGCAGAAGATCGCGCCTGGATCGAGCGTGTACTGAGCCACGCAGGTTTTCGCTCTAGTTGGAAAGTTCTCAACGCGGCGCACTTCGGTGTTCCGCAGAACCGTAGCAGCGGGTTTCTCGTGGCTCTGCAAGCACCGTACTTCCAGGCCTTCTCCTGGCCTCGCCCCGGCCAGACTGCCCCGCCCACCGTGGGGCAGGTCCTCGGTCCCTCGATGTCTTCCCGGGGCTGGGCCGGCGCAGAACGATGGACAAGGAACGCTGATCGTCCGGCACCGGCTCTGGTCGGAGGTTCCGAGCGTCGCGGCGGTGCCGACCTGGGGCCCACCGGCAGTAAAAACGCATGGGCAGCGCTCGGGGTGAACGGCAACAGCCTGGGGGACGAGCCGCCCGGTCCGGAACTCCCCATCGACGGACATCCGAAGCTCACTGTGGAACAGGCCGCCACCATCCAGGCCTTCCCACTTGACTGGCGGTTCACCGGCGGCAAGACGTCCAGGTATCGTCAGGTGGGGCATGCGATGCCCCCACCTCTGGCCACCGCCGTCGGACTTGCCCTCGCCGCGGCCCTTCGCGGTTAAGATCTCCACATGCGTACGCCCGGCCCCGTTGCCCCCGAACCCATCACTGTCGTCGATCTTTTCAGCGGCTGCGGGGGCTTCACCCAGGGCTTTCACGAGTTCCGACCGGAAGGTGCGGACGAGAGTGGAGCTGTGTTCCACAGCGTCGCTGCGGTGGAACACAACCTGGCTGCTGCGGCAACGTACGCCGCCAACTTCGGGCGTCTACGCAAGGACGAGCAGGTCCCTCCAGCGCGAGTCCATGTCGGTGACATCGAGGTCTGGCAGCCGACGATGGCTGACTTGAATGCAGACGTAGTGGTCGGAGGACCACCCTGCCAGGGCTTTTCCGCTCTAAATCGCCACAAGAAGGGCAGCGAGCGCAACCGACTATGGGAAGACTACGTGCGGATCGTGGCCGATATCCGTCCGAAGGTATTCGTCATTGAGAATGTCGATCGCTTCCTGAAATCGGACGAGTTCCAAAACCTGCTACTCGAGGTCAAGCCCGGAGGGCGCCTCGCCGAATACCGGCTCGTCGATCCGCCCGGTTTTCAGCCCACCGACAGCACCGAGGGAAAAAACAAGCGCTACCTTCTCAACTCGGCGAATTACGGCGCCAATCAGGCCCGCCGGAGAGCAATTATCCTGGGAGTCCGTCGCGATATCGACAACGGACGCACCTTGAACTATCCGGCCATGACACACATGCGCCCCCCTCGGAAGAATGGCACACTACCCACTCAACCGCTGGACGGTTTGAACACTGGCTCGGATTACTGGAATCCGGTCGATGAAATTTTCGCCGAATCCGCGAGAATCGTTATTGGCGGCACGGAACTCCCGGACAGGAAGATCTTCGTCCCGGAAGTGGATGCCCACCTACCAGGGATTTTCACGACCACGGAGCTACATATCCGCCGCAACCCGGAGCCTCTCTCAATCGCCCGGTATCACGCAATCCCCGAAGGTGGAAATCGGAAAGATTTGCGCAACAAATGGTACACGGTCGATGAGTCCGGAGAAATAAAGATCTTCGAGACGGGAAATCCGCCTGGCGTAAAGACAACCGTCAACTATCTTTCCACCACCAGCTGGGACAATCACAACAGTGGCACTGGTGACGTCATGGGAAGACTTCGCCGAGGGGAGCCTTCCGTCACTATTCGGACCGAATTTTACAAGCCCGAAAAGGGACGATACCTCCACCCGGAGGAGCATCGTCCAATCACCCACTTCGAGGCTGCGCGAATTCAAGGATTCCCGCCGGAGTTCCGGTGGTGCGGCTCAAAAACCGAAATCGCAACACAGATCGGCAACGCAGTCCCCATTCCTCTAGGGAAAGCAATCGCCAGTTCAATTCACTCTTTCCTCCGCGGATGACGCGATCCGGATAAAGCTCCTCAGCAAGGTCGCTACGCCTTCACATCGACCAGCTTGGAGCAGATTTTCATAGCAGTGATTCTATATGGGTGAACGACCCATAAAGGCTAGTATCACATTAAATGGCATTCGTCTGACTTTCAATCAGGCGAAGCGGCGCCACTGCGGCCGCCTACTCCTCGTCATGCACTTAAGGCTCTCAGGCTCGTACCATGGACGTAATTCGGCTCTCTATCGGCATTACGTTGTGGAACCGCGGTGGTGCGAGCAGTGGCCTGTCGCCCTGATGCATGGCCACCCCTCCCAGGGCAGGGGTACCGGGTGGCCTGCACGATGCACTTCTGCTCGCCGCGGATGCCGACGGAGGTCCGTAGGGTCGCCGCGTCAGACGGCCGTCTCTCGGAACGTCCCGTCGCCGGCTACGCCCATTTCTGCGTCGTAGCGGGTCTGTGCCCGGTCCAGGGCGTTCTCCACGTCGCAGCCGTGGGCGCGGAGCCAGTGGAGGAGGTCTGTGATGAGCGAGATCACCGACTCCTCGGCCATGGTCCTGCCCAGTCTCCCCGTCCCGGGCAGGCAGGGCGGTCCTGCGTCCGTGCTCAGCTCCAACAGGGTTTCGGCCCGCCGCACGCCGGGGTCCTCCACGTGACCGTCCGGTGAGGTCAGTCCCGTCGCCAGCTCGCACCACGTGACCTTGCGGTCGGGGCCGAGTTCGACGCCCCATCGTGCGGCCACCGCGTCGACGAGCGCCATGCCTCGGCCTCCCTCGGAGTCGGCCTTCGCATCGAGCAGGGTGGGCAGAGCGCGGGTGTCGGGGTCATGGACCTCGACGCGCAGGTAGGCACCGTTCATCGAGACCGCGAGGACAGCCGGGGTTCCGGGTCCCACGTGTGTGATGACGTTGGACACCAGCTCGCTGACACAGAGCTGAGCCTCGTCGACCACTCCGTGCAGGCCCCAGATGCCGAGGTGGGACCGCATGACCCGGCGCAGGCCGGCCACCTCCGCCGGGGAGGCCGTGAAGGCGAGGTCCCACGGCTTGCGTTTCACGCACGCTTGCTGGTTCACGAAAACCCTCTCGTCGCGACGACGCCCCGCGAGCCACGCAGGGTCACGAGGCATCACTTTGAGTTTCCGCCTCGTGACCAGGGTGGAGGTTGCGAATCCCTTCATGCAATGTGCACGGCGGGATTCCCACTTCCGAGTGATTGGCAAGCACCCCTCTTGGCGCGAGACTGAACGCCCGCTACACAGAACGGGGTTCACATGGCCGGATCACCCACGGCACGCCGGCGCCGCCTGTCGATCGAGCTGAAGAAGCTCCGCGAACAGAGCGCGCTCACCTGTGCCCAGGTCGGCGAGGCCCTGGAGTGGAGCGGTTCCAAGGTCAACCGCATGGAGACGGGCAGCGGGCGGGTCCAGCCCTCCGACATCGACGCCCTGTGCCGCTTCTACGGCACCGGGGACGAGCTGCGGGAGTTCCTCAAGACGCTCGCCCGGCAGGCCAAGGTGCGGGGCTGGTGGCAGGTGCACGGTTCCGGTGTCCCGGAGTGGTTCAACATCTACATCGGCCTGGAGCAGGACGCCTCCACCTTCCGCCAGTACCAGTGCGAGGTATTGCCCGGCCTCATGCAGACGCACGCCTACGCCTCCGAACTTCACCGGACCGGCGCGCACATGACGACCGCGGACATCGACAGAGCCGTCCGCGTGCGTATGGAACGTCAGAACATGCTCAGCCGACCGGACGCACCCGAGGCCTGGTTCGTCGTGAACGAAGGCGCTCTCCGCAATGTCATCGGGGACCGTGCGCTCATGCGGGAGCAGTTGGAGCGTGTCCTGGACACCGTCCGACTGCCCGCCGTGACCCTCCAGGTTCTCCCTTTCGATTCGGGCACATATCCGACCACGGGATCGTTCACCATGCTGGGCTTTCCGGCACCGGAGGACCCGGACATCGTGTACCGGGACGGCATCACCGACGCGATCTATCTGGAGGGCGAGCATCATGTCCGTGAGTACACAAGGGCATTCGACGGCCTACGGGCCGCGGCGCTGAGTCCTCAGCGTTCGACCCACTTGATCGAATCGATTTCGAAGGAGTTCGCAAGGTGAGCACTGCAATCCCCGGCGGCGACGGCCGTCCCACGTGGTTCACGTCCTCCTACAGCAACGGGGCGGGGGGAGAGTGCGTCGAATGCGCTTTGAGCGGACACGGAGTGCTCGTGCGGGACTCGAAGAGGGCGGGGGAACTCGTCGTCACCGTGGGGAGCACGGCCTGGCGCTCGTTCGTGCGTGCTGTGCAGGAGGGCACGCAGAGCTGAGGGCGCGGGATCCCCGGCGTGCTGCAGGCGAGATCCACGCGGCGCTCGCCGCTCCCGCTTGCGCGCAATCCCCTTCGGCCGGACCACGTGCGCAATCCGCCGCAATCGCTGAGCGCCGCCGGGCTCGGCAAGAACATCCTGGGTCTCCGACAAGCACAGATGGAGGACGGCATGACGCTCAGACTCATCGGGACGACCGGTGACGACGGTGACTGCCCCACCCTGTACGGCATCGAAGGCACCGACGAGATCCTCGTACAGGGTGAGCGTGAGGCCGACCCCGGGCACCTGACGCAGTTGCGGGACGTGAAGGAGACCGAGACCTTCGTCCGCGTCCCGCGCAGCCTGCTGACGCGGTTCTCGCCACGGAGCGATGCTCCCGAGCTCCAGCCGTTCTCGTCGATCGCGGACCTGTTCCACGGTTTCAGGCACACTGCTTGGCGCCTGGAGACCCGTCGGGGGTACGCCTCCGACCGCAACAGCCCCAAGTGGGCCCGGTTTCTCGCGGGCGAGGACATCGCCCGCGACCCGGACAACGCCTGGCGTGAGAACGTCCGGGCGCAGACGGCTCTCGGCAAACGGTTCGAACGTGTGCGGCTGGTCGACGAACCGGCCACTCAAGGCCAGGAGTTCCTCCTCGCCAGCGCCCCCAGCAACATCGGCGCGGGCGAGGACATTCGCATCCTGCGCCGCAACCGTGCTCGGGAACTGAGGCTGCCGGACCACGACTTCTGGCTCTTCGACTCCAGTATTCTCGTCCGCTTCGCGTTCGACGACGAGGACACGACGCTGGGTGTGTACGTCACCGAGGACCCTGTCGAGGTCCTCGCCGCATGCCAAGCGCGGGATGCCGCCTGGCACCATGCGGTGCGTGCCGAGGAGTTCGCCGGGCGGGTACGTTCCACCGTGTGAACACGGGCCGACCCGGCTCAGCCCAGCGCCTCGATGGCCCGGAGGATGAGGGCTCGCGCCTCGGCTCCGTAGACGGCCATGCCGCGCAGTTGCTCGAAGGTCCTGAGGTACAAGGAGATCTCCGATGGCTGGGTGATGTTGACCTCTGCGGAGATCAGTTCGATGGACACGAGCGTGTCGTCGTGCACGTCGAACGTCTCCTGGGGCCACAGCGTGCGCTCGCGCGTCGACATCGGAATGATGCCGAAGGACACCGCTGGAAGCGCTCCAGCCGTGAGCAGGTAGCCGAGTTGTGCGGCCATGGCGTCGGCGTCGCCCAACTGGTAGTAGAGAACGGCTTCTTCGATGACCATCACGAAGCGATGCCCCGGCTCGTGGATGATCTGGGAGCGTCGCAGGCGGGCGGCCGCCGCTTCGGCCGCGTCGTCGGGTACGCCGAGCAGGCGGGCATTGGCGCTCAGGAGCGCACGGGCGTATCCCTCCGTCTGCAACAACCCGGGGACCAGGAGCGGGGAGTACACGCGCAGCACGTCCGTCGACCTGTACAGCTCGACGTAACTGTCCTGGAGCTTCCGCAGGCCGGCCCGCACCCGTTGGCGCCACTCGCGGTACAACGATTCTGCGTCCTGGGAGGCCGCTATCAAGTCCTCTGCCTGGTCATCGGCACCCGTCGCGCGGCACCACGCGCGGATGTCGGCAGGCGAGGGTGGCGTTCTCGCGTTTTCGATGCGTGACGTCTTGGCGTGGTGCCAGTGGCACCGCGAGGCCAGCTCGGTGACCGTGAGGTCGGCGTTCCTCCTCAGGTCGCGTAGTCGTCGCGCCACGCTTTCGCGTGCGGCCTGGGCCGAGGAGGACGGGGATATGGACATGAGCCGGCCTGTGGTGCTTCCTGTCAGTGGATCTCGTAGTCGTCGTGCGGGACCGCGCGCTCCCAGATCGTCTCAAAGGCGTCCGCGCACTGCTTGACGACAGTCGGTTCGGTACGCAGTTCCATGGCCGGGTCGCCCCAGTCGCCCACCCCCGTGAAGTGGTTGAAGAGGACCTGGGTTCCGTCGAAGATCCACAGGTCGGCGCCCGGGAGCATCAGGTCGGCCGCTCGTCGACGGGACAGCCAGCGGACCTGTTCACCTGCCCGCACGTTGACGACGGTACCGGCATGCTCGTAGCGAATGTATTCGGTGACCGGCTCGGACACGATGCGCGCACGTCGTACGACGACCCCGCGGGCGACGGCCCTGGAGATCATGTCGACCCAGGGCGCCCAGTACTCCGAGGTGGGGTCCACGTCCCGTCGCCCCGTCCGTAGCCAGGAGTCGTAGTCGTCGGATTCGTCGCCGACCGCGTACTGATCACGCATTTCGAGGTGGACGGCCGAGTGCCGCGCAGCCTCCATCAACTCGTCAAAGCTGGGCGCGTTCTGCGGCATCGCAGGCCTCCCTCAGGACGGGCACGAGGCGTACGGGGATACGCACCACCGTCTCGTGAGGGGGAATGCCCTTCGCGTGCCCCGGGGCGGGGTTCTCCACGCAGTGGGCCCGCGTCTCCTCGTCCGCGGTGTAGCTCTGGATCAGGATGTCCGCTGTCTCCAGGTCGACCCAGGCCGTGGGCGACCCGTTCTTGCCCGTGTCCGGGTCGATGCCGATGAACCGTAAGCGCATGACTGCCTCCCGTGACGCGATGATGCGCTGATGTGCATCAAAAGTCGCGGTGGGCAAGCCGTCAGTCAAGGGCGTGAAAGCTTTTCACGTGCGCCTCCTGAACTGTCTGCACATCGATGCACATCGCTGGCTGTGAGAGACGTGCCTTTCGTAGCTTCACCGGAGGCAGCAGGAAGAAGTCCGGCTGTGACCTGCCCCCTCGGCAGCGCCCACATCAAGGAGGCCACCCCATGACCGTCACCGCCGTAGCCGCCGAAACGCGCACCGGCCGCTCCCTCGTCAGCGACGACGAGTTCGAGACGCTCGCCGCCTTCTGTGCCGACGAGTACGGCATGGAGCGCTGTGTCGCCGATCAGGTCGTCGACCAGGCGCTCGCCCTGGTCTTCGTCATGGGTACCAGCGGTGAAGGCGCGCGCATGGCTCCCTCGCAACGGGTGGACCCCGGGTGGCACACGCTCATCCTGCACACCGACTGGTACGCCGAGTGGTGCCGGCGGAGCTTCGGGTACTTCCTGCACCACCAGCCCAACTCCAAGGTCCGCACCCGCGGCCTGATGGTCGACGTGGTGGGCAGGTTGCGCGCCGCGGGCTTCGAGGTCGACGAACGGCTGTGGGGTACGGCCGCCGAGTGCAACGCGCCCGCGTGCTGCGGTGACGGGCCGTGCTGCTGACGTTTCGCCGCGCACCGCAGACGGGCCGACCTCCATCGGGCCGGCACGTACACCCGCCTTCCCAGAACGGACTGCCCACGTGTCCCTGACCGAGCTGGCAGCAACCAGTCGCGTGACGGTGTTCCCCCTCGAAACCCTCACTGTCGCCTACACCACCCAATCCGGCGACGAGCGTGGTCTCGGCGACATCGGGCTCGTCACGATCGTCGACGAACACGGCGACGGCGACGAACTATGGCGTCTCGCACGGGACCTGGGCGGTCGCAATCAGGAAGGAGACCAGGCCCGTTGGATTCTGACCCAGGCGAGCCGTGCCAGGACGGTCCGGGCGTACGTGGACCTACCCGGTGCGCGGTGGACGGCCCACATCCGTCGGCGCTTCGTCCTGGACGCGCTCTTCGCAAACCACGAGGTCCTGTTGACCGGGCGGATCATCCTGCCTGATTCACCTATGGCCTGAATGACCGACTGCAGCCTCAGGCGTCCTGGAGCTGCGCGACGAGTCGCTCAGCCTCGACCCGGGCCGGCGTCCGTCGAGGATCACCCGGGTCGGCGTACGGGCCGAGGATCTTCGAGCAGGCGAACAGGGTCATCAGTTTGCCGTCCCGGCTCTCGAAGTCGCGGCGCCGCTCGTGCCTGACGCGGTCTGCCAGAGCCGGGACGGCGAGCGAGCTTGCCCACAGGGTCGCGGAGTCCAGGCCTCGCGGTGCGGTCCCCCAGTCCTCCCAGTCGAAGAGACAGAAGGTGGGCGCGGTCATGTTGGCCCAGTTCAGATCCGCGTGCGCCGGCACCCACTGCTCAACGGTCGTATCGAAGTCACCGGGAAATGCAGCACGGACGGACTCAGTGACGAGAGCCTGCGTGATGGTGACGGTGTCCGGCGTGGCGACTCGCATCGTGTGCTGCGCGGCGAGGGCATCCAGCGAGGCGCTCAGGTCCTGCCACCAGTTGTCCGCCAGCTGTGGGGCGTCACCCAGCACTGCCGTACCCACCGGCACTCCGGGCAGCAAGTCGGTCTCGTCGGCGCGCCACATTGCGGGCTCGTCAGGGTCCCGCCAGACCACACATGACTGCCAGGCCGGCTGGGCGATGTTTTCCAGGCGCGCGGCACATTCGGTGCCGTTCCATCCCTGGTCGCCGATCTTGTCCAGTGAGCGGCGCTCAACCCGGACCCACGTGTCGCGGTTCGTCCTCGCGCCGATGGAGCGCCGCTTGCGCACCACGGTGTCCGCGGCCAAGCGAACCTGGAGCGCCCGCTCGACGCGATGAAGAATTTCATCCACCGGCCGAACTCGTAGATCGACAGCACGACCAGCGGTGCCCAAGAGCGACATGACAGCGACGGTAGCAGCGGTCCGACGGTTGGATGGTGACCATCCCGCATCACCATCCATGGTCTGGAATCCGTCGTTATTGATGAGAAAAGGAGAGAACCATGATCCACATGACCCCTGGCAGCAGCGGCTGTCCACTGGCACAGAAGACATCCAGGACGAGGTGATCGGCTGGTACCGGCAGACGCGGCACGGGAAGGCGTTCGTGCCCACCATGATCTGGGGCACGCTGCAGACCGAGGCGTACGCCACCGTGATCCTGCGACAGGTCGTCGAGTTCCTCGGGGTTCCGGATGATGTGCCGGCCGGGGTCGCCAAGCGGATGGAGCGGCAGCAGGTCCTCTACGACGGGGAGCACCGATACGACGTCGTCATCGGTGAGCAGGGGCTGTACACGAACATCGGTGGGCCGTCGGTCATGCGTGAGCAGATGGAGCGGCTCATTCGGGACCTCGGCCTTCCTTCACTCAACCTCGGGATCCCTTCCCGCACCGCTGCGATGGCGGTGGTCTTCAAGCCCGCGTTCAGCATCTTCGAGACGGGCGAAGGACGCCGTGTCGACTACGAACTCGTCTCCCCAGGTGTGGACATCACCGATCCACGGTGCCGACCCAGATCCCGAAGCCGGCGGCCATCTGGGCCAGGGGGTCGTGCTTGCGCGGGTGCACCGGAGCGACGAGCGCGCGTCGGTGCGGCGGGAGCTTGCAGCGGCGGTCACCCTCGCGGGTGACGATGAGCATGGTTACCCCC
Organism: Streptomyces sp. NPDC048734; assembly: GCF_043198675.1. NCBI lineage: Bacteria > Bacillati > Actinomycetota > Actinomycetes > Kitasatosporales > Streptomycetaceae > Streptomyces > Streptomyces sp. NPDC048734. Next base: position 128,552 of record NZ_JBICUZ010000001.1, on the reverse strand, counting down.
TCCACCAGCGCATGGGGCGGGTCGAGTGCGGCAGGACTGTGGACCAACGAGGCACCTGAGCTGATGAGTTGAGACGTCGAACATCTCCCTCAACGGCACAGGTGCCCCGCGCGTTGCGCCCTCGACGGCATCACCCCATCGGTGACCGCTCTGAAAACGCTCAACGAGCCCATCGCAGCGACGTCATGCAGCCGTGTGGACAACTGCAGCTGCGGCCCGGCCGCGCCCCCACCTCCGCGACACGGTGGGTTCCAGAACCGAGTGCCTGCGCCCTCGCTGACGAGGGCCCGCTGTCACCTCATCCGCGGCGACGGGCGCTACCAGATCCTGATCTTCGTGATCTTGTGGATGGGCTCACCGGGGATGTTACCGAAATGCCACTTGTCCACGGTCGCGCTGGTCGCCGGCGCGCCCAGCCTCGGCACGTACTCCAACGTGACCTTGTTGTCTCCGGTCCAGATCCGGTCCACGCCGTAGATCGCCACGCTCTGCACGCCCGCGTTGGCGAAGCAGAGGGAGCCGCCTGCGTTGTGAAGCGACAGGAGACCCAATCCGTTGCAATCGGTGCGGTTGATGGCGGACGCCGACGAAGCAGGCAGCACAACGGCCATGGCTCCGGCCGCCGCGACTACCGCGAGGCGTGTGATGAAGCGCTTCACTGGTGAGTTGTTCCTTCCACGGTGGTGTGGTGCCGCCGAGGGCCACAGCGCACGGCGGCATCGCAGGGACGCGCGCGCGTCCAATCAGCGCAACGTGGGAAAAGGCGCTCCCGTTCACCACTTGAGCGCCTTTCTTCGGACGCGGTCGCGATCTCCCTCCACGTCTGTCGGCCCCTCGCCCGAAGGCGCGTCTCCACGCTCCCGGCAGAGCGCCGCAACCGGTCGCGCCCCGCCGGCCGGATGCCGCCCGGCCACTCCACCCCGAGGGCCAGGAGCGTCACGGAGGTCCAGTTCGGCAAGCCGTTCACGCGCCCGGTTCATGCAGGCAGGACCGGCCACCGCCCCCGGGGAAAGACATCGAGCGAAAGCATCCCGGGCGTCGTCAGGGCGCCCCGCGGCCAGCAGGGCGACACCAGGAGACCGGCCCGGCCGGTGTCAGCGGGCATCGTCCGTGCCCCGCAGACCGATCACGAGCGGCGGACCGGGGAACCGGCCCGCAAGCCCACGCGGCGTGCAGCGCGAGAGCCGTCATACCAGTACCCGGTGGCCCTGACACCGCGACTGAGCGAGGTTCGCCGACCCTGGACAGACAACGCTGAAAAGGCTCCCTACGCTTTCACTGAGCAGGCCGAACCAAAACGGCCTCGCCGAAGGTGGAGGTGCCGGGGACGGTTTGCCATACGTCGACGGCAACAGCCCCCGGCAACGGGTGGCGCGGTCAGGCCGTGCGGGCCGCCAGTTCCGCCCGGCCGAACAGCAACGCGTAGCCCGGCGGGAGTTGGGTGAGGATGCGGTCGGTCAGGGTGTCGCCGATCAGGGGCGGCAGGGCGCCGAGGACCGAGCCGGCGTGCCAGCGGGCCGTGGCGGGGGTGGCACCCTCGATGCGAGTCGCCACCGCTTCGACGAACTCGCGGGCCGAGTGGGGGCGAGGGGCGGGGGTTCGGGACTCGATCAGCGCGGCCGCCTTCGCCGGGAGTGCGCGGGCCAGGGCCGCCCGTTCGTCACCGGTCAGCCGGCTGCCCAGTTCCGAGAGGACCGTGCGGGTGACGCGTTCGGCCTCGGCGGTGGTCGGGTACCGGCCCGACTCCCTCACCGCCGCGATCAGTTCGCTCCAGTCGCTCCAGTCGTTGCGGTCGTCGTGTTCGACGGCCGTCGCGCGTACGGACCTCTGCGGGGCCGGGATCAGCGTCCTCGGCGGCTGCGCGGTGGTCGTCGCGGTCGTCGTCATCGTTCGGGCTCCTCCTCTGGGTCCGGGCCGGGGTGGTGCGGCGAGGGGCGGGCGTGGCCCGTGGCCCCGGGGGCGGGCCCGGGGCCACGGGACGTGAGGCGGGACGTCAGCCGCTGATCTGCCTGCGGCCGCCGTCGCCGCCGGAGATCTGGATGCGGCGCGGCTTGGCCTGCTCGGCCACGGGGATGCGCAGGGTCAGGACGCCGGCCTCGTACGAGGCGTCGATGCGCTCCGTGTCCAGGGTGTCGCCGAGGAAGAGCTGGCGGGTGAAGGTGCCCGTCGGGCGCTCGGCGACGAGCAGCTCCGCGCCTTCGGGGGCGGGGGTGCGGCGCTCGGCGCGGACGCTGAGGACGTTGCGTTCGACGTCCAGCTCGATCGTCTCGGGGTCGATGCCGGGGAGGTCGAAGTGGACGAGGAAGTCGTCCCCCGAACGGTAGGCGTCCATCGGCATGGCGGCGGGGCGGTTGCCGGTCCCCGTGGCGGCGTTGGCACCAAGAACCTGCTGCGCGAGTCGGTCGAATTCGCGATAGGGGTATCGCCCGGCTCGAGCGAAGTCGAGAGCTGGGGAAGGGTCGGTACGCATGAGCATCACAGTCCACTCCTCTCGTCAGATCTGTCGGTGCGATGCCCTACGGCTTCTTATATAGCTCGAAGGAGGAAACTTGACAAGCCTCGACTCAGGTTGAGGGTGATCCGTGGTGCGCGCACTAGCCTTCAGGTGACTTCAGGTGGCTTCGGGGGACGTGACTCGTGGAGGCAGTGATGGCGAAGGTTCCCAGTTCGGTGATCGCCGCGGGTGGTCTCGTCGGCGGGTACGGCGTGGCCCGGTGGACGAAGAAGCGGCCGCTCGGCGGGGCCGTGCTCGCCGTGGCGGGGGCCGCGGCGGCGCGGCAGTGGCGGCAGCAGGCGGGCGGGAAGGCCGCGGGCGCGCTGGGCGTGGCGTACGTCGCCGCGTTCGCCGGGTCGCATCCGCTGGCCAAGAAGGTGGGCGCCTGGCCGTCGGTGTTCGGGGTCGCGGGCGCCGTCGCGCTGGCCTCCTGGGCGGTCGCGGACCGTCGGGGCTGACCCCGCCGGCTCCGGATCCCCGCTCGCCGGGCCGACCCCGCCGACTCCGGCCCGCTGCTCCGCAGGACCCCTGCCCCGCAGAACCCCTCTACCCCGCCTGCGCCGCCGCCCCGGCGCCCGCACCCGCTCCCGACCGGAACGCCCGCCGGTATCCCTGCGGGCTCGTCCCCACCACCTTGCGGAAGCGTTCCCGGAAGGCCGTCGGGGAGCCGAAGCCCGTCTGCGCGGCGATCCGTTCGACGGGGTGCGCGGTCGTCTCCAGCAGGTACTGCGCCCGCCGCACCCGCGCCCGGTGCAGCCACTGCAGGGGCGTCGTGCCGGCCTGTTCGCGGAAGCGGCGGTTGAGGGTGCGGGTGCTCATGCCCGCCCGGGCCGCGATCTCGTCCAGGGTGAGGTCGCGGGCGCAGTGCTCCTCCATCCAGCGCAGGACGGGTTCCAGGGCGGCCCCGGACGGGGCGGGCGGCAGGTCGTGCACGATGAACTGGGCCTGGCCGCCCTCGCGTTCGAGGGGCATGACCGACATGCGGGCGGCCTGCGCGGCGACGGCCGAACCGTGGTCCCCGCGGATCATGTGCAGGCACATGTCGAGGGCCGCGGCGGCGCCCGCCGAGGTCAGGAACTGGCCGTTGTCGACGTAGAGGACGTTCGCGTCGACCGTGATCTCCGGGTGGCGCTCGGCCAGGTCGCGGGCGGCGATCCAGTGGGTCGTCGCGCGCAGGCCGTCCAGCAGGCCGGTCGCGGCGAACAGGAACGCGCCGACGCAGATCGACGCGATGCGCGTGCCGTTCGCCGCCGCCGCGCGCAGCGCCTCCGCGACGCCGTCCGGCAGCGGGTCCCGAGGTTCGCGCACGCCGGGCAGGATGATCGTGTCCGCCTCCGCGAGGGCCTCCAGGCCGTACGGCGCCCGCACCGTGAACGCCCCCGCGCTCACCTCGCCCGACGGGTACGGCGAGCAGACCCGCACCCGGTACGCCTCCCGGCCGTCGGGCAGCCGGGCCCAGCCGAAGGCGTCGATCGGGGCGGACAGGTCGAAGGGGATGACCCCGTCCAGGGCCAGGACGGCGACGGTGTGCATGGCGAGAGCGTAGGCGTACGACGGGATACCGCCAAGCCGGTCCCACCGGGAACGACAAGACCCCCTCGGCCGCCTCTCCCCCGTCACCGGTCGTGAACAGGCTGGCGAGAATCCGTCGCCCCCTGGCACTCCCGCCACTTCTGCGGGACCGGCAGGGCGCCTACCGTCGGCCCGTGACCAAGTTCCTCCTCGCCGTCCACGTCATCGCCGCGATCGTCGCGATCGGTCCCGTCACCGTCGCCGCGAGCATGTTCCCGCCCGCCGCGCGCCGGGCCCTGGCCGCCCCGGACGACGTCCGGGCCGCCGAGACCGTACGGCTGCTGCACCGGATCTGCCGGGTGTACGCGGCCGTCGGGATCGCCGTCCCCGCCTTCGGGTTCTTCACGGCGAGCGCCATGGGGGTGCTCGGCGACGCCTGGCTGATCGGGTCGATCGCGCTGACCGTCGTGGCCGCGATCGTCCTCGTGGTGCTCGTGCTGCCCGGTCAGGAGGTCCTCGTGGAGGGCGTCCCCGACGCCGACGCCCGCACCGGCACCGGCGGCACCAGTTCCGGTTCCGGTTCCGGCCAGGGCGCCGTGACCCGTGAGGCGACCGTGCGGCTCGCCATGTTCACCGGGATCTTCAACCTGCTGTGGGCGACGGTCACCGTCCTGATGATCGTCCGGCCGGGGTCGACGACGGGGGCGTAGCCGGGGACGACGCCTCCGCCCCCGCCCCCGGCGGACCGGGAGCGGGGGCGGAGGCAGGAGCGGTCGGTGGCCGCCGTCAGGCCATGGCCGCCGTCAGGCCGTGGCCGCCGTCGGCCCCTGCGGCGGCTGCGGCCCCTTCGGGCCCTCGGGCTTCCCCGCCGTGGTGGCCGCCGCCCCGGCCCCCGCCTTCGTACGGGCCGTCGTCGCCACCGCCGTCAGCGGCTTGGCGATGTCCTCCAGGGAGCGCCCCTCGGCCTTGACCGCGAGGAACGCGGCGACCAGGCCCGCCGCGCACATCAGGGCCGCGCCGATCTGGAAGGCGAGGACCGTGTCGCCGACCTTGCCCGTGCCGGTGAGGTCGGCGAACAGCAGGGGGCCGCTGATGCCGCCCGCCGCGGTGCCGAGGGCGTAGAAGAAGGCGATGGACATCGCGCGGGTCTCCATCGGGAAGATCTCGGAGACCGTGAGGTAGGCGCTGGAGGCGCCCGCGGAGGCGAAGAACAGCACCGCGCACCAGCAGGCCGTCATGGTGGCCGCGCTCAGCGCGCCGCGGTCGAACAGCCAGGCCGTGCCGAACAGCAGCAGGCCGGAGAGCAGGTACGTCGACGAGATCATGATCCGGCGGCCGACCGTGTCGAACAGCTTGCCCAGCAGCAGCGGGCCGAAGAAGTTGCCGAGGGCGATCACGGCGAAGTAGTAGCCGGTGTGGCCGGTCGGCACGTCGAAGAACGTGGTGAGGATCGCGCCGAAGCCGAAGGTGATCGCGTTGTAGAGGAAGGCCTGCCCGATGAAGAGGGAGAAGCCGAGGACCGCGCGCCGGCGGTAGTCGGAGAAGACCGTGCGGCCGATCTCGAGGAAGGAGACGCTGCGGCGCTGGTGGATGGTGAGTTCGCCCTCGGCCGCCGGCAGCGACCCGCCCCGCTCGGCCTCGATCCGCCGCTCGATGGAGGAGACGATCTCCTCCGCCTCCCGGTCCCGGCCGTGGATCAGCAGCCACCGCGGGCTCTCCGGGACGTGGCGCCGTACGAGGAGGATGACCAGGGCGAGGACGGCGCCGAGCGCGAACGTCAGCCGCCAGCCCACGTTCGCCGCGAACAGGTCCGTGTTCAGCGCGACGATCGACAGCAGCGAACCGCCGACCGCGCCCAGCCAGAAGCTGCCGTTGATCATCAGGTCGACGCGGCCCCGGTACTTCGCCGGGATCAGCTCGTCGATCGCGGAGTTGATCGCCGCGTACTCGCCGCCGATGCCGAAGCCGGTGAGGAAGCGGAAGAGCAGGAACCACCAGGTGTCGAAGGAGATCGCGGTCAGCGCGGTCGCCGCCAGGTAGACCGCCAGCGTGATCATGAAGAGTTTTTTGCGCCCCCAGCGGTCCGTCAGGCGCCCCCAGATCAGCGCGCCGAGACAGGCACCCGCCACGTACACGGCGGCGGCGATGCCGGTGACCTGCCCGGAGGTGATGGGCAGGCCGCTGCCGGGCTCCGACAGCCGCCCGGCGATGTTGCCGACGACCGTGACCTCGAGGCCGTCGAGGATCCACACGGTGCCGAGACCGATCACGATCGTCCAGTGCCAGCGCGACCACGGGAGGCGGTCCAGACGAGCGGGGATGTTCGTCGTGATGGTTCGGCCGGTCTCGGCCTGTGCGGTGGTGGCCATGGGCTCCCTCCTCGTCGAGCGGAACCACCGTCTTCCCCGCCGAACCGCCGCTACGCCCCGGCGCCCGCGCCACCGTGTCGCCCGCCGAACCGCCGCTACGCCCCCAGCGCCCGCGCCACCGTGTAGATCAGCAGGCCCGCCAGCGAGCCGACCACCGTGCCGTTGATGCGGATGAACTGCAGGTCACGGCCGATGTTCGCCTCGATCTTGCGGGTGGTGTGCTCGGCGTCCCAGCCGGCCACGGTGTCGGTGATCAGCAGGGTGATCTCCTTGCGGTACGTCGACACCACGTGCACCACCGCGCTCTCCACCCAGGTGTCGACCTTGCCCTGCACCTTCTGCTCGGTCGCCATCCGCGACCCCAGCGACAGCAGCGCGGCCCGCACCCGAAGCCGCAGCTCGCTGCGCTCGTCCTCGGCCGCGGAGACGATCATCGCGCGTACGGCCGTCCAGACGGACGCGATCAGGTCCTGGACCTCGCCGCGGCCCAGCACCTCGCTCTTGAGCCGCTCCACCTTCGCGCGGGTGTCGGTGTCGGACTGGAGGTCGGCGGCGAAGTCGCGCAGGAAGCGGTCCAGGGCGCCGCGGGCCGGGTGGGACGGCATGTCCCGCATCTCCACGCAGAAGCGCAGCAGCTCCTTGTAGACCCGCTCGCCGATCCGCTTGTCGACGAACCGGGGCGTCCAGCCGGGCGCGCCGCCCTGCACCGCGTCCATCACCGAGTCCGAGTGCAGCACCAGCCAGTCGTGCGCCCGGCCCACCACCAGGTCGACGGCCCGCCGGTGACCGCCGTCCGCGACGACCTTCTCCAGCATCTTGCCCATGCCCGGCGCGATCTCCTGGGCGTCCGCCCGCCGCGTGATCGCCTCCCCGACCACCGCCTGCACGTCGGAGTCCCGCAGCACGGTCAGCGCGCCCCGCAGCGCCGTCGCCAGCTCCGCCGTCACCCGATCGGCGTGCTCCGGCCGCGCCAGCCAGGTCCCCAGCCGGCTGCCGATGCCGACCGCGCGCAGCCGCTGCCGCACGACGTCGCCGGACAGGAAGTTCTCGCCGACGAACTCGCCCAGGGAGGCGCCCAGCTGGTCCTTCTTCGTGGGGATGATCGCCGTGTGCGGGATGGGCAGGCCCAGCGGACGGCGGAACAGGGCGGTGACGGCGAACCAGTCGGCGAGCGCGCCCACCATGCCCGCCTCGGCCGCCGCCGCCACGTACCCCGCCCAGGCACCGGCGCCCCGGTGGGAGGCCCACTCGGCGAGGACGTACACCACCGCCACGAACACCAGCAGCCCGGCCGCGGTGAGCTTCATGCGCCGCACGCCGCGCTGCCGCTCCTCGTCGGCGGCGCTGAAGACGTTCATGGCGCGCGCCGCGGGCGGCGCCGCCCTGTCTTTCGTTGCCCTGCGTTCCATCCGCTCCATCCGTTCCCGGTCCCCCGTGACCCGCACGCCACCATTGTCCCCACCTGTCCGACTCCTGGAACGAAACAGGAGTTCCCGGCGTCTGTCAGGTGGGGGAGTTCAACGGTGATCTCCTGAATGTTCCGTCGGAGCCTCGCCGCTCCCTCGTCCGAGGAGACACACACCCGCATGACCAGGCATGACGGCGGGGGTCCCGGGGTGCCCCGTGCCCGCCACCACGCCCACCAGCGCGCCCTCCTGTCCGCGGTCCTCGCCGTGATCGTGGGCCTCTCGGCCGCCATATACGCCGGGGTCGACGCCGGGGACGGCGGGCGCCGCCGCGACGACCTCCTCGCCGCCTCCCGCACCGGCCCCCACTCCGCCGCGGCCGCCTCCACCGGTGTGTGGGTGGGCAGCTGGGCCGCCGCCCCCGTCGGCGGCGAACCGCTCACCGGGGCCGACGGCACGGCGGGACGCACGGTGCGCAACGTCGTCCACACCAGCGTCGCGGGGACGAGTGCCCGCGTCACGCTGTCCAATCTCTACGGCACCGGTCCGCTGACCGTGAGCGCCGCCACCCTCGCCGTCGCGGCCGACGACGACGGTCCGGCCGCCGACCCCGCCACCCTGCGCCGGCTCACCTTCGGCGGCCGCCCGGCGATCACGATCCCGGCGGGCGGACAGGCCGTCAGCGACGCCGCCCCGCTCGCCGTCCCCGGCGACACCGACGTCCTGATCAGCCTCCACACCCCGGACTCCGCGGGCCCGGTCACCTTCCACCACCGGGCCCGGCAGACGAGTTACGTCGCCGACGGCGAGCACACCGGCGACGTGACCGGAGCCCCGTACACCGGGCGGATCACCTCCTGGCGCTACGTCACCGCGCTGGACGTCCTCAGCGGCGAGGCCGACGGCACCGTCGTCGCCTTCGGCGACTCCATCACCGACGGCTCCACCTCCACCCCCGGCGCCAACCGCCGCTGGCCCGACGTGCTCTCCGACCGGCTCCGCGCCTCCCGCACCGACGGCGGACACGCCCCGCGCCACGGTGTCGTCAACGCCGGCATCAGCGGCAACCGCGTCCTCACCGACGGGCAGGGCCGGCCGGCCGCCAACCCCAGCGGCCTGAACCGCTTCGACCGCGACGTCCTCGGCCGGCCGAACGTCAGGACCGTCGTCATCGACCTCGGCGTCAACGACATCCTCCGCTCCCGCACCACCGCCGACCCCGACGCCGTCCTCGACGGCCTGCGCACCCTGGTCCGCCGCGCCCACGCCCACGGCGTCAAGGCCGTCGGCACCACCCTGCTCCCCTTCCGCGGCTTCCGCGGCTACACCGACGCCCGCGAGGAGGTGCGGCAGGAGATCAACGCGGCGATCCGGTCCGGCTCGGTCTACGACACGGTCGTGGACGTCGACCGGGCGATGCACGACCCGTACGACCCCCGGCGGCTGCGCGCGGAGTACGACTCCGGCGACCACCTCCACCCCAGCGACCGGGGGTACCGCAAGATGGCCGAACTGATCGGGTGGGATCAGCTCAGGGGGCCGGGACGGGCGGAGTTGTAGCCCGCCCGGGGCCGCCTCGGGCGGCGCACCCGCCGCGGCCCGCCGGCCGGCCTCGGGCGGCCGGCCTGTCACGGGCGGCGCGCCTGCCGCAGTCAGCCCGCTTGCCACGGCCTGCCTGCCTGCCGGCCCGCCGGCCATCGGCCTCAGTGCCCCAGGTGGCGCCGCCGGTCCCGGCCCCGGGACAGCTCCCGCTCCTCGCGGTCGCGCCTGCGCTTGCGTTCGACGCCGACCCCGCCCCAGAAGGCGAACCCGGTGACCACCACCCGTGGGGCGCCCGGCGCGGCCGGCACCCCCTGCTCCCGGTGGTCGAAGCCGCCCATGACGCCGATCCCCCGCACCACGACCTCGACGCCGGGCGGCACCACGACGTTCACCCCGCCCATGACGGCGACGCAGTTGATCACGACCTCCCCGGCCGCGAAGTCCGCCTCGCGCAGATCGAGCTCGCCGCCGCCCCAGAAGGCGAAGGCGGTGAACCGGCGGGGCACCGTCCACCGCCCCTTGCGCTGGAAGCCGGACATGACGGCCACGGCCCACGAGGACGACCCCTCACCGCCCGTGATCCGCCCGGCCCACGCCCCGTCCCCGTCCACCCGCGCCGCGGGCTTGTCCAGGGACACGGCGGGCGGCGCGGCGGCCCCCGCGGCCGGCAGGTCACGCGTGAGCGGTGTCAGCTCACCGTAGGTCCGCGCCCGGTACGCCGCGTCCAGCCGCTCCTCGAACTCGGCCATGTCGAGCCGGCCCTCGGCGAGGGCGTCCCGCAGGACCTCGGCGACGCGCTCACGGTCGGCGTCGGAGGCGCGGAGGTCCGGGACTGCGTCGTCGGTCATGCACAGCAGCCTACGAGCTCCCCGCACCCGGCACCACGGTCTTCCGGCCCGCGTACATGCGGCCGATCACCGCCTCGATGTCCGGCTCCCGCACCGACAGGTCCACCAGCGGGTACTCCGCCGCGATCCGCGCCACCAGCGGGGCCGCCGACCCCGACGCCGGGAAGGCCAGCCACTGGCGCGGCCCCTCCACCCGCACGACCCGCGCCGTGGGACCCGCGTCGACGGGCGGGAGCTCCCGCTCCAGGTCCACGACCAGGGTCCGTTCGCTCTCCCCCGCCTCGTGCAGGCCCGCGAGCGGACCGTCGTACACCATGCGCCCGTGGTCGATGACCATCACGCGGGAGCAGAGCCGCTCGATGTCCTGGAGGTCGTGGGTGGTGAGCAGGACCGTCGTGCCGCGCCCGGTGTTCAACTCGCCCAGGAACTCCCGCACCCTCGTCTTGGACACGACGTCGAGCCCGATCGTCGGCTCGTCGAGGTAGAGGACCTCGGGGTCGTGCAGCAGCGCCGCCGCGATGTCGCCGCGCATCCGCTGGCCGAGCGACAGCTGCCGCACCGGCACCTCCAACAGCGCCTCCAGGTCGAGGAGCTCGACGAGCCGGTCGAGGTTCTCCCGGTAACGCGCGTCCGGGATGCGGTACATGCGGTGCGCGAGCCGGTAGGAGTCGATCAGTGGGAGGTCCCACCACAGCGACGTCCGCTGCCCGAACACCACCCCGATGCGGTGCGCGAGCCGGGTCCGCTCCCGGGCCGGGTCGATGCCCGCCACCCGCAGCCGGCCGCCGCTCGGCGTGAGGATGCCCGTCAGCATCTTGATCGTCGTCGACTTCCCGGCACCGTTCGGCCCGATGTACCCGACGATCTCACCGCGCGCCACGGTGAACGACAGCCCGTCCACCGCCCGCACCCGCCGCCGCTCGCGCCGCAGGAAACCGGTGCGCCTGCGCACGTCGAAGACCTTCTCCACACCGTCGAGCTCGATGAACGCGTCCACCACGACCCCCGCTAGCTTCCCGTGCTCCGATACGACCTCAGCCCCGCCCGCCAGGCCAGCCCCGCCGCCGCGCAGCAGGCCGCCGCCACCAGCGGCGGGGCGTACGCGGCCCACCCCGGCAGGCCCAGCGGGTACGGCCGTCCCAGCACGTACGCCGCCGGCACCCAGTTCGCGAAGGCCAGCGGGAACACGAACGTCACCGCGCGCACCAGCTCCCTCCCGAACACGGTCGGCGGATACTGCAGCAGCGTCTGACCGCCGTACGTGAACGCGCTCTGCACCTCCGCCGCGTCCTGCGCGACGAACTGGAACGCCGCCCCCGCCACCAGCACCGCGCCGAAGATCGCCGCACCGCTGACCAGCGTCACCGGCACCAGCAGCACCCTGGCCGCCGTCCAGTCGACGTCCACCGCCGCCAGCGCGTACCCCAGCACCAGCACCCCCTGCGTGATCCGGGAGACCCGGCGCAGCGCGAACCGGTCCGCCGCCACCTGCGCCAGCACCGGCGCCGGACGCACCAGCAGCGTGTCGAGCGTGCCGTCCCGCACCCGCGAGCCCAGCCGGCCCGCCGAGCCGATCACCAGGTCCGCGATCCCGAAGGAGGTCGCGGACAGGCCGTACAGGAAGGCCACCTCCGGCAGCGAGTAGCCGCCCAGCGCGTCGATCCGCGAGAACATCAGCAAGATCGCGACAAAGTCCAGACCCGTCACCAGCAGCCCGCTCAGCAGCGTCAGCGCGAACGACAGCGGGTAGGCCGTCGTCGAACGGATCCACATCCCCGCGATCAGCCGGTACGCCCGCAGCCCCTCCCGCACCCGCCCGGCCCGACCCGTCCATCCGGCCTCCCCCGCCGGCCACGCCTCACCCGAAGGTCGCGCCTCACCCGCCAGTCGTGTCTCACCCACCCTGCACCACCACCCGCCGCGTCGCCGCCGCCTGCAGCACCCGCCCCAGCGCCAGCAGCACCACCGCCCACCCCGCCTGGAAGGCGTACGTCCCCCACGCCCCGGCCTCCCCCATCAGCAGGTCCGCCGGCATCTGGAGCATCGCCGACCACGGCAGCGCCCGCACGATCTGGCCCAACGGCTCCGGGAACGCGTTCAGCGGCAGCGCCATGCCCGTGCAGAACATCCCCGTCACCACCAGCATCTGGAGCGCCCCCGTGCCGTCCAGCAACCAGAAACCGCTCAGCGCCACCAGGAACCGGATGCCGAAACTCACCACCATCGCCAGCAGCAGGGCCACCAGGAACCGCAGCCACGACAGGGGGTCACCGGGCAGCGCCGTCGGAAAGACCAGCGCCCCGAACACGAACGGGACCACCCCCCGGCCCAGCAACTGGAACAGCGAACGCCCCAGGTCGGCCGCCAGCCACCACAGCTGGAGATCGGCCGGGCGGTACAGGTCGATCGCCACCGCACCCGTGCGGACGCGTTCCATCAACTCCGCCTCGAAACCGCCGCCCTGCATCGCGAGCGCCGCGAACAGCGCCTGCCCCAGCCACACGTACGTCACCGCCTGCGCCTGGTCGTAGCCGCCCAACTGCGGCCGCTCGTCCCACAACGCCAGATATGTGTAGACGAGGATCAGGCCGAAAACCGTGTTGGTGAACACCCCCGCCGCCGTCGCCGCACGATAGGTCGCGTACCTTCTGAAACCCCCCGCCGCCACGGCCGCGTACAAGCGCACCGAACCCACGGCACCAGCCCTCCTCACCCGCGGCGACCCCGCGCCCGTCCCGCCACGGCGGCGAAGCGCAGGAGCCTAGTGGGCGGGCTTCCTCGCGCGCCACGCGATTTCCGGGCACCCCTCCGGCAGGAGGCGCGTGCGGCACAACACGCGCCGATTGCCGGGAACGGAACGCGGGGTGCGAGAGTCTTCAACAAGGGGCGCAGAACGCGTACGACACGTACGGCCACGTACGAGGCGAATCAGGAGTCCGAGCAACACATGAGCGACGAGCCGCAGCCGAAGCAGCCGACCGAGGACCGGGCGACCGGCGCACCCGAGGCGGCCGGCACACCCGAGGCTGCCGGTCCACCAAAGGCGGCGCGCGGGACCGGTGACGGACGCGAGGCCGGAAACGCACCGCGACCCCCGGCGGCACGGAAAGCCGGGGGCGGACAAGAACCCCGGGCGGCCCGGAACCCCGGGGACGCACCGCAACCCCCAGCGGCCCGGAAGACCGGGGACGGACAAGAACCCCGGGCCGTGCGGGAGACCGAGGACACCCGGGAACTCCGGGCGGTGCGGAAGACCGGCGCCGACCGGGAGACCGAGGCGACACGTGAACTCCGGGCCGTACGAGGCCCCGCGGCGGCCCGCACCACCGGGGCGATCGGCGCCACCGGGGCAGCCGGGGCAGCCGGTGGCCCCGCGGCAGCCCGAGCGGCCCGAGCGGCCCGAGCCGCCCGAGCCGCCCAGGCAGCGCGCACCACCGGGGCCACCGGTGCGGCCGGTGGCTCCGAGGCGGGCCGTACGTCCGAGGCCGCCGGTGTCCCCGAGGCACGCCGGACCGCCGGCACGGCCCACCGGCCCAAGGCGGCACACACCCCCACCCCGGCCCGCGCCGCCGGAACGGCCGGCACACCCGCGGCGGTCGGCACACCCGCGGCCGGCGCACCCACGGCGGCCCGCGCCTCCGAGGCACCCGGCGCGCCCCAGGCGGCGAGCGCCACCGACGCCGTCGGACCCAAGCGCCCGAAGCGGCCCAAGCGCACCGGCTGGCGCCGCCTCTTCCCCACCTGGCGCATGGTCCTCGGCACCTTCGTCCTGTGCGCACTCGTCCTCGTCGGCCTGTTCTTCCTCGGCTACTCCATGGTGAAGATCCCCTCGGCCAACGCCCTCGCCACCAAGCAGAGCAACGTCTACCTCTACGCCGACGGCACCGAGATCGCCCGCGACGGCATGGTCAACCGCGAGAAGGTCGACCTCTCCCAGATCTCCAAGGCCGCCCAGCACGCCGTCCTGGCCGCCGAGGACCGCGACTTCTACACCGAGTCCGCCATCGACCCCAAGGCGATGCTCCGGGCCGGCTGGAACACCGCCCTCGGCAAGGGCAAGCAGTCCGGCTCCACGATCACCCAGCAGTACGTGAAGAACTACTACCTCGCCCAGGAACAGACCGTCACCCGCAAGGTGAAGGAGTTCTTCATCGCCATCAAGCTGGACCGCGAGACCTCCAAGGACGACATCCTCGAGGGCTACCTCAACACCAGCTACTTCGGCCGCAACGCCTACGGCATGCAGGCCGCCGCCAAGGCCTACTACGGCGTCGACGCCACCAAGCTCACCGCCGCCCAGGGCGCCTACCTCGCCGCCCTGGTCAACGCGCCCAGCGAGTACGACGTCATCGCCCACCCCGAGAACCGCAAGGCCGCCGAGGCCCGCTGGAACTACGTGCTCGACGGCATGGTCACCAAGGGCTGGCTCAGCAAGGCCGACCGCACCGGACTGACCTTCCCCACCCCCAAGGAGACCTCCGGCGCCGACAACGGCATGTCCGGCCAGCGCGGCTACCTCGTCACCGCCATCAAGGACCACCTGCGCACCAACAAGCTCGCCACCGACGACGAACTCGAAGCCGGCGGCTACCGCATCACCACCACCCTGGACAAGAAGAAGCAGAACGCCTTCGTCAAGGCCGTCGACGACCAGCTGATGTCCAAGCTCGACCCGGAGAAGCGCAAGACCGACACCTACGTCCGCGCCGGCGGCGCCGCGGTCGAGCCCAAGACCGGCAAGGTCCTCGCCCTCTACGGCGGCATCGACTACGTCAAGCAGTACACCAACAACGCCACCCGCCGGGACTTCCAGGTCGGCTCCACCTTCAAGCCCTTCGTCCTCACCTCGGCCGTCGAGAACGACTCCGAGACCCAGGACCGCCGCCCCATCACCCCCAACACGATCTACGACGGCACCAACAAGCGCCCCGTACAGGGCTGGAGCGGCGAGACCTACGCCCCCGAGAACGAGGACTACGTCAACTACGGCGACATCGACGTCCGCACCGCCACCGACAAGTCGGTGAACTCCGTGTACGCGCAGATGGCCGTCGACGTCGGCCCCGAGAAGGTCAAGCAGACCGCGATCGAACTCGGCCTGCCCAGCGACACCCCCGACCTCAACCCCTACCCGTCGATCGCCCTCGGCACGGCCACCGCCAGCGTCCTGGACATGGCCGAGGCCTACGCCACCCTCGCCAACCACGGCCGGCACGGCACCTACACCCTCATCGACAAGGTCACCAAGAACGGCGTCGACGTCGTCGACCTCCCCGAGCGCAAGACCTCCCAGGTCATCAGCCGCGAAGCCGCCGACACCACCACCTCGGTACTGCGCAGCGTCGTACAGAACGGCACCGCCACCGCGGCCCTCGCCGCCGGCCGCCCCGCCGCCGGCAAGACCGGCACCGCCGAGAAGGACACCGCCGCCTGGTTCGCCGGCTACACCCCCGACCTCGCCACCGTCGTCGCCGTCATGGGTCAGGACCCCGTCACCGCCGCCCACAAGCCGCTCTACGGCGCGCTGGGCCTGCCCCGCATCAACGGCGGCGGCGCACCCACCCAGATCTGGGCCCAGTTCACCAGGAACGCCCTCAAGGGCACCCCCGTCAAGGACTTCACCCTCCGGCTCCAGGAAGGCTCCGAGGAAACCGCCCGCCCCTCCTCCGAGCCCTCCGCGGGCGAGCCGAGCGCGAGCAGCGAGGCGGACGGCTCCACCGGCGGCCAGAACAGCCAGACCCCCGGAACGAGCCAGGGCGGGACCGACGGCGGCACGACGACCGGCGGCACGACGACCGGCGGCACCCCCACCACCGGCGGCACCACCGACGGCGGCACCACCGGGGAGACCTCCACCGGCGGCACCCCCACCACGGGCGGCACCACCGACGGCGGCACCGGCGGGGAGACCTCCACCGGCTCGACCACCGACGGAAGCACCTCGGACGGCGGCAGCACCGGCACCCTGGGCGGCACCTTCCCCCAGCTCACGAACCGCCGGCCGATCGAGGGGTGACCTGACCTAGTGTCCCGAGGTCGCCTTCAGCCCCACCACGGCGACCAGCAGCAGACACACGAAGAAGATCCGGGCGGCGGTCGCCGGCTCCCCCAGCACCACCATGCCGAACACCGCCGCCCCCGCCGCGCCGATCCCCACCCACACGCCGTACGCGGTCCCGATCGGCAGCGAGCGTGCGGCGTACGACAGCAGCAGCATGCTGGCGACGATCCCCGCGCCGGTGAGAAGGCTCGGCACCAGTCGCGTGAACCCGTCGGTGTACTTCATCCCGACCGACCAGCCCACCTCCAGCAGACCGGCGACGACCAGCAGGACCCAGGCCATGACAGCACCTCCGAGGAACGAGCAATCGACACAACGGTGCGTCGTCTTTGCCTGCGTCCATCCCGGTACGGCGCGTCTCGTCGGGCTTCCTCACGCCAGCAAAGCACACGGAAAAGCAGAGAGAAAGGGCTGGTGACCATGGTCACCAGCCCTTCTCGCCCACTGTTCCAGAGGTGTCGCCAGGGATATCGCCAGAGGTATCGGAGGTGTCAGAGGTACAGGCCCGTCGAGTCCTCCGACCCCTCGAACCGGTCCGCGGCCACCGCGTGCAGGTCGCGCTCGCGCATCAGCACGTACGCGACGCCCCGCACCTCCACCTCGGCCCGGTCCTCCGGGTCGTACAGCACCCGGTCACCCGGCTCCACGGTCCGCACGTTCTGGCCCACCGCCACGACCTTCGCCCACGCCAGCCGACGGCCCACGGCCGCCGTCGCCGGGATCAGGATCCCGCCACCGGAACGCCGCTCGCCCTCACTGGTGTCCTGACGCACCAGGACCCGGTCGTGCAGCATCCGGATGGGGAGCTTGTCGTCGTGGCCGCTGTGCTCGCTTCTGTTACCGCTCACGCCGACGAACCTACCTGCCCGCGCCCGACGGCGACGCCTCCGGGTCAGCCCTTGCGGCGCCGCGTACCGAACGCGAGCAGCCCCACGACCCCGACCACCACGAGGGCCACCGGCACCACCCGCTCCAGGCGCGGCGCGCCCTCCTCGTCCACGAACTGCGCCCGCACCTCGCTCACCACCCGGTTGACCTGCACATAGGCCCTCCCGAGGGTGTGATCGACATTGGCCGCCACCTTCGCCTTGGCATCGCCGACGATCGTCTTCGGGTGCACCCGCACCCCGATCTCGTCGAGCGTCTCAGCCAGCATGTCTCGACGGCGCCTGATGTCCGCCTCGATCTGCGCCGGGGTTCTGGTGTCCGACGTGTCCGCCACGGTGGGCCTCCGAAGTGAGCCGACGTTTCCTGCCTGTTCTGGACAGTCTGTCAGTTCCCCGCCCGCCCGCACCGCCGGGACCCCCGGTTACGCTGGCCCGATGAGCGAGCGACTCCAGCCCGGCGACGTGGCCCCCGCCTTCACCCTCCCCGACGCCGACGGCAACGAGGTGTCCCTGTCGGACCACAAGGGCCGCAAGGTCATCGTCTACTTCTACCCGGCCGCCCTGACCCCCGGCTGCACGAAGCAGGCCTGCGACTTCACCGACAACCTCGACCTCCTCGCCGGCGCCGGGTACGACGTCATCGGCATCTCCCCCGACACCCCCGAGAAGCTGGGGAAGTTCCGCGAGAAGGAGTCCCTCAGGGTCACCCTCCTGGCCGACCCCGACAAGAAGGCCCTCGACGCCTACGGCGCCTTCGGCGAGAAGAAGAACTACGGCAAGACGTACCTGGGCGTCATCCGCTCGACGATCGTCGTCGACGAGGACGGCAAGGTCGAGCACGCCCTCTACAACGTCCGGGCGACCGGCCACGTAGCCAAGATCATCAAGGACCTGGGCATCTGAGTCCCCGCCCGCCGAGCGGCCCGCACCGAACCCCGGCGCGGGCCGCCTCCCGTTCCCGGCCGCGACTGTCCGATAAACGGTTCGTTACTCCGTACGAGACCACGAACAAATGGTCGGGGACGGAGGGGGTTCGGTGGGAACCGACATGTACACGCGGGAGCGGCTCGCCCCGGAGGTCGCCGAGGCGCGGAACTGGGCCGACCTGATGCGGCGGCTCGGTCTCAAGCCGAGTGGTGGCCGGCGTCGGATGTTGCAGGAGCACGTGGCACACCACGGGCTCGACACCGGTCACTTCGTGAAGCGCAGCCCGTGGCGCAAGTACCCCGACGCCGCCATCGCGGAAGCCGCCGCCGCCTCGTCCTCGCTGCGTGAAGTGGCGCTGAAGCTGGGTGCGACACCGGCCACGGGAACCCTCTCCCACATCCGACGCCGGCTCGACGCGGCAGGTGTCGACATCAGCCACTTCCCCGGCGTCGACCGTCCCCAGGTGGACCTCCCCTTCACACCGGAAGAACTCCGAGCGGCCGCCGAGGCGGCGACGAGCGTACGGGGCATGGCACGAGCGTTGGGCGTTCCCGATGACGGCCGGTCCCGGGCGGCGCTGCGGCGCATGCTGACCGCCGAGCGCATCGACGTCAGCCACTTCACTCACCGGCGTACCGTGATCCCGGAGGACGAGCTGCGGAATCTGGTACGGACGTCCACCAGCTATGCCGACGTCATGCGCGGGCTCGGTATGGAGGTCGGCGACACCAATCACCGGCGCGTGCGGCGCGCGGTCTCGCGTCTCGGTCCGGACACCAGCCACTTCAAGCGCCGGTCCTGGGGGCGGCCCGAGCCCCGTTATCTTTTTCGCGGTCCTGCAAGAGGGCCGCTGGCCTCCGGACCCGGTATGACTGTTGCCCCCTGTCGATGGGATGACCTGGGGGGTGGTGTCACCGGGTCCGAAGGGTGCCGTCGGAGACGCTGATCAGAGGTCCGACCGCCGCCCGGCCGGGCGCAATGCCCGGCCGCTCGCGGGCGGCAGGTCTGCATAACGTGGATGCGCGCGCACGGCCCCGACGCCCAGGTCAGCACCGGTATCGAGCAAGTGGGGGCACGGTGATCGACACCATCGGCGTGGGGGTCTTCCTCGGCCTGGACGTCGGCAAGAGCACGCATCACGGCCACGGCCTGACCCCGGCCGGGAAGACGGTCTTCGACAAGGCTCTGCCGAACAGCGAGCCGAAGCTGCGGGCCGCCTTCGACAAACTCCGCGCCAAGTTCGGCACCGTTCTGCTGGTTGTGGACCAGCCCGCCTCCATCGGCGCCCTCCCGCTGACCGTCGCCCGCCATGCCGGCTGTCAGGTCGCCTACCTGCCTGGGCTCGCGATGCGCCGGATCGCCGACCTCTACCCCGGCGAGGCCAAGACCGACGCCAAGGACGCCGCCGTCATCGCGGACGCCGCCCGCACCATGCCCCACACCCTGCGCACCCTCGACCTCACCGACGAGGTCACCGCGGAACTGACCATGCTGGTCGGCTTCGACCAGGACCTCGCCGGCGAGGCCAACCGCACCTCCAACCGCATCCGCGGCCTGCTCACCCAGTTCCACCCCAGCCTGGAACGCGTCCTGGGCCCGCGCCTGGACCACCCCGCCATCACCTGGCTCCTCGAGCGCTACGGATCCCCGCAAGCACTCCGCAAGGCGGGCCGCCGCAAGCTGGTCGAGGTCGTCCGCCCGAGAGCACCGCGCATGGCCCAGCGGCTGGTCGACGACATCTTCACCGCACTCGACGAGCAGACCGTCACCGTCCCGGGCACCGGCACCCTCGACGTGATCGTCCCGTCGCTGGCGAAGTCGCTGGCCGCCGTCCACGAACAACGCCGGGCCCTGGAAACCCGGATCGAGGCACTGCTGGAGGCCCACCCTCTTTCCCAGGTCCTGACCTCGATACCCGGCATCGGCGTCAGGACCGCCGCAGTCCTCCTGGCCACCGTCGGCGACGCCAGCTCGTTCCCGAGCGCCGGCCACCTGGCCTCCTACGCCGGCCTCGCCCCGGCGACCCGCCGGTCGGGAACCTCCATCCACGGCGAACACGCCCCCCGAGGCGGCAACCGGCAGCTGAAACGAGCGATGTTCCTCTCCGCGTTCGCCGCCCTGCACGATCCCGCCTCCCGCACCTACTACGACCGCTGCCGAGCCAGAGGCAAAACCCACACCCAGGCCCTCCTCCGCCTCGCCCGCCACCGCATCAGCGTCCTGTTCGCCATGCTCCGCGACGGAACCTTCTACGAACCGAGAAGCCCCCGCACCGCTTGACGAAAGACATAGAGGCCCCCCCCCGCAGCCCCGCCGATCGCACAACGGGTGCTGGTCGTCCTGCCAGAGCATGCCGGACGGACGAACAGGGACCGACTTCACCAGGCCCTGACGGAAGTCGGGGTGTCGTACGTGTGTGCGGAGTGCGGCAACCCCGGTGAGTGGCGGGGGCGCCCGATCACCTTGCAGATCGACCACGTCAACGGGAACTGGCGGGACAAGCGCCGGGAAAACCTGCGATACCTGTGCCCCAACTGCCATTCGCTGACGGAGACGTGGTGCCGCCGGAAAGGCAGAGGCGCACTCGTCGAGTGACCGGACATCCCCGTACACTGAGTGCCGCCGGTCAATGATGATGACCGTTTTTGAGCGGCCGTGATGGAATTTGGCAGTCATGCTGGGTTTAGGTCCCAGTGGGTTCACACCCGTGTGGGTTCGAGTCCCACCGGCCGCACACTGGCAGAAGGGCCGCCCGGTCGGGCGGCCCTTCTGCCTCAGTCAGCCCAGCAGCTCCCGCACCACCGGCACCAGGCCCCGGAACGCCTCCCCCCGGTGGCTGATCGCGTTCTTCTCCTCCGCCGTCAGTTCCGCGCAGGTGCGGGTCTCGCCGTCCGGCTGGAGGATCGGGTCGTAGCCGAAGCCGTTCGTGCCGGCCGGGGTGTGGCGGAGGACGCCCCTGAGCCGGCCCTCGACCACGCGTTCCGTGCCGTCGGGGAGGGCGAGGGCCGCCGCGCAGGCGAAGTGGGCGCCCCGGTGGGCGTCGGCGATGTCGGAGAGCTGGGCGAGGAGCAGGTCGAGGTTGGCCTTGTCGTCGCCGTGGGTGCCGGCCCAGCGGGCCGAGAAGATGCCGGGGGCGCCGCCCAGGACGTCGACGCAGAGGCCGGAGTCGTCGGCGATCGCGGGGTGGCCGGTGGCCCGGGCGAGGGCGTGGGCCTTGAGGAGGGCGTTCTCCGCGAAGGTGACGCCGGTTTCCCTGACGTCGGGGACGTCGGGGTAGGCGTCCGCGCCGACGAGGTCGTGGGGCAGGCCTGCGTCGGCGAGGATCGACCTGAGTTCGGTGATCTTTCCGGCGTTGCGGGTGGCGAGGATCAGGCGGGTCATGCGCCCAGTATCCCGGCTCGCGCGCGGGGTGTTACGGGGTGCAGACCTTGGTCAGTTCGCCCGCCGCGTCGGTGACGGGGCCGAGGTCGGGGGTGTTGTCGCCGTTCTCGATGGCGGTGCGGACGTTGGTGACGGCCTCGCGGAGGTCGTCGACCGCCTTGTCGACGTCGGCGTTGTCGGTCTTGTCACCTATTTTGTCGAGGTTTTTCTCGATGGAGGTGAGGGACTCCTGGGTCTGCGTCGGGTCGTTGGCGGCGTTCTCCACGGCCTGCTGGAGGTCGGTGACGCTGTCGGCGATGGAGTCGGCGGTCTGGACGCAGTCGAGTGCCTTGTTCACGGCGTCGCAGCCGGTGGTCGTGAGTCCGAGGGTGAGCGCGACGGCCGCGGTGGCGGCGGCGATGGTGACGCGGCGGTGTCGGTGACGGCCGGCGGACTGGGACATGACGGTGTTCCTCCCCTTGTGCAGGCCCCGGGGGCCCCCGTTGTGTACGGCCCTGGTGGGGGCCGCCTGTACGGCCCTGGTGGGGGCCGTACGGGCGGCCGTCGTCCGGGCCGCCGCGGGTACGGCCGTGCGCGGGCCGTCGTACTGCGCAAGACGCAGGGGCGGACGGCGGGGTTGCCCGCGCGTCCGGCCCTGTTTGGTGCGCTCTTTACTTTCGGAGGACGGTATCAAGTGCCGTGCGCTGCGCGGTGGTCAATTCTGCGCAACCCGAAACGGCCAGGTCCAGAAGGGAGTTGAGTTCGTCGCGGGCGAACGGCTGGGCCTCGGCGGTGCCCTGGACCTCGACGAAGCGGCCGTCGCCGGTGCAGACGACGTTCATGTCGGTTTCGGCGCGGACGTCCTCCTCGTAGCAGAGGTCGAGGAGGGGGACGCCGCCGACGATGCCGACGGAGACGGCGGAGACGGTGCCGGTGAGGGGCTGGCGGCCGGCCTTGATCAGCTTGCGGCCCTGGGCCCAGCTGACGGCGTCGGCGAGGGCGACGTAGGCGCCGGTGATGGCCGCGGTGCGGGTGCCGCCGTCGGCCTGGAGGACGTCGCAGTCGAGGACGATGGTGTTCTCGCCGAGCGCCTTGTAGTCGATGACGGCGCGCAGGGAGCGGCCGATGAGGCGGGAGATCTCGTGGGTGCGGCCGCCGATCCTGCCGCGGACGGATTCGCGGTCGCCGCGGGTGTTGGTGGCGCGGGGGAGCATGGAGTACTCCGCGGTGACCCAGCCTTCGCCGCTGCCCTTGCGCCAGCGGGGGACGCCTTCGGTGACGGAGGCGGTGCAGAAGACCTTGGTGTCGCCGAAGGAGACGAGGACGGAGCCTTCGGCGTGCTTGCTCCAGCCGCGTTCGATGGTGACGGGGCGGAGCTGTTCGGGGGTGCGGCCGTCGATGCGAGACATGGCGTCGAGCCTAGCGGCAGGCGCGGAAGGGGCCCCTGCCGCGGGTGCGGAGGGGCCCCTTCGGGTGAGCGGTGGGGCTCACACCACGACTCACATCATGTCTTCGATCTCCCCGGCGATGGGGTCGGCGTCGGTGCCGATGACGACCTGGATGGCGGTGCCCATCTTGACGACGCCGTGGGCGCCGGCGGCCTTCAGGGCGGCTTCGTCGACCTTGCTCGCGTCGATGACCTCGGTGCGCAGGCGGGTGATGCAGCCTTCGACTTCTTCGATGTTGTCGATGCCGCCGAGCCCGGCGACGATCTTCTCAGCCTTGCTGGCCATGTCCTTCTCCCTGGAGTCCCTGAAGCCGTTGGAGTGCCTGGGTTGCCCGGGTTGCCCGGTCGACGTGGTGCGATCCGGTCGGGAGCGCCTTGTCGCAGTAACCCACAGTTGGCCCATCTTTGCGAGCGATTGCACTGGATGTGCCGAAGGATGACGCCACAGCCACGAAATCGTCCGTAGCTGGTCTACACCACCTGACAGGCGGTCGCCAAACCATGAGTGCCGAGAGCGCCGACACCACGGTCGGTCCCGGGCGGGCCCGCTGGAACAACCTGTTCCAGGCGCTGCAGAAGATGGGGCGCAGCCTTCAGCTGCCGATCGCGGTGCTGCCGGCCGCGGGCATCCTCAACAGGCTCGGCCAGCCCGATGTGTTCGGGGCCGACGGGCTGGGCTGGACGGACGTCTCGAAGGTGATGACGGGCGCGGGTGGTGCCCTGCTCGACGGTCAGCTGGGTCTGCCGCTGCTGTTCTGCGTCGGCGTGGCCATCGGGATGGCGAAGAAGTCCGACGGCTCGACGGCGTTGGCGGCGGTGGCGGGTTTCCTCGTCTACTACAACGTGCTGCGGCAGTTCCCGGAGGACTGCGGCGAGGGGTTCGAGGCCGTGCCGGGCATCGGCTGCCAGGGGGCGGAGGACGGCACGGTGGTGGCGTTCACGTACCAGAATCCGGGTGTCTTCGGCGGCATCGTGATCGGTCTGCTGGCGGCCTACTCCTGGCAGCGTCTCCACCGTACGAAGCTGGTGGACTGGCTGGGCTTCTTCAACGGCCGCCGTCTCGTCCCGATCGTCATGGCGTTCGTGGCGATCGCCTTCGCGGCGTTGTGCCTGTGGGTCTGGCCGCCGATCGGTGACGCGCTGGAGAGCTTCAGCGACTGGCTGGACGGTCTGGACGCCTGGGGTGCGGGCATCTTCGGGGTGGCGAACCGGGCGTTGCTGGTGATCGGTCTGCACCAGTTCCTGAACGTGCCCATCTGGTTCCAGTTCGGCTCGTACACCAAGCCGGACGGGACGACGGTGCACGGTGACATCAACATGTTCCTGGCGGGCGACCCGGACGCGGGGCAGTTCACCTCGGGTTTCTTCCCGATCATGATGTTCGCGCTGCCGGCGGCGGCCCTGGCGATCACGCACTGCGCGCGGCCGGACCGCCGCAAGGAGGTCGGGGGGCTGATGCTGTCGGTGGCGCTGACGTCGTTCGTGACGGGCATCACGGAGCCTATCGAGTACTCATTCCTGTTCGTGGCGCCGGTGCTGTACGCGGTCCACGCGGTGCTGACGGGTGTGTCGATGGCGGTGACGTGGGGGCTGGGGGTGCACGACGGTTTCAGCTTCTCGGCGGGTCTCATCGACTACGTCATCAACTGGGGTCTGGCGACACGGCCGTGGGCGATCATCCCGATCGGCCTGGGCTTCGCCCTCGTCTACTACGTGGTCTTCCGCTTCGCGATCACCCGGTTCGACCTGAAGACGCCGGGGCGGGAGCCGGAGGAGGAGCGGGAGGACATCACCAAGGCCTGACAAGGGCCCTGCGGGGCAAGGGGTGTGGGCCTTCGGACCGCCGGTCCGGGGGCCCTTCGCCGTGCCGCGCGAAGGTGGCTTCGGCGGGTGCGGTGCGTAGCGCTCCGGTTGCAGCTTTGACGGGTTCCTTATATCGCCTTCATCGTGCTAGAAACAGGTCTACACCACTGAGTGGTGTAGACCACCACCGATGGAGGAAGTCTATGAGCACCGCCACCTCGCCAGCGGCGGCCCCCCCGAAGAAGTGGGGATCAGGCCTGTTCCAGGGCCTTCAGAAGGTCGGCCGCAGCCTCCAGCTGCCCATCGCCGTACTGCCGGCGGCCGGCATCCTGCTGCGGCTCGGCCAGCCCGACGTCTTCGGCAAGGACGGCCTGGGCTGGGGCAAGGTCGCGGACGTCTTCGCCACCGCCGGTGACGCCGTCTTCGCGAACCTGCCGCTGCTGTTCTGCGTCGGTATCGCCATCGGCTTCGCCAAGAAGGCCGACGGCTCGACCGCCCTCGCGGCGCTCGTGGGCTTCCTCGTCTACAAGAACGTCCTGACCGCGTTCCCGATCACCGACGCGAAGGTGACCAAGGGCGCGGACGTGGCCGCCACCTACAACGACCCCAAGGTCTTCGGCGGCATCATCATGGGCCTGATAGCCGCGGTCACCTGGCAGCGCTTCCACCGCACCAAGCTCCCCGACTGGCTGGGCTTCTTCAACGGCCGCCGCCTGGTCCCGATCCTGATGGCCTTCATCGGCACCGCCGTGGGCGTCTTCTTCGGGCTGGTGTGGGAGCCGGTCGGTGGCCTCATCACCGACTTCGGCGAGTGGATGACCGGTCTCGGCGCGGTCGGCGCGGGCATCTTCGGCGCGATCAACCGCGCGCTGCTCCCGGTGGGCATGCACCAGTTCGTCAACACGGTGGCCTGGCAGGAGATCGGCTCCTTCAAGGACGCCTCCGGTGCCGTCTGGCACGGTGACCTGCCGCGCTTCTTCCACGGTGACCCGACCGCGGGCCAGTTCATGACCGGCTTCTTCCCGATCATGATGTTCGCGCTGCCCGCCGCCGCTCTCGCCATCACCCACACCGCGCGCCCGGAGCGCCGCAAGGCGGTCGGCGGCATGATGGTGTCCCTGGCGCTGACCTCGTTCGTCACCGGCATCACCGAACCGATCGAGTTCGCCTTCATGTTCATCGCGCCGCTGCTGTACGTCATCCACGCGGTGCTGACGGCCGTGTCGATGGCCGTCACGTGGGGCCTGGGCGTCCACCACGGGTTCAGTTTCTCGGCCGGTGCGATCGACTACTTCCTCAACTGGAACCTGGCGACCAAGCCGTGGCTGATCATCCCGATCGGCCTGGTCTTCGCGGTGATCTACTACGTCGTCTTCCGCTTCGCCATCACCAAGTTCAACCTCACCACCCCCGGCCGCGAGCCCGAGGAGGAGGTCGAGGACCTCACGAAGGCGTGAGCCCCGCCCGACACACGGCGAAGGCCCCCGGAGCCCTGAACCGCTCCGGGGGCCTTCGCCGTGCCTGCTCGCGCGGCGAGAACGTCAGATCTCGTACGTCGCTCTCGGCGCCGCCACTTCCACCGGCCCGTCGAACACCGCGCGGGCGTCCGCGAGGTTGACCCGCGGGTCGGTCCACGGGGGGATGTGGGTGAGGACGAGGCGGCGGGCGCCCGCCCGGGCCGCCGTCTGTCCCGCCTCGCGGCCGTTGAGGTGCAGGTCGGGGATGTCTTCCTTGCCGTACGTGAACGCGGCCTCGCACAGGAACAGGTCGCTGTCGCGCGCGAGTTCGTCGAGGGCCGGGCTGACTCCGGTGTCGCCGGAGTAGGTGAGCGTCCGCCCGCCGTGCTCGATGCGGATGCCGTACGCCTCCACCGGGTGGGCCACGCGTTCGGTGTGGACCGTGAACGGGCCGATGTCGAAGGTGGAGGGCTTGACGGTGTGGAAGTCGAAGACCTCGCTCATGGAGGAGGCCGAGGGGGTGTCGGCGTAGGCCGTGGTGAGGCGGTGTTCGGTGCCCTCGGGGCCATAGACCGGGAGGGGGGCGCAGCGGCCGCCGTCGTGGCGGTAGTAGCGGGCCACGAAGTACGCGCACATGTCGATGCAGTGGTCGGCGTGCAGATGGCTCAGGAAGATCGCGTCGAGGTCGTAGAGACCGCAGTGGCGCTGCAGCTCGCCCAGGGCGCCGTTGCCCATGTCGAGAAGCAGCCGGAAGCCGTCGGCCTCGACGAGGTAGCTCGAGCAGGCCGATTCCGCGGACGGGAACGACCCCGAGCAGCCGACGACGGTGAGCTTCATAGAGCAGAAACCTCCGGTGGCGGTGACCGGGAAGTACCGGGAAAGGTCGGAAGACGGACGGTCGTGACAAGGGGGCGACAGAGGTCGTGCGGTCCGTCGAGCGTAAGGCGCGAAACCTTCGGTCGCTCCTCCGCCAGGGGCTGTTGTGGGGGAACTCACCTGTGCTGTCACCGGTTCGGCTGGACCCGGAGCGCAGGGGCGTGCGGAAGGGCGCGCGTGACGGAACGTGCCCCGGGTACGGTCGTGCGTATGGACACGTCCTGGTGGCTGGCTCTCGTGGTGGTGGTGCTGCTCGCACTGGTCGCCACGCTCGTCGACGGCTGGGGGCGCGGCCGGCGTCCGGCGGGGCGCAGGTCCCGGCCGCCGGGGCGGCCGGAGCGGGACCGGGAGCGCGGGCGGGGTGCCGGGCGGCCGCGGCCGGCGGAGATCTGGTGGGCGAACGTGCCGTTCGAGGACGGGCCGGGCGCCAAGGACCGGCCGTGCCTGGTGCTGACGGTGCGGGGGAACCGGGTGACCGTCGCGAAGATCACCAGCAGGCGCCACGACGGGCGGGCCGGGGTGATCCCGCTGCCGCCGGGCTCGGTCGGGGACGCGCGGGGCCGGGCGAGTTTCCTGGAGACGGACGAGCTGCGCCAGGTGCCGCTGGGCGACTTCCGGCGCCGGGTGGGTGTGGTGGACCCGGCCCTGTGGGACCAGGTCCGTCACCTGACGACATAGCGATCGGCGGGCGAGGCCGTTCACGCCCGGAGCCGGGCGCTCACGCCCAGAGCTGGCCCTGGAGCGTCTCGATGGCCTCTTCGGTGGTGGCGGCCGTGTAGACGCCGGTGGAGAGGTACTTCCAGCCGCCGTCGGCGACGACGAACACGATGTCGGCACTCTCGCCCGCGTTGAGGGCCTTCCTGCCGACGCCGATCGCGGCGTGCAGGGCGGCGCCCGTGGAGACGCCCGCGAAGATGCCCTCCTGCTGGAGCAGCTCGCGGGTGCGGGTGACGGCGTCGGCGGAGCCGACGGAGAAGCGGGTGGTGAGGACGGAGGCGTCGTACAGCTCGGGGACGAAGCCCTCGTCGAGGTTGCGCAGGCCGTACACCAGGTCGTCGTAGCGCGGCTCGGCAGCGACGATCTTGACGTCGGGCTTGTGTTCGCGCAGGTAGCGGCCGACGCCCATGAGGGTGCCGGTGGTGCCGAGTCCGGCGACGAAGTGGGTGACGGAGGGCAGGTCGGCGAGGATCTCCGGGCCGGTCGTGGCGTAGTGGGCGCCGGCGTTGTCCGCGTTGCCGTACTGGTAGAGCATCACCCAGTCGGGGTGCTCGGCGGACAGCTCCTTGGCGACGCGCACGGCGGTGTTGGAGCCGCCCGCGGCCGGGGACGGGATGATCTCGGCGCCCCACATGCCCAGCAGGTCGCGGCGCTCCTGCGAGGTGTTCTCGGGCATCACGCACACCATGCGGTAGCCCTTGAGCTTGGCGGCCATGGCGAGGGAGATGCCGGTGTTGCCGGAGGTCGGCTCCAGGATGGTGCAGCCGGGGGTGAGCCGGCCGTCCTTCTCCGCCTGCTCGATCATGTGCAGGGCGGGGCGGTCCTTGACGGAGCCGGTGGGGTTGCGGTCCTCCAGCTTGGCCCAGATGCGGACGTCAGCGGACGGCGAGAGCCGCGGCAGGCGCACCAGAGGGGTGTTGCCCACCGCGGCGAGGGGGGAGTCGTAGCGCATCGGGATCGGCTCAGGCCATGCCGCCGGCCACGGCCGGCAGGATCGTCACGGTGTCGCCGTCGGTCAGCTTGGTGTCGATGCCGTCGACGAACCGGACGTCCTCGTCGTTCAGGTACACGTTGACGAAGCGGCGCAGCTGGCCGTTGTCCACGATGCGGGCCTGGATGCCCGTGTGCCGGGCCTCGAGGTCGGCGAACAGGTCGGCGAGGGTCTCACCACTGCCCTCCACCGCCTTCTGACCGTCGGTGTACTGGCGGAGGATGGTGGGGATGCGGACCTCGATGGCCATGGCTCAGGGCTCCTGTCGGAAGGTGTGGGCAGCGCGGTTTCAGCGGATACATGCGTGCGAGGGCGCCGCGGCGCACGGCCGTACGGCGGCAGGGCCGGCGTCAACAGATGGCGCTGGCGAGCCTGCACAGGTCGACGTGCAGCCGCGCCACGAGCAGTGCGCCCGGCGTCTTCTCGCTCACGTCAGGGAAAACCATGGGCTCATCGTATCGATTCCCGGTCCGGGCCCTGGAGTGTGATCCCACATGGTGGATGGTTCCCGACCGGATGCCGGGATCAGTACGCCTCGACGACCTTGACCTCCTCCTCCGTGACCTGGCCGTCCACGATCCGGTAGGAGCGGAACTGGAAGGGGCCGGCGTCGTCGGTGTCGGCGGTGGAGACGAGGACGTAGTGGGCGCCGGGCTCGTTGGCGTAGGAGAGGTCGGTGCGGGAGGGGTAGGCCTCGGTGGCCGTGTGGGAGTGGTAGATGATCACCGGCTCCTCGTCGCGGTCGTCCATCTCGCGGTAGAGCTTGAGCAGGTCCTGCGAGTCGAACTCGTAGAAGGTGGGCGAGCGGGCCGCGTTGAGCATGGGGATGAACCGCTCGGGGCGGCCCGAGCCTGCGGGGCCCGCGACCACGCCGCACGCCTCGTCGGGGTGGTCCTCGCGCGCGTGGGCGACGATCTGGTCGAACAGGGCCTGGGTGAGGGTCAGCATGGTCGCCAGGATAAGCAGAGGGGCCGCGCCGTACCGAAGGGCGGTACGGCGCGGCCCGTATGCCGGACGTCCTGAGCGGCGGCCGCAGGGGGCGCCACGAGTGCTCCCTGCGGCCGGACGTCCTCGGAGGTCAGCCCACCTTGTCGAATTCCTCGGATTCCGGCCGGCTGCCCCGGGTGGTCTGCGGGCTGCGGGTCTTCAGCACGGCCCAGCCGACGCCGAGGGCGGCGGCCCAGCCGGCCATCACGTAGAGGCAGACGCGGGAGTCGGCGTCGTAGGCGATGAGGCCGGTGACGAAGAGGAGGAAGGCGATGGCGACGTAGCTGCACTTCGCGCCGCCGGGTGCCGGGAAGGACGAGGCGGGCAGGCGGCCCGCGTCGACCGCGCGGCGGTAGAGGACGTGGCTGATCAGGATCATCAGCCAGGTCCAGATGCCGGCCGCGGTGGCGACGGAGGTGACGTAGCCGAAGGCCTTCTCGGGGACGACGTAGTTGAGGACGACGCCGATGCCCATGAAGGCGACGGAGACGGCGATACCGAGGGCGGGCGTCCTGGTCGCGGACAGCTTGCGGAAGGCGGCGGGGGCCTCGCCGCTGTCGGCGAGGTTGCGCAGCATGCGGCCGGTGGAGTACATGCCGGAGTTGCAGGAGGACAGGGCGGCGGTGAGCACGACGAAGTTGACGATGGCGGCGCCGGCCGGGATGCCGATCTTGGCGAAGGCGGCGACGAAGGGGCTCACGCCGGGCGCGAACTCGGTCCACTTGACGACGCAGAGGATGACGGTGAGGGCGCCGACGTAGAAGAGCGCGATGCGCCACGGAAGCGTGTTGATGGCCTTGGGGAGGGTCTTCTCCGGGTCCTCGGACTCGCCCGCGGTGACGCCGACCAGCTCGACGGCGAGGTAGGCGAACATGACGCCCTGGAGGGTCATGAGGGAGGAGCCGACACCCTTGGGGAAGAAGCCGTCGAAGGCCCACAGGTTGGAGACGGCGGCGGTGTCGCCGGCCGAGCTGAAGCCGAAGGTGAGGACGCCGAGGCCGATGACGATCATGCCGATGAGCGCGGTGACCTTGACCATCGAGAACCAGAACTCCAGCTCACCGAAGAGCTTCACGGAGATCAGGTTGACCCCGAAGAGGACCACCAGGAAGACCAGGGCCGTCACCCACTGGGGGATGGACGGGAACCAGTAGTTGACGTAGATCGCGGCGGCCGTCAGTTCGGCCATGCCGGTCACGACCCACATCAGCCAGTACGTCCAGCCGGTGAAGTAGCCGAAGAACGGGCCGAGGAACTCGCGGGAGTACTCCGCGAAGGACCCGGAGACCGGGCGGTAGAGGAGCAGCTCGCCGAGCGCCCGCATGATGAAGAAGATGATCACGCCCGCGAGGGCGTACATGAGGATGAGGCTGGGACCGGCCTTGGCGATGTTCGCCCCGGCTCCCAGGAAGAGGCCGACGCCGATGGCGCCGCCGATCGCGATCATCTGGACCTGGCGGCTGCCGAGTCCGCGCTCGTAGCCCTCCTCCGAGCCCTCCGAGCCCTCTGGGGCCTTCTCCGTGTCGACCTGAGCGGAGGTCATGTGTGGTGCGCCTTTCTCCATGCCGAACCGGGCCTTCGTCGGCCGCGGATCGGTTCTCGATCCCCCCGGACTGATGGAGCGTTGTGCCTGGCCGGCGATCCGCCGGCTCGGTGGCGCACCCGGCGGACATACGGATGGTGTCCGTCGGGCGGTCGTGAAGATTTATCACGCCCGTCATCCTGATCGTCCGGGCGGCGTGTGGCGCATCCCACAAGGAGAAGCGGCCAAACTGGACACAAAAGGGGCACAGTCGGCCGCACCGGTGATGTGATCGTTATCCGGATTTGAGCGTCCTCTGAGCGAACGCGCAACCGTCGCGCATCACGTCATAACGGTGTGTTCCGCAGCCCGCGGGGCGCGTCCCCCCGCTCCTCGGCGCGCACTCCGGGGAGCTCGGGTTCCGGGGAGCTCCGGTCCCGGGGAGCTCCGGCGGGCCTCGGCGGGTCTCGGCGGGTCTCAGCCCATGAGGGTGGTCACGAGCGTCTCCTGGAGGCCGCCCAGCCACAGGTACGCCATCACCATCGGCTTGCGCGGGTCCTCGTCCGGCAGCCGGTAGAGGAGGTCGGTGTCGTCCTCGGCGGTGATGTCCAGCCGGGAGCCGATCGCCAGACGGAGGTCGTTGAGCGCGCCGAGCCACCGCCGGGACTGCTCGGGCGACAGCTCCAGGACCGCCACGCCGTCGTCCCCGGCGGCCAGTGCGTCCAGGGAGCGCACGACGGCGAGCGCGTTCTCGCGCTTGCCGGCCCTGAGGTCGTTCTCGGTGAAGCGGCGGAACTCGGCGGAGCGGGAGCGCCGTTCCTCCTCCTCCCGGGGCCCGGGAGCGGCCTCGGGGTCGACGTAGGCGTCGGGGAAGAGGCGCTGGAGGACGGGGTCGGAGGGCGGTTCGCTCGGACCCTCGGCGAACAGTTCCGCGAGCGGGTCGGCGGAGGCGTCCTCGGCGGGGCCGGGGCCGATCAGCTCCAGGAGCTGGACGGCCAGCGACCGGATGATGGAGATCTCGACGTCGTCGAGGGCGACGGCCGCGCCGCCGCCGGGGATCGGTTCGAAGTGTCCTGGCATCGGTGAGGTGACTACTTCCGGTCCTGCTGGAGGGTGGCCCACAGTCCGTAACCGTGCATCGCCTGCACGTCGCGTTCCATCTCCTCGCGGCTTCCGCTGGAGACGACCGCCCGGCCCTTGTGGTGGACGTCGAGCATGAGCTTGGTGGCCTTGTCCTTGGAGTAGCCGAAGTACGTCTGGAAGACGTACGTCACGTAGCTCATGAGGTTGACCGGGTCGTTGTGGACGATCGTGACCCAGGGGACGTCCGGCTCCGGTACGGCGAAGACCTCCTCCGCCGACTCGGTGCGTTCGATCTCAAGGGGAGCGGGTGACGTCACAGTGCCCATGCTGCCATGCGCCCCGGAAATCGTCACACCGACGAAAAGGGGGTACGATCCCCTGCCATGCGAAGCGTTCCGGGGGGAGGACCCCCGGAGCCCCGGCCCGGCCGGGGCACCCGGAGAGTACGGACTAGGTGAGGCAAGTGGACGTAGCGGATCTCGGGCTGCCGGTGGATGTTCCCTCGACGGCGCTCTTCACGGACCAGTACGAGCTGACGATGCTGCAGGCCGCGCTGGAGGCGGGCACCGCCGAGCGGCGCAGCGTCTTCGAGGTCTTCACCCGGCGGCTGCCCGAGGGCCGGCGCTACGGCGTGGTGGCCGGCACCGGACGCGTCCTGGACGCCGTCGAGAACTTCCGCTTCGACGCGGGTGTCCTCGGCTTCCTGCGCGAGCGGAAGATCGTCGACGAGGCCACCCTGGAGTGGCTGGCCTCCTACCGCTTCTCGGGTGACGTCTGGGGCTACCCGGAGGGCGAGGTGTACTTCCCCGGCTCGCCCGTCATGCGGGTCGAGGGCTCCTTCGCCGAGTGCGTGCTGCTGGAGACCGTGATCCTGTCCGTCCTCAACCACGACTCCGCGATCGCGGCCGCCGCCTCCCGGATGTCCTCGGCGGCCGGGCGGCGCCCGCTGATCGAGATGGGCGCCCGCCGCACCCACGAACTGGCCGCGGTGGCCGCGTCCCGCGCCGCGTACGTCGGCGGCTTCGCCACCACCTCCGACCTGGCGGCAGGTTTCCGCTACGGCATCCCCACGGTGGGCACCAGCGCGCACGCCTTCACCCTCCTGCACGACACCGAGCGCGACGCCTTCCGCGCCCAGGTGGAGTCGCTGGGCCGCGGCACCACCCTCCTGGTGGACACCTACGACGTCACCGAGGCCGTCCGGGCGGCCGTGGAGGTCGCCGGGCCCGAGCTGGGCGCGGTGCGCATCGACTCCGGCGACCTGCTGCTCGTCGCGCACCGGGTGCGCCAGCAGCTGGACGAGCTGGGCGCGACCGGCACGAAGATCATCGTGACCTCGGACCTCGACGAGTACGCCATCGCCTCCCTGGCCGCGGCGCCCGTGGACGCCTACGGCGTCGGGACGCAGCTGGTGACCGGGTCCGGGCACCCCACCTGCTCGATGGTCTACAAGCTGGTCGCCCGCGCCGAGTCCGCCGACCCGAGGGCCCCCCTGGTGCCGGTGGCGAAGAAGTCGTCCGGCGGCAAGACGTCGATCGGCGGCCGCAAGTGGGCCGCGCGCCGCCCGGACGCGGACGGCGTCGCCGAGGCCGAGGTCGTCGGCACCGGCCAGGTCCCCGCCGAGCTGGCCGACCACCAGCTGCAGGTCGAGCTGGTCAAGGGCGGCGAGGTCGTCGCCCGCGAGCCCCTGGACGTGGTCCGCGACCGGCACGCGGCCGCCCGCGCCGGTCTGCCGCTGTCCGCCACCCAGCTCTCGCGCGGGGAACCCGTCCTGGCGACGGAGTACGTCCAGGGCCGCTCGGGTAGCTAGGGCGTGTCTGACGATTCGCGTCGGATCAGCGCGCGGCGCCTGGTGCTGGGGGCACCTCCCACACCGTTCGGGCAGTGGCGGAGGATCGCCCGTGTACCGGATGTACTCGGGTGATCCGACAACGCGGCGTGGGGGTGCCCCCGGCCGAAGGCCGGGGGAGTGCCGTGCCAGGCGTCGCGCGCCCGACGGGAATCGTCAGACACGCCCTGGGCCCATGTCCGTGGGACGGGGCGCACCGCGCCCCTCCCCTACCGCCGCCGAAGTCCCTAGGCTCGATTACTTCACCCTCTCCCGGTCTCGAGAGAACCGGGGACCCCCATCGAAGGACACCCACCATGCGCCGCGCCTTGATCGTCGTAGACGTGCAGAACGACTTCTGCGAGGGGGGCAGCCTCGCGGTGTCCGGCGGTGCCGACGTCGCCGCCGCCATCACCGAGCTGATCGGGCAGGCCCCCGCCGGATACCGCCACGTGGTGGCCACCCGCGACCACCACATCGCCCCCGGCGGCCACTTCGCCGACAACCCCGACTACGTGCACTCCTGGCCCGCGCACTGCGTCGCGGGCACCGAGGGCGTCGGCTTCCACCCGAACTTCGCCCCGGCGGTCGCCTCCGGCGCCGTCGACGCGGTCTTCGACAAGGGCGCCTACGCCGCCGCGTACAGCGGGTTCGAGGGCGCCGACGAGAACGGCGTCACGCTGGGCGACTGGCTGCGCGCCCGCGGGATCGACGAGGTGGACGTGGTCGGCATCGCCACCGACCACTGCGTGCGGGCCACGGCACTGGACGCGGCCCGGGAGGGCTTCCGCACCCAGGTCCTGCTCGACCTGACCGCCGGGGTCGCCCCGGAGACCACCGAGCGGGCGCTCGAGGAGCTGCGCGGGGCGGGCGTGGAGCTGTCGGGCAAGCCGGTCGTGCAGTGATCCCGGCCGCTTCCTGGCGGCTCCCGGGTCTTCCCGGCCTTCCGGGTCTTCCCGGCCTTCCCGGCCTTCCGGCCTGGCCGGTCCCGGCCGGGGAGCGCAGGAGCGGCGGAGGAGCGGCGGGGGCCGGTCCGGAGCGGAGACGACAGGCTCTCTCGTCCGGATCAGGCCGGGCCACGCGAGCCCGGCATGATCCGGACGAGAGGCACTACGTCCCGGTGGCCGCCGGGCGGCGCAGCAGCGCGCGGATCGGGCGCCACGGTTCCGGGACGCCGATCAGCGCGGTGACAGCGTTGTCAGGGGCCGTGCGCCATATCAGGCCGTCGGGATGGTGCAGGACCGCGGTGATCTCGTCCGGGCTGGGCGGGGCCGCGTTGCCCCGCAGGTAGACGGCGCGCAGGCCCAGGTTGCGGAGCCTGGTCAGGGCTCGGGCGCGGTTGCGGGCGAGGACGAGGACGCGGACGACGGCGGCACCGTCGGTGGCGGGGCTGGGCAGGTTGAGCGCCACCACCACCGAGCCGTTCGGCAGCTTGCAGAAACCTCCTGCGGCCATGCGGTCACACCCCCGTGCGTGTCGGTGTCGAGGCGGTCGTCCCTGGGACTGTCAATAAGGAGGGCACAGGAGGCACCTAAACACGATCGGCGGCAACCCGCCAGGGGTTGCCGCCGATACGCTTTTGACCTGCTAAAACGTCGACTACTTGGTCGACGGACCCACCTTCACGGTGATCGTCGAGCCACTCAGGGGCTCACTGACGATCTTGATGGAGGTGTTGGTGTCAGTGATCTTGACGCCGGCCAGCGGGTTCGACGCGTCGTAGTAGGTCGACCTGCCGTCGTCGAAGACCGGGACGCCCGGACGGGCCTTGATCTTCGTGGCGACGTCGGCCTTGTGCAGCGTGATCGCGTCGGTCGGGTACCAGCTGAAGGTGGAGTCGAAGGCCTGGACGCGGTTGCGCATCAGGGTGCCGTCGGACCACTTCAGCGGGGTCGGGTGCGAGTCGACCGGGAGGATCAGGCCCTCACCCGGGTGCTGGCTGGTGTTGTCGTCGGCCTGGGAGGTGTCCCACTTCCAGATCAACAGGCCGTTCTGGTAAGGGTAGTGCTCCACCCAGTCCGGACGGGTCGTCGAGAAGCCGTAGTTGTACGGGCCGACCTTGAGGACCTTGTCGTACGAGACGTACTGACGGTTCTCGGCGATGTAGTACTGCGCGTAGTCGTCCGTGATGGCCGCGCCGATGCGGCTGAAGCCGTTGGCCGTCCACGCGGCGTCCGCGCTCTCCGCGTCGTCGGAGAACAGGGTGGCGCCGTCCGCGGTCACCGTGATCCCGTCGGCCGCGAAGCCCTTCTGGGCCACGCCGCCGTCGGTGGCGTAGCGGAAGCGGACGTCGACCTTCTGGCCCGCGTAGGCGTCCAGGGAGTACGTCAGCTTCTGGTAGGCGTCGACCGTGCCGGTGAGGGCGGGCTTGTCGCTGCCGTCCCGCGGGATGGCCGAGCCGTCGGCGAGCTTGCCGTCGATCGGCGTCCAGTTGGAGCCGTCCGTGGACACCTCGGTGTAGAGGTAGTCGTAGTCGGCCTCGATGTCCCACCAGCCGTCCAGCGACAGCGCCGCCGTCGACTTGCCGGTCAGGTCGACCGAGCGGGTCAGGGTGTTGCGCAGGTCGTCACCGCTGCCGCTCCACCACTGCGTGGCGCCCTGGGCCGGTGCGACGACCTCGGTGGTGACCGTCTTCTCCGGCAGGGAGACGATGAGGGCCTGCGGGTTCTTGGTGTTGTACTCCGCGACGCCCAGCGTGTGCCTGGACTTCACGCCCGCCTTGGCGACCTCGTAGTCCAGCCAGCCGAGCTGGAGCTTGTCCCAGGAGTTCATGTCGCCGGGCAGGTCGCCGATGGAGTCCTTGCCGGTGCCGAGCCAGGAACCGGAGGACATCAGCGTCCAGAAGCCGGTGGAGTTCTCGCCGCCCGCCGTGTCGTACTCGTCGGGCAGGCCGAGGTCGTGGCCGTACTCGTGGGCGAAGACGCCCAGGCCGCCGTTCTCCGGCTGGATGGTGTAGTCGCCGACCCAGATGCCGGTGTCGCCGATCTGGGTGCCGCCGAGCTTGTTGGTGTCCGGGCCGGTGGAGCCGGCGTCGGTGCCGAAGGCGTACCAGCGGTGGGCCCAGATGGCGTCCGCGCCCTGGGCGCCGCCGCCCGCGGACTCGTCCTCGCCGGCGTGCACGATCTGGAAGTGGTCGATGTAGCCGTCGGACTCGTTGAAGTCGCCGTCGCCGTCGAAGTCGTAGCGGTCCCACTGGTCGTACTCGGCCAGTTCGGCCTTGATCTCGGCGGCGGTGTCACCGGCGGCCTCGCGCTCGGCGACCCAGGCGTTGACGCCGTCCTGCACGGCGTACCAGGCGCCGGTGGAGGCGTCGTTGGAGCCGTAACGGGCCTCGTTGTAGGGGACCTTGACCCAGTCGGTGACCTCGCCGTCGACCGAGTAGCGGCCCGAGGACTGCTTCTCGTAGTACTTCTTCAGCGACTCGGTGCCCGCGGCGGTGCCGAAGTACAGGTCCTGGAAGTGCTGCCGGTCGTAGTCCGCCTGCCAGGCGGTGCTGTTGTCCTTGGTGCGGTCCGGCTGCGCGATCTGGTTGTGCAGCGGGCCGGGGGTGCCGCCGTAGCGGCTGTCTATCTGATCGCCGAACTCGACGAGGATCGTGAAGATCTTGTCGGTCTTCTCGCGGCCGAGTTCGACGTACTTGCTCTCGCCCTTGCGGCTGTCGAGCTGGACGACCTTGGAGCCGTCCCGGTTCTTGACCGTGGCTTCGCCGGAGATGACCTGCTCGAGGGCTTCCTCGCGCTGGGCCTCCTGCGTCTTGCTGAGCGGCCCGTCGAAGTCGTGTTCGCGGGTGCTGGCCGGCTGCGGGTCGTGCCGGTCCACCGCCGGGGTGTCGGCCGGCGCGTTGTCGGCCGCCTGTGCCACGGCGAACGTCGAGAACGTCGCCGAGGCCGCCGCGAGGGCGACGACCGTGGCGGCCGTCCTGAACGTCCAGGATCTGCTGGTCACTTGATTGCCTCCCCTAACGCGTGCCGGACGCGCGGAAGGGGGATCCATGTCAAGGGAAGTCCGCGCGCGGTTATACGCGTGTAGTCAAGTGACGCCATTTGACTACTGCTTCACCGGAAAAGACAGACCTTGACTTGAACAGGTCAACGCATTATTGGAAGCCCGCGTTCGCATTGCGGACAGGTGACGGTCATGTGACAGGCGCGTGGTCCCGTCCGGCAGATGGACGCCATGACTCCGTGCGCCCCCTGTGCACCGGCACCGTGTGTCAGCTCACGCTTACCGCTCGTTCCCGTCGGGCATGCAGCCGAATAGAGTCGAGACCGCCCCCGCTTCCGAGGACACGATTGCCATGCCTCGTCCGACCGTCGCACAGCTCACGTACGGTTCCTGCACCGTCATCCTCTCGACGCTCGCCATGCTGCTTCTGTCACAGGCGAGTTCGGGCTCGCTCGTCGTGGTCGTCGCCGTCACCTCGCTCGCCCTCGGCGTACTCGTCGCCATGACGCTCCCGGCGCCGCACCGCCGGGCCACCGTCACCGTGGCACGCTCCACCGTGGACGAGCCCGTACCCGCCTCGGTCGCCGCGGCACGCGAGCCGGTCCGGGAGCCGTCGACACGCTGAACGGTACGGCGGTAGGGGCCCCGCACCTCATGGGTGCGGGGCCCCTACCGCCGTACCGACACACCGTCAGCCGGTGCTGACCACCACCGTCTTGGCGGCCTTGTCGTGCAGACCCTGTTTGTAGGGCTTGTCGAAGAAGCTCCAGCCCCCGCAGATCGCCGTCCACAGACAGGCGCAGCAGAACGCGAACGGCACCCACAGCACGAGGGCGCGCACCAGCGAGGTCTGCGTGGAGGGCGTGGAGCCGTCGTCGAGGTTGGCCACGCGCAGGCCCAGCCACTTCTTGCCCAGCGTGCGGCCGGACCTGGCGGTCATGAAGGTGTCGTAGGCGATGTACAGCACGGCGGCCACGACGGACTGGGCGAGGGACTTGCCGACCTGGACGTCGCCCGCGTCGTACTCGTTGACCCCGAAGCCCCACGTCAGCAACCACACGACGACCGCCACCAGGATCATGTCGATGATCCGCGCCAGCGTGCGCCTGCCGCTGTCGGCGAGCGGGGGCATCCCGGAGAGCGGGTCCGCGGGGTAACCGCCGTAGGGGTCACCGCCGTACGGCCCGCCGCCGAAAGGCGGTTGCTGCCCGCCTCCGTACGGCGGCTGCTGCCCACCCCCGTACGGCGGTGGCTGCCCGCCCGCACCGCCGTACGGACTGTCGTACGGCGAACCCTGCGGGCCCTGCCCCGGCCCGTGCGGCTGCTGCGGGGGCTGCTTCCTGAACGGATCGTCCTCCGGCGGCTCGCCGCCGGAACCGGGGGGCGGTTCGGTCGTCATGGCCCGAGTCGAACGCGAACCGCCCGCCCCCGCATCCGGCGAGCGGCCGTCCGGGGGTACGGCAGCCCTAGCCCGCCACGAACGTGTGCGCCGCCTTGTCGTGCCAGCACTGGCGCCACGGCCTGTCGAACAGGCCCCACACGATGCCGACGATCCCGACGGCGAGGAGACCCGGGACGCTGTAGACGAGCCAGCGGCGCAGGGCGAGGCCGAACGACGGGGGCTGGTGGCCCTCGATGTCCCGCACCTCCAGACCGAACAGCTTCTTGCCCAGGGTCCGGCCCCACCTGGCGGTCGGCAGCGCCTCGTACAGGACGCCGAAGCAGAGCAGGACGGCCAGGACCACGCCGAGGTACGCCGACGTGGTGCCGTCCAGCAGCCAGACCGTGACGGTCTCGCCGGTGAGTTCGGCCGCTTCGATCTTGTCGTTGACGTGCTCGACCGCCTTCAGGCCGAGCGGGACCGCCGCCGCGCCGGTGACGGCCGCGAGGACGAGCGTGTCGACGAGCCGCGCGCCCAGCCTCCTGCCGAGCCCGGCGGGACGTGCCGCCGCCTGCCGGCGGGCGGCGGCCTGGAACACGTCGTCCACCGGCGGCTTCCACGGCGTCACGGGCTGGTCGTCCCCGGAGCCCGCCAGTTGGTGCACCTGCTGCGCCCAGGACTGCTGTCCGCCTCCGGGCCCCGTGGCCATGGGCGCGGCGCCACCGCCCGGTCCGGGCGTCCGGACCCCGTCGGCCTGCTGGGGGAGGCCGGGGGCACCCGGGGCCCCGGCCGGGTGCGGAGCACCGGGGGCAGGCGGCGCGGAGACACCGGGGGTGGCTCCCTGGGGGCCGGAGAGGGGCTGGGCGCCTTGTGCGGGGGCGGCCTGCGGGGCGGGGGCGGCCTGCGGGACGGGCGCGGCGGGGACTGCCTGCGCGGCGGGGGCGCTCTGCGCGGGCACGGCCTGGGCCGCCGCGGCACGGTCGGCTGCGGCCTTGCCCGCGCCGAATCCGGGCGTGCCGGGCACACCGGCCGCGGCGGGCGCACCGGCCGCGCCGCCCGCGGCCGGACCCGCCGCGCCGAAACCGGCACCGGCACCGCCCGGCCCCCCGGAACCCGGCGGGCCGAAGACCCCGGCACCGGCCCCCGCCCCGGGCTCACCGGTGGCACCGGCGGAGCCGCTCGCGCCGCCCACGCCCACGGGCCCCTGGGGGCCGGCGCCCGCCTGGTCCGGGGGGCGCGGGGACGGCGTACGGAAGGTCATCGTGCCCTCGTCCGTGGCCGCGGGGCCCACGGTCGGGCGGCGGGACATGAAGGTGGCGTCCGGCGCGGCGTCGGGCGGTGGTGCCGTGCGGGGGTCCGGGGTCAGGGGGTTGCCCCAGGAGACGCGGCGGTCCTGGTCGCCGCCGAAGCCGGACTGGTGGGAGCGGTCGGCGCCCCACGCGGAGGCCGGTTCGGGCCGGCTGCCGTACTGCCGCGGGTCCTCGTCGAAGAAGT
Source organism: Streptomyces sp. NPDC048734 (assembly GCF_043198675.1). Lineage (NCBI taxonomy): Bacteria > Bacillati > Actinomycetota > Actinomycetes > Kitasatosporales > Streptomycetaceae > Streptomyces > Streptomyces sp. NPDC048734. The sequence goes on along the minus strand of NZ_JBICUZ010000001.1, from coordinate 87,615 downwards.
GCGGGCCGGTCTCCTCGACGGAGGGCGGGGCCGATGCCGGGGCGGGGGACGATGCCGGGGCCGGGGACGCTCCCGGGGCGGCGAGCGGTTCGCCGCCGGACGGCGCCGGCCGGCTGGTGCCGGGCACCCAGGAGGCGCCGTTCCAGTACCGGACGTAGCCGGGGATGGACGGGTCCGGGTAGTACCCCTCGCGGGGGCTGTCGTCACCTGGTGCCGGGGTTGGGGCGCTCATGTCCGTCGTCCCGTATCTGCTCGGGGGTGGGATGGGGGCCTCCACATCTATCAGACGGGCGCAACTCCCATCGCCGGTCCGGCCGGACCCACTCCTTTCCGGGCAACGTCGTGCACGCGCCGCACATGTTCGGACCGTCCGCGAAAAAGTTCCCCGTACCCGCGTAACGGTCGAATCCGAAGTCGCTCTCCCGCACGTACGCATCAGCAGCGAGAGGAGAACGGACATGCACCACACCGTGGTGGAACGAGAGCTGGAGTTGCGGCTGGTCCTGTCGCCGGAGCGCAGTGTCGCGGTCCCGGCGCGGCTCGGCTACCGCAGCGACGACCCCTTCGCCGTCCACGTCAGCTTCCACATCGACTCGGAGTGCCCCGTCCACTGGACGTTCGCCCGCGAACTCCTCGTGGAGGGCGTGTTCCGGCCGTGCGGGTACGGGGACGTGCAGGTGTGGCCGGCGAAGGCGGACGGGCACGGCGTCGTCCTGATGGCGCTCAGCTCACCCGACGGCGACGCCCTGCTGGAGGCGCCCGCGGCCCAGGTGTCGGCCTGGCTGGAGCGGACGCTGGAGGCGGTGCCCCCGGGGACCGAGGGCGGGCGGCTCGGCGTCGACGAGGTGCTGGCCGAGCTGCTCGCTCCCCTTCCGGCGGACGACCTGTGGCCGTGCGACCCGTGGCCGTCGGACGGGTCGAAGGACAAGGCGAAGGACGGTGAATGACGGCGCGCGGCTCAGAACAGCTTGCCGGGGTTGAGGATGCCCAGCGGGTCGAAGACCTGCTTGATCCGCTGCTGCATCTCCACGCCGACGGGGCCCAGTTCGCGCGCCAGCCACTCCTTCTTCAGCACGCCCACGCCGTGCTCGCCGGTGATGGTGCCGCCCAGTTCCAGGCCGAGCGCCATGATCTCGTCGAAGGACTCGCGGGCGCGCCGTGCCTCGTCGGGGTCGGCCGCGTCGAAGCAGACGGTGGGGTGGGTGTTGCCGTCGCCCGCGTGGGCGCAGACGCCGATGGTGAGGCGGTGCTTCCCGGCGATGCGCTCGACGCCTTCGAGCATGTCACCGAGGCGGGAGCGGGGCACGCACACGTCGTCGATCATCGTCGTGCCCTTGACCGCCTCGAGGGCCACCAGCGCGGACCGCCGGGCCTGGAGGAGGAGTTCGGACTCGGCGGCGTCCTCGGCGGGGACGACCCGGGTGGCGCCGGCGGCCTCGCACAGCGCGCCGACGGCGGCGAGGTCGGCGGCCGGGTCCGGGGTGTCGAAGGCGGCGAGGAGGAGGGCCTCGGTGGTCTCCGGCAGGCCCATGCGGGTCAGCTCGTTGACCGCCCCGACCGTCGTACGGTCCATCAGTTCGAGGAGGGAGGGGACGTGGCCGCCGGCCATGATGCGGCAGACGGCGTCGCAGGCGGCGCCGGCGGAGGCGAACTCGGCGGCCAGGACCAGCTGCCGCGGCGGCCGCGGCCTCAGCGCCAGGGTGGCGCGGACGACGACGCCGAGGGAGCCCTCGGAGCCGACGAACAGGCGGGTGAGGTCGTACCCGGCGACGCCCTTCGCGGTGCGGCGGCCGGTGGACATCAGTCGTCCGTCGGCGAGGACGACGTCCAGGCCGAGGACGTACTCGGCGGTGACGCCGTACTTCACGCAGCACAGGCCGCCGGAGGCGGTGCCGATGTTGCCGCCGATCGTGCACGTCTCCCAGCTGGAGGGGTCCGGCGGGTAGTAGAGGCCGTGTTCGCCCACCGCGCGGGAGAGCACGGCGTTGACGACTCCCGGTTCGACGACGGCGACGCGGTCGACGGGGCTGATCTCCAGGATGCGGTCCATCTTCGTCAGGGAGAGGACCAGGCAGCCGTCGGAGGCGTTGGCGGCGCCCGACAGGCCGGTGCGGGCGCCCTGCGGGACGACCGGGACGCGCAGCTCGGTGGCGGTGCGCAGGACGTGCTGGACCTGTTCGACCGTGCGCGGCAGCACGACGGCGGCCGGGGTGCCGGCCGGGCAGAAGCTCGCCATGTCGTGGGCGTAGGCGGCCGTGACGTCGGGGTCGGTGAGGACCGCCTCGGCGGGCAGGCCGTCGAGCAGTCGGTCGAGGAGGTTGCCGGTCACCTCGTCGCGAGGGGCTTCGATGCGGCTCATGATCACAGCGTCGCACCCGCCGCCATCGGTGTGAACCCCGTCTGCGGCACCCGGCCGATACCGGCACGCGGTCGTCGCCCTGGCGCACAGTGGGCGCCATGGAGAGCGCTACCGAGACCGCCGACGCCGCTGCCCAGGCCCCTGCCGACGCCGACGCCGCAGCCGCCGAGAGGCGGTCCGGGGCGGGGAGGGCCCGCTCCCGGCCGCGCCGGCGGGTGCTGGCCGGCGCGGTGGCCGGCGGCCTCGTGCTGGGCGGGGTCCTGCTGTGCCTGCCCGGCGAGGAGGCGGGCCGGCCGGCGCCGGGGCCCGCTCCGGGGGCGCGGGCGCAGGCGGCCGTCCGGACCGGGGCGGCGGCCTCGCTGCCCGATCTGGCGGCGCTGATCGGCGAGCGCGAGGCGCGGGTGCGCGCCCGTCCGGAGGACGCCCGTTCCTGGGCGGTCCTGGGCGCGGCCTACGTCGAGCGCGGTCGGCGCACCGCCGACGCCGCCCTCTACCCCAAGGCCGAACGGGCGCTGCGGACCTCCCTGTCGGTGCGTCCCGCGGGGAACACCGAGGCCCTGGTGGGGCTGGCCGCCCTCGCCAACGCCCGCCGGGACTTCCCGGCCGCGCGGTCCTGGGGCGAGGCCGCGCGCGAGCGGGCTCCGAAGCGCTGGACGGTGTATCCGCAGCTGATCGACGCCTACACCGGGCTCGGCGACCACAAGAAGGCGAAGGCCGCGCTGGAGCGGCTGCTGGAGCTGCGCTCGGGACCGGCGGCGCTGGGGCGGGCGGCGGCCGTCTACCGGGACGAGGGCCGGCGCGAGGACGCGGCGGCCGCGCTGTCGGACGCGGCGGCCGGGGCGGCCGTTCCCGCCGAGCGGGCGGCCTGGCTGGAGCGGGCCGGGCAGCTCGCCTTCGAGCGCGGTGACCGGGAGGCGGCGCTGCGGTACTTCCGGGAGGCGGTGCGGCTCGACCCCGACCAGCGGGCCGCGCAGGCCGGGCGGGGGCGGGCGCTGGCGGCGCTGGGCCGGACCTCGCAGGCGCTGGCCGCGTACCAGGAGGCCCTGGCCGGGCAGCCGCTGCCGCAGTACGCGCTGGAGCTGGGCGAGCTGTACGAGTCGCTGGGGATGGCACGGGCGGCGCGCGTGCGGTACGACCTGCTGCGCGAGCGGGTCCGGCGGGAGGCGGCGGGCGGGGTGGACGGGGCGCCGGTGCTGGGCCTGTTCGAGGCCGACCACGGCGATCCGGCGGCGGCCGTGCGGCGGCTGCGCGCCCAGTGGCGGCGCCAGCCGGGGATCGAGGTCGCCGACGCGCTGGGCTGGGCCCTGCACCGGGCCGGGCGGCCCGAGGAGGGCCTGCGGTACGCCGTGATCGCCACCGACCGGGCGCACCAGGGCACGGTGCGCAGCGCGCCGTACCTCTATCACCGGGGCGTGATCGAGTGGCGGTTGGGACGGGAGGGGGCGGCGCGGCGGCATCTGGAGGAGGCGCTGCGGATCAACCCGTACTTCTCCCCGCTGCACGCGCGGACGGCCCGCACGGCGCTGGTGGCGCTGGGCGAGCCGTCGGTGGCGCGGGTGCCGGACTTCTCGTGACCGGCTACCGGTGGTGACCGGTGGCCGGTGGCCGGTGGCCTCTAGAGGTTGCCGCGCTTGGCCTGCTCGCGTTCGATCGCCTCGAAGAGGGCCTTGAAGTTGCCCTTGCCGAAGCCCATCGAGCCGTGGCGCTCGATGATCTCGAAGAAGACGGTCGGCTTGTCCTGGACCGGCTTGGTGAAGATCTGGAGCAGGTAGCCGTCCTCGTCGCGGTCGGCGAGGATCTTCAGCTCGCGCAGGGTCTCGACGGGGACGCGGGTGTCGCCGACCCACTCGCCGAGGGTGTCGTAGTACGAGTCGGGGGTGTCGAGGAACTGGACGCCGGCGGCGCGCATGGTGCGGACCGTCTGGACGATGTCGCCGGTGTTGAGGGCGATGTGCTGGACGCCCGCGCCGCCGTAGAACTCCAGGTACTCGTCGATCTGCGACTTCTTCTTCGCGATCGCGGGCTCGTTGATCGGGAACTTGACCTTGAGCGTGCCGTCGGCGACGACCTTCGACATGAGGGCGCTGTACTCGGTGGCGATGTCGTCGCCCACGAACTCCTTCATGTTGGTGAAGCCCATGACGTCGTTGTAGAACTCCACCCACTCGTTCATCCGGCCGAGTTCGACGTTGCCGACGCAGTGGTCGATCGCCTGGAAGGTGCGCTGGGCGGGCGGCTCGACGATCGGGCTCGCGGCCACGTAGCCGGGCAGGTAGGGGCCGTCGTAGCCGCCGCGCTCGACGAGGGTGTGGCGGGTCTCGCCGTAGGTGGCGATCGCGGCCAGCACCACGGTGCCGTGCTCGTCCTTCAGCTCGTACGGCTCGGCGACCGAGCGGGCGCCGTGCTCCAGGGCGTAGGCGTAGGCGGCGCGGGCGTCCGGGACCTCGATGGCGAGGTCGACGACGCCGTCGCCGTGCTCGGCCACGTGCCGGGCGAGGAAGTGGCCCCGGTCGGTGGCGGGCTTGATCACCGAGGTCAGGACGAAGCGGGCGGAGCCGTTCTCCAGGACGTAGGAGGCGGTCTCGCGGCTGCCGTTCTCCGGTCCGGAGTAGGCGACCAGCTGCATGCCGAAGGCGGTGGAGTAGTAGTGCGCGGCCTGTTTGGCGTTGCCCACGGCGAAGACGACCGCGTCCATTCCCTTCACCGGGAAGGGGTCGGCCTGCCGGGCGGTGTCGGGGGTGTGGTGTGTGGTCTGCGTCATGGCCGAAGCGTCGCGCCACCCCGCAAGGTGCGCAATAGTTCGTCGCACCACTGGTCGTTCTGCTCAGTGGTACGGCGGTCCCGGCGGCTTTTCTGTACAGGGTGACCATCTCGGAGGCGGGCGTGGCGATCGATCATCTGGACGGGCGGATCATCGTGCTGCTGGCGCGGGAGCCGCGGATCGGCGTGCTGGAAATGTCGCGGCGGCTGGGTGTCGCCCGGGGGACGGCGCAGGCGCGGCTGGACCGCCTTCAGTCGAACGGAGTCATCCGCGGATTCGGCCCCGAGGTGGACCCGGCGGCGCTCGGCTACCCGGTCACCGCGTTCGCCACGCTGCAGATCCGGCAGGGTCAAGGCGCCGACGTGCGGGCCCACTTGGCGTCCGTGCCGGAGGTGCTGGAGCTGCACACCACCACCGGCACCGGGGACATGCTGTGCCGTCTGGTGGCCCGCTCCAACGCCGATCTCCAACGGGTCATCGACCGGGTTGTCGGCTTTGATGGCATTGTCCGGGCCTCCACCGCGATCGTGATGGAGAACCCCGTGCCCCTGCGGATCATCCCGCTGGTGGAGCAGGCCGCGGACGATCGGGAAGGGCCGGGCCGGACGACGGGGTGAGGGCGTGTGAGTTTCTGGGAGTACCTGGGCAACCGGCACCAGCAGCTGCTCACCGACGCCTACCAGCACGCCAGCGTCGTCTTCCAGTGCATGGTCCTGGCCACCCTGATCGGCGTGCTGATCGGGGTCGCCACGTACCGCAGCGACTGGGCCGGCGCCCTCGCCACCACGGCCACCTCCACCATCCTCACCGTCCCGTCCCTGGCCATGATCGGTCTGCTGATCCCGGTGGTGGGCCTGGGCGTGCCGCCGACGGTGATCGCGCTGACGCTGTACGGGCTGCTGCCGATCGTGCGGAACTGCGTCGTGGGGCTGCGGGGTGTCGACCCCTCCCTGGTGGACGCGGCCAGGGGCATCGGGATGTCCGGCGTGATGCGGCTGGCGCGGGTCGAGCTGCCGCTGGCCTGGCCGCCGATCCTGACCGGCATCCGGGTCTCCACCCAGATGCTGATGGGCATCGCCGCCATCGCCGCCTACGCCTCCGGGCCCGGCCTCGGCAACGAGATCTTCCGCGGCCTGGCCTCCCTGGGCAGCAAGAACGCGCTCAACCAGGTTCTCGCGGGCACGCTCGGCATCATCGTGCTGGCCCTGCTGTTCGACGCCGCCTACGTCGTCGTCGGCCGGCTGACGATTCCGAGGGGGATCCGTGTCTGAGTCCCACGGCGCCGCGATCGAGCTGGAGAACCTCACCAAGCGCTACCCGGGCAGTGCGGGTCCCGCCGTGGACAACGTGAACATGGAGATCAAGGCGGGCGAGATCGTCATCTTCGTCGGGCCGTCCGGCTGCGGGAAGTCGACGACCCTGAAGATGATCAACCGGTTGATCGAGCCGAGCGGCGGCCGGATCCGCATCGGCGGCGAGGACGTCACCGACATCGACCCGGTGAAGCTGCGCCGCAAGGTCGGTTACGCCATCCAGGCTTCGGGGCTGTTCCCGCACATGACGGTCGCGCAGAACGTCGCGCTGGTGCCGGGGATGATCGGCTGGCCGAAGGGGCGGATCAGGGACCGGGTGGAGGAGATGCTCGACCTGGTCGGGCTGGACCCCGGGGAGTTCCGCCACCGCTACCCGCGCCAGCTGTCCGGCGGTCAGCAGCAGCGGGTCGGCGTGGCACGGGCGCTGGCGGCCGATCCGCCGGTGCTGCTGATGGACGAGCCGTTCGGCGCCGTGGACCCCATCACCCGCGACCACCTCCAGGACGAGCTGATCCGGCTCCAGCACGAGCTGCACAAGACGATCGTTTTCGTCACCCACGACTTCGACGAGGCGATCAAGCTGGGCGACCGGATCGCGGTGCTGCGCGAGCGCTCGCACATCGCCCAGTTCGACACCCCGGAGGCGATCCTCACCAACCCGGCGGACGACTTCGTGTCCGGGTTCGTGGGTGCCGGCGCGGCGCTGAAGCGGCTCAACCTCACGCGCGTGCGGGACGTGGAGATCACCGGGTGTCCGACGGTGACCGTCGACGACCCGCTCCAGACCGTCTTCAACCGGATCCGCTCCAGCGGGACGAACGAGATCCTGCTGCTGGACAAGCGCGGCCGGCCCTACAAGTGGCTGCGGCGCGGCGACCTGATGCGGGCCAAGGGCTCGCTGGCCCGCGCCGGCACGCTGGTGACCGACACGGTGACCCGGGACGCGACACTGCGGGACGCCCTGGAGGCGGTCCTCACCGACAACACCGGGCGGGTCGCGGTGACCGGGCGGCGCGGTGAGTACACCGGGGTCGTCGACATGGAGACGCTGATGAACTCGGTGCACGAACTGCTGGAGGCCGACCGGCTGGAGGCGCTGGAGGCCCAGCACGAACTGGAGGAGGCCCGGGCCGCGCAGACGCACGCGGAGCAGGAGGGCCCCGGCGGGAAGGCTACGGCATGAGCACCTCGGGGCTGGACGACGGCATGAACACCTCCGGGCTGGACGACGGCACGAGCACCTCCGGGCTGGACGACCGGCCGGACCGGGAGGAGCCCCCGGCTGCGCCGCCCGCTCCCGCGCGCCGCCGCATCGGCTGGCCGAAGCTGACCCTGGTGCCCGCGTTCGTGGTCGCGATGCTGCTCGCCACCTGGCTGTGGTTCGCGCAGGCGGACCTGGACACCGTCTCCGAGAACGCGCTGGCCGGCCGGCAGGTGTCCAAGGCGCTGTGGCAGCACATCGAGCTGACGGTGATCTCGACCTTCTTCGTCCTGATCATCGCGATCCCGCTGGGCATCGTGCTGACCCGGCCGGCCTTCCGCAGGGCCACCCCGGTCGCGATGGCGGTCGCCAACATGGGCCAGGCCACCCCCGCGATCGGCCTGCTCGCCCTGCTGGTGATCTGGCTGGGCATCGGCCGCCGGGCGGCCCTGATCGGGATCATCGCCTACGCCGTCCTGCCGGTGCTCTCCAACACCATCGCCGGTCTGAAGGCGAACGACCCGACGCTGCTGGAGGCCGCCCGCGGCATCGGCATGTCCCCGCTCGGGGCGCTCGCCCGCGTGGAACTGCCGCTGGCGGTGCCGCTCATCCTCGCCGGTGTCCGTACGGCGCTCGTCCTGAACGTCGGCACGGCCACCCTGGCGACCTTCGGCGGGGGCGGCGGACTGGGCGTGCTGATCACCGCCGGCATCACCAACCAGCGCATGCCGGTGCTGGTGCTGGGCTCCGTCCTGACCGTGGCGCTGGCCCTGCTGGTCGACTGGCTGGCCTCCCTGGCCGAGGTGCTGCTGCGGCCGCGCGGCCTGGAGGTGGGGCGGTGAGAAGGGTGCCGTGCGCTCTCGCTGTGCTGCTGGTGCTGGCCTCCGGCTGCGGGCTGACCAGCGGTTCTCCCATGGTCGACGACGTCTCCCCCGGCTCGATCGGCAAGGGGGAGCCGCTCAGGGGCGCCGATCTCACCGTGACGTCGAAGTCGTTCACCGAGAGCCTCATCCTCGGCGCGATGCTGGGCATCGCCTTCGAGGCAGCGGGCGCGGACGTCCTGGACCGCACCGGCATCCAGGGGTCCATCGGCGGCCGCGAGGCGATCCGCAAGGGCGACGCCGACGCCATGTACGAGTACACAGGCACCGCCTGGATCACGTACCAGGGCAACAGCGAGCCCATCACCGACCCGCGGCGGCAGTGGGAGGCGGTGCGGGACGCCGACGTGCGCAACGGGGTGACCTGGCTGCCGCAGTCCCGGCTGAACAACACCTACGCGCTGGCGATGAACCGGGCCAACTACGAGAAGTACGGCACGAAGACGCTGTCGGAGGTGGCCGCGCTGTCCCGGTCCGACCCGAAGGCCGTCACGCTGTGCGTGGAGGGCGAGTTCGCCAACCGCGCGGACGGGCTGCCGGGCATGCAGAGGGCGTACGGCATGGACGTGCCGACGGACCGGATCACGCAGATGGACACCGGGATCATCTACACGCAGACGGCGAAGGGGAGTTGCACCTACGGGGAGGTGTTCACCACCGACGGCCGCATCAGGTCCATGGACCTGGTGGTGATGGCCGACGACAAGAAGTTCTTCCCCAACTACAACGCGGCGCCCGTGATCAACACCGAGACCTTCGAGAAGTGGCCGGCCATCGCCGAGGTCGTCGACCCGGTGACCGCCAGGCTGGACAACGCGGTGGCACAGGAACTGAACGCGAAGGTGGACGTGGACGGGGAGGACCCGCATCAGGTCGCGCTGGACTGGATGAAGGCGGAGGGATTCGTGAAGTAGGGGCCTCTTCCGTTCCTGTGGCGGATTTCGTGGGGAACCTGTGATCGGCCTGCACGACTTTCGACTCACACTGCGCGCGGAACTTTCAGAATTGACCGGAAACCGACGCTCCGCTCCGGCCGCCACGTCCTCCGGGCAGTGATCTCAAAGCAGTTGACGCCCGTGATCGCCTGTTGCGCGGGAAGGACATCGGGAGAAAAACACCATCTCGCGGCTACCACGGTGCCCGTTTCCAGCAGCGGCTTTGCGACGAAATCCGCTCACCGGCAGGCTGGGCAAGCGGTGAGATCACCACTCCCCGCGCAATGACTAGCATGAGCCGGTACCCGGATCGGAAAATCACATCTTTCTCGCTTCCGGGCCTGCGGCCGTCGTGTCGGTCGATCCGTTCTTCCTGCTCTCGAGGACCGAGGAACCGCGGAATGCCTCTGCCTGCACCACCCCGTCAGCGTCGGTCAGCTGAACTCCCCCCCACCTCGTCGGCCGTACCCGTGACCGTGCTGCTGCTGGGTGCCGCAGCCGCGGGTACGGCCGTCGCGACGGCCCCCGCCGCGGCCCGCACCTGGACGGTGGTCACGGCTGTGGCCGCTTGGTGCTGCGTGGCGGCCGCCGTCCTCTTCTGCGGCCTGCTGCTGCGGCGGGCCCGCCGGGCCACCGCCGCGGCAAACGCCGAACTCACCCGGCTGACAGCGCTGTCGGCGCAGCAGTCGGCCGAGTCGGCGCACCTGGTGAACGTCACCGTGCCCGCCCTCGTGAGCCGGCTCCGGGACGGCGCGCGGGCGAAGGACGCCCTGGACCAGGTGACGCTGCCCGCCGACGCACAACTGCGCCGCACCGTGGAGACCTTCAGCTCCGCGGTGGAGCAGGTCGTGCAGTACGCGGCGGCCACGGACACCGAACGGCTGCGCGCCCGCGAGGAACTGGCGCAGGTCACCGAAGAGGTCGCGCAGGTGACGCGGTCGGTCCTGCCCGACATGGTCGAGCAGCTGCGGGAGGGCAACTCGGCCGACACCGTGCTGGCCGGGTGGGAGTGGCCGCCCTCCTCCCTGCTGCGGGCACCCGTCGAGGCGTTCGTGCGGGAACTCGCCCGCAGCGAGCGGCGGGCCGCCGCCGCACAGGCCGCCTCCGCGAAGGCCCTGAGCCGGGTCCAGGCCAAGACCGTGAGCATGCTCGCCGATCTGCGCGAGATGCAGGAGCGGCACGGCGAGGAGATCTTCGGCGACCTGCTGAAACTGGATCACAGCACCTCCCAGCTGGGCCTGATGACCGACCGGCTGGCCCTCCTCATGGGCGGCCGGTCCAGCCGCGCCTGGAACAAGCCGATCGTGATGGAGAGCATCCTGCGCGGCGCGGCCGGCCGGATCGCGGCGTACCAGCGCGTGCGGCTGCACTGTTCCACGAACGCCGCGATCTCCGGTTTCGCCGCGGAAGGCGTGATGCACCTGATCGCCGAACTCATGGACAACGCGGCCAACTTCTCGCCGCCCATCGACGAGGTCCACGTGTACGTCGACGAGCACAGCGCCGGACTCGTCGTCACGATCGAGGACAGCGGCCTGAAGATGGCGGACGCGGCGATGCGGCACGCCGAGGAGGCCGTGGCGGGCCACATGACCGACCTCGCCTCACTGCCCGGCACCCGGCTCGGCCTGGCCGTGGTCGGCGGGCTGGCCGTCAAGTACGGCATCAGCGTCAACTACCGGCCCTCGTCCCGCGGCGGCACCGGCGTCGTCGTCCTGCTGCCCCGGCAGCTGCTCGCCCAGCGGCGGGACGCCGCACCGCAGGAGACGGCACACCGGCCCGCCGCGGCGACGCCCGCGCCGGGGTCCGCGCGGGCCACGACGAGCACCGCACAGTCGACGACGGGCGGAGTGTCCATGCCGGGTGAAGAGTCAGTGCCGGGCGGAGTCTCGGGGACCGGCGGAGTCTCGGGGACCGGCGGCCTGCCCGCTCCCGCCGGGCGACCGGCTGCCGCCGCCCCTCCCGCGGCTTCCGCTCCGGCCCCGGCCGCGACTTCGACCCCGGCTCCGGCTCCGGCTCCGACCCCGGTTTCGCCTTCGACTCCGGCTTCGACCCCGGCTTCGGCTTCGTCGGAGGTCCGCGGTCGTGACGCGTCCCGCCGTCCGGCGGCGGCCACGCCGAACGGCCTGCCCGTCCGCGCCCCCGGCCGCACGATGGCCGAGGCCGAGCAGGAACGGCAGCAGCGCAGGACGGCGGCCGACTCCTCCGCGCCGGGCGGCGCACCGGGGCCGACCGCTCCCGTCGCACGCGACGCGGGCTCCCGCTTCGGGGCCTTCCACAGCGGGCGCACCTCCGCCGGCGAAACCGGCCCGTCCGGCACCGGCACCCCACCCGAGCCGCCGGCGGCCCGGTAACCCCACGTCCTTCCCCTCCGGCGCCGGAGCCATGGCGCCCTCTTCCCCCGCTTCAGCTCGTGAGATTGGAGGAACGGGCCGGTGACGGGGCTCCCGGGCCCCACCGTCCCCACACCTACCATGCAGACCACCGACAACAGCCTCACCTGGCTTCTGCAGGGCCTTCTGGAGCGCGTTCCCGGCGCCCGGCACGCCCTGGTCCTGTCCCGGGACGGCCTGAAGCTGTGCTGGACCGAACACCTGGCGCTCGACCAGGCCGACCAGCTGGCAGCCATCTGTTCGGGCATGCAGGCCCTCGCCCAGGGCGCGTCCGTCGAGTTCGGCGACGGGAGCGGTGGTGTCCGCCACTCCATGACCGAGTTCCACGGCGGTCAGCTCTTCATCGTGCAGGCGGGTGACGGCGCGCACCTGGCGCTCCTCTGCGCGGAGAGCGCCGACCCCGGAGTGGTGGGTCACCAGATGACCGAGCTGGTCGAGCAGATCGGCGAGCACCTGCGGGCCGAGCCCCGCGGGAGCGCGCAGGGGAGCGCATCGTCGTGACGCGTCGGCCCGTGGACACCGGCGACCCCGACCGCCTCTACACGATCACGGGCGGGCGCAGCCGTGCGGACGACGCATTCGACCTGGTCACCCTGATCGTCAGTGAGAGCGCACCCACCGCCGGGATGCAGTCGGAGCACGCACGGATCCTGGATCTGTGCCGGCATCCGACGGCCCTCGTCGAGGTCGCCGCGGAGATGAAGCTGCCGATCACGGTGGTGCGCATCCTCCTCGGCGACCTGCTCGCCATGGGCCGTATCACCGCCCGTCACCCACCCGCGCCGCGGTCGCTCGCCGCGCTCCCCGACTCCGCCCTACTCATGGAGGTGCTGCATGGGCTCCGCAACCTCTGACCTGCCCTCCCTGCGTACGCCCCTGTCCGATGCCGCCGAGACGGGCCTGAAGATCGTCGTCGTGGGCGGCTTCGGGGTCGGCAAGACCACCCTGGTCCGCTCGGTCAGCGAGATCCGTCCGCTCAACACCGAGGAGGTGATGACGCAGGCGGGGGTCGGTGTCGACGAGACGCTGCAGGTGGCCACGAAGACCACCACGACGGTCGCCTTCGACTTCGGCCGGATCAGCCTCAACAAGCGCATGGTGCTGTACCTGTTCGGCGCACCGGGCCAGGAGCGGTTCTGGTTCCTGTGGGACCGGCTCTTCTCCGGCACCCTCGGCGCGGTCGTCCTGGTCGACACGCGCCGGATGGACGAGTCCTGGTACGCGATAGACCGGCTGGAACACCACAAGACGCCGTTCGTGGTGGCCGTCAACCGGTTCGACGACGAACCCAACCGGTACTCCCTCGACGAGATCCGCCAGGCGCTCGCCCTGCCCGCGCACGTGCCGCTCGTCGACTGCGACGCGCGGGTCCGGTCGTCGGGCAAAGACGTACTGATCACCCTCGTGGACCACCTCTACGAACTGGCCATGGCCCAGGAGATGACACCGTGACCGACACCGGATCCCGTCCCCCGCACGCGCCCGGCCCGGGGTGCCCCGCGCACGCGGGCGCCGTGCGGCTGGGCGGTCTGGAGTACCAGCAGACACCGGCGCAGCTGTACCGGACCCTGCGCCGGGAGCACGGCGCGGTGGCGCCCGTGCTGCTCGACGGGGACATCCCCGCCTGGCTGGTCCTCGGTTACGCCGAGGTCAGCTACGTGACCGGTCACGACGAGCTGTTCGCCCGCGACTCGCGGCGCTGGAACCAGTGGGAGAACATCCCCGCGGACTGGCCGCTGCTGCCGTTCGTCGGGTACCAGCCCTCGGTGCTGTTCACCGAGGGCGAGGAGCACCGGCGGCGGGCCGGGGTCATCACCGAGGCGCTGGAGGGCGTCGACCAGTTCCAGCTGTCGCGCGACTGCCGGCAGCTCGCCGACCGGCTCATCGCGTCGTTCGCCGGCAGCGGCCAGGCCGAGCTGATGAGCATGTACGCGCACGCGCTGCCGATGCGTGCCGCGGTCCAGATGTGCGGGATGCCGCACACGGGTGAGGCCACCCAGCAGCTCGTCGAGGACCTGCGGATCTCCCTCGACGCCGCGGAGGGCGACGACCCGGTGGCCGCGTACACGCGCGTGGGTGAGCGGATCCAGCAACTGGTCAAGGAGAAGCGGGAGCGTCCGGGGCCGGACGTCACCTCGCGCATGCTGCGGCATCCGGCCGGACTGACCGACGAGGAGGTCGTGCAGGACCTGATCTCCGTCATCGCCGCGGCGCAGCAGCCGACCGCCAACTGGATCTGCAACACGCTGCGGCTGCTGCTCACCGACGAGCGGTTCGCCGTGAGCGTGTCGGGGGGCAGGCTCAGCGTGGGCGAGGCGCTCAACGAGGTCCTCTGGCTCGACACCCCGACGCAGAACTTCATCGGCCGCTGGGCCGTGCGCGACACCCAGCTCGGCGGACGGCTGATCCGGGCGGGCGACTGCCTGGTGCTGGGACTCGCCGCGGCCAACACCGACCCGCAGATCTGGCCCGAGTCGCACGTCGGGGCGGAGAGCTCCGCGCACCTGTCGTTCAGCAGCGGGGAGCACCGGTGCCCCTACCCGGCTCCGCTGCTGGCCGACGTCATCGCCCGCACCGCGGTGGAGACCCTCCTGGAACGGCTGCCCGACCTGGTCCTCACGGTGGAGCCGGAGCAGCTCACCTGGCGCCCGTCCATCTGGATGCGCGGTCTGCACGCGTTGCCGGTGGAGTTCACCCCGGTGGTGCGGTAGCGGGGCGGGCCGGGACCGGCAGGCGTGTGCGGTCGGCAAGCGCCCGCCGACGGCGGAGACGTGCGGCGGCGGGCGGGGCGGCCGACCGCGAGGACGTGCGGCGGCAGGTCCCCCGCCGTCCCGGCCCGCGGTCGGCCGCCCCGCCCGCCGCCTTGCCTCGCCCGTGTCCGCGCCCCGCCCGCCGCAGCCGACGCGGCGCGGGCACTCGCGGTTCGGGGCGGCGGCCGCCCGCGCGCGGCTCGGGTCCGGGGTCAGCCGGCGACGGGGGTGAAGCGCACGGGCAGCCTCTGCGGTCCCCGTGTGAAGACGCCCTGTTCCACGAGTTCGGCGCCGTCGGCGAGGCGGAGGTCCGGCATGGCGTCGAGGAGCTGGCCGACACCGATCTCGACCTCGGCCTTCGCGAGCAGGGCGCCGACGCAGAAGTGGCGGCCGAGCGCGAAGGAGAGGTGGTCGGCGGCGGCCGAGAAGGCGGTGGTGGTGGTCAGGTCGTCGCGGAAGATGTCGAACCGGTCCGGATCCCGGTAGCGGTTCTCGTCCCGGTTGGCGGCGCCGATCAGACAGGTGACCGTGGCGCCGGCCGGTACGACGCCGCAGCTGAGCGTGACCTCGGCGGCCGACTGCCGCATGATCATGTGCACCGGGGGCGTGTAGCGCAGCGTCTCGGCGAAGGCGCGGGCGATGAGGCCGCGGTCCTCCCGGACGGCCGCCAACTGCTCGGGGTGCTGCAGCAGGTTGGCGAAGATGCCCGCGATCGCCTTGTCGGTGGTCTCGCCGCCCGCGGCGAGCAGCAGGCTGCAGAAGGCCTTGATGTCCTCGTCGCTCATCCGCACGCCGTCGACCTCGGCGGCGCACAGCGTCGACAGCAGGTCGTCGCCGAGGTTGTCGCGGCGCTCCCGGATGATCGGCACCATGTACTCGGCGAACTCCACCCGGGTGCGCTCCCCCGCCGCCGCCACCTCGGGGTCGCCCGAGAGGTTGCCGAGGAAGGCGATGACCGACGTGTACCAGCGGTGGAACCGGGCGTGGTCGGCCTTGTCCAGGCCCAGCATGTCCGCGATCACGTTGACGGGGAAGCGGGTCGCGTAGTCGGCCACCAGGTCGGCGGAGCCGGTGGACCGGAAGGCGTCGATCAGCTCACGGGAGTTGCGTTCGATCACCGGCAGGAACTTCTCCTGCAGGTCGCTGCCGCGGAAGGCGGGGGCGACCAGGGCCCGGCGCACCGCGTGCTCGCGCCCGCTGAGCTGGAGGATCGTCTTGCCGTGCACGGGTTCGATCTGCCAGGTGTAGTTGTCGGTGGTGAACTCGCCGCTCTTGTCCTTGAAGACGCGCTCCACGTCCTCGTAACGGGAGATGACGTAGCTCTGCGTGGGTTCGTGCCAGAAGAGGGGGGCACTCTCACGCATCACGCGATAGGCCCGGTAGGGATCCGCGGCGAACTCGGGCGAGAGGATGTCGGGGACCTGCTGAGCGGTGGACATGGATCTCCCTGGGACCGGTAACAGGCTTACCGCACAAGGTTATTGATCATCCGACGGCCGGGACAGCCCGTCCCGGCCAGCTGTTCAACGATGGACGATCCTTGGCCGAAAAGCGCCCCCGTCCGGAAGCCGGTGCCGTGGCGGGCGACGTTCGCCCGTGAAGGAGCGGCGGCCGGTGCGTGCTCCGGGGGTACCCCCGCCGGAGGCTGGGGGGAGTGCCGGCCGGAGGCTGGGGGGAGTGCCGGCCGGAGGCCCTCGTACCGGACGTACTCGGGTCTTCGGCCGGTGCGGCGAGTGGGATCCCCCTTCCGGGGGAGCGTGCCGGGCGTCACGACGGGGCGAACGTCGCCCGTCGCCGCACTAGCAGCTCGGCACCGAGCCCTGGTCCTTCTCCAGCTTGACGAGGGAGTCGACGGCGCCCTCGAGGGTGGTCACCGGGATCAGGCGCAGCCCCGCGGGCAGTTCGGACTTGGCGTCGGAGCACTCCGCCCTGGGCACCAGGAACACGGTCGCGCCGTCCCGGCGGGCGGCCTGCGTCTTCAGCGCCACTCCGCCGACCGCGCCGACCTTGCCGTCCGCGTCGATGGTCCCGGTGCCGGCGATCGTGCGGCCGCCCGTGAGGTCGCCGCCGCTGCCGTCGCCGTCGAGCCGGTCGACGATCCCCAGGGAGAACAGCAGGCCCGCGCTGGGGCCGCCGACGTCGGCGAGCCTCAGCGTGACCTCGATGCCGTCGTCGGTGCGGTCGAGGTACCTCAGCGCGGCCTCGGTCGCGGTGTCCTGGGACTTCTCCATCTGCTCGGTGTTGTACCGCTCGATCTCCTTCGTGCTGTCCCCCGCGGGGTAGACCGAGTCGCGCGGCATGACGGCCTGGTCGGTGCGGAACCAGCCGTCGACCACCTCGCCCAGGGTGACGTGCGCGTCGGGGCCGGTCGCCTCGATGGTCGTCATCCGCAGCTGCCCGGTCGTGTCACGGGTGGGCGCGCCGGAGATCGTGATGACGGGGGTGCCCTTGTTGTCGCCGAGGACGTTCGCCGTCATTCCCGGCTGCGCCACCGAGAACGGCAGCGGCGCGAACCCCACGGTGGCGAACAGCGCCACGAGCGGAAGGGCGCAGACGGCGAGGGCCTGGGGACGTGTGAGGCGTGAGAGCACGCGCCCAATCTAACGCGAGCCCCGACCCCGGCCACGCGCCGGTGCCCGGCCCGCGGCCCCCCGCCACCGCCCGCGGGCACGCGTTCCGCCCGCCCCGGCACCCGGCCCGGCCCACGCCTCGCGCCCCGCTCACCGCACGCCCTCGCGCCCGGCCCAGCGGCGGCCGATCAATCGGACGCCGATCGGTTGGACGGCGACAAGGAGGTCAGCGACCAGTGGGTCAGCGGTCCGAGGGGCAGGTCCCTGGGGCAACGCCCCGGAGGGAGCAACGCCCCGGGAAGGTTCAGCGCAACGCCTCCGCCACCTCGCGGGCCGCTTCCATCACCCGCTGGCCGACCCGCTCCGGCACCGCGTCGGCCAGCATCACGACCCCTACGCTGCCCTCCACGCCCGTCACCCCCAGCAGCGGCGCCGCGGCCCCGCTCGCGCCGGCCTCCAGCTCGCCGTGGGTCAGGGTGTACCCCGGGTCCCCGGAAGCCGTCCGCTGCCGGGCGGACAGGATCGCCTTGCCCGCCGCGCCGCGCTCCAGGGGATGCCGGAAGCCGGCCCGGTAGGCCACGTGGTAGTCGGTCCACGTCGGTTCGACCACGGCGACGGCCAGCGCCTCGGCCCCGTCGACGAGCGTCAGGTGCGCGGTGGCCCCGATGTCCTCGGCCAGCGACCGCAGCGCGGGCAGCGCGGCTTCCCGCACCAGCGGGTGCACCTGCCGGCCCAGCCTCAGCACCCCGAGTCCGACCCGGGCCCGGCCGCCCAGGTCACGTCGTACGAGGGCGTGCTGCTCCAGCGTGGCGAGCAGCCGGTACACGACGGTGCGGTTCACGCCCAGTTTGTGCGAAAGCTCGGTGACGGTCAGCCCGTGGTCCGTGTCGGCCAGCAGCTTGAGGACCCGTAGTCCCCTGTCGAGCGTCTGAGAGGTCTCCGCGGTCACGACGCCCACTCCTTAGTGGTGAGGTCGGCGGCCCCCACAGCGGCGGATGCGTCGCCGAGTCCCGTCAGCGACGCGCGTCAGAGGCCGCCGGTCGGCAGAGGGGTCCGGCGGGCCCGGACCCGGTCGCTTCACGGCTGCGCTCCGCGGCGGCGCTGCCACGGGGCGTGTGCGTAGCGGGACAGTAGCGAAGCGGGTTCGCTCAGCGGAAGGCTCCGTCCAGAATCCGGGCAGTGGCCGGCGGGGACTACCTGCGTTTGTCCCCATACGTACGGTGCGCGCCCGGCGTCGAGCGCCCCCCGGGCACACGGTGGACGCCGGGGGCACGGTGGACGCCGGGGGTACGCGGTGGACGCCGAGGGCACGGTGGACGCCCGGCGGCACCGCTTCCGCCCGCGGGTGTCACTTCATGCGGGTGGCCCACTCCTGCACCTTGGCGATGCGCTGCCGCAGCTGCCCCGCCGTCGCCTCCGCGCTCGGCGGCCCGCCGCACACCCGCCGCAGCTCGGTGTGGATGACCCCGTGCGGCTTGCCGCTCTGGTGGACGTACGCGCCGACCATCGTGTTGAGCTGCTTGCGCAGCTCCATCAGCTCCTTGTGGGAGACCACCGGCCGCCGTTCGGCCGGCAGCTCCAGCAGGTCGGCCTCGGTGTCCGGCTTCCTGCGGCTGTGCGCGATCTGCTTGGCCTGCCGCTTCTGGAGGAGCAGTTGCACCTGCTCGGGCTCCAGCAGTCCGGGGATGCCGAGGTAGTCCTGCTCCTCCTCGCTCCCGGGGTGGGCCTGCATGCCGAACTCGGCGCCGTTGTACATGACCCGGTCGAAGACGGCGTCGGACTCCAGCGCCTCGAAGGGCAGCATGTCCTGCTCGCCGGTGTCCTCGTCCTGCTCCCGGTTCGCCTCGTCCATCTCCTTCTCGGACTCGGCGTACGGGTCCTCCTCGTCCCCGTCCTTCTTCGGCTTGTCGAGGACGTGGTCGCGCTCGCGTTCCATCTCGTTGGCGAAGCCGAGGAGGTCGGGCACGGTCGGCAGGAACACGGAGGCGGTCTCGCCGCGCCGCCGCGACCGTACGAAACGGCCGACGGCCTGGGCGAAGAACAGCGGCGTGGAGATGGTGGTGGCGTACACGCCGACCGCGAGGCGCGGCACGTCGACGCCTTCCGACACCATCCGCACCGCGACCATCCACCGGTCGGTGCTGTGGCTGAACTCGTCGATCCGGCCGGACGCCCCGGCGTCGTCGGACAGGACGAGGGTCGCCTTCGACCCGGTGATCTCCCGGATCAGCTTGGCGTAGGCGCGGGCCGATTCCTGGTCGGAGGCGATGACCAGCGCGCCCGCGTCCGGTATGGCCTTGCGGACCTCGGTGAGCCGCTGGTCGGCGGCGCGCAGCACGCTCGGCATCCACTCGCCGCGCGGGTCGAGCGCCGTGCGCCAGGCCTGGCTGATCGCGTCCTTCGTCATCGGCTCGCCGAGCCGTGCGGCGATCTCGTCGCCGGCCTTCGTGCGCCAGCGCATGTTGCCGCTGTAGGAGAGGAAGATGACGGGCCGCACGACGTGGTCCGCGAGGGCGGAGCCGTAGCCGTACGTGTAGTCGGCGGACGAGCGCCGGATGCCGTCGTTGCCCTCCTCGTACGTCACGAAGGGGATCGGGTTGGTGTCGGAGCGGAACGGCGTACCGGTGAGCGCGAGCCGCCGCGTGGCCGGCTCGAACGCCTCCAGGCAGGCCTCGCCCCAGGACTTGGAGTCACCGGCGTGGTGGATCTCGTCGAGGATGACGAGGGTCTTGCGCTGCTCGGCGCGGTTGCGGTGCAGCATCGGCCGTACGCCGACGCCCGCGTAGGTCACGGCGACGCCGTGGTAGTCCTTGCTGAGCGGCCCGGCGCTGTACTCGGGGTCCAGCCGGATCCCGATCCGCGCGGCCGCCTCCGCCCACTGCTTCTTCAGGTGCTCGGTGGGTGCCACCACGGTCACCTGCTGCACGACGTGGTGGTGCAGCAGCCAGGAGGCGAGGGTCAGCGCGAAGGTCGTCTTGCCGGCGCCGGGGGTGGCGACGGCGAGGAAGTCGCGCGGCTGCTCCTGGAGGTACTTCTCCATCGCCCCCTGCTGCCAGGCACGCAGCTTGCTGGCGGTACCCCAGGGGGCCCGGCCGGGGAAGGCGGGGGAGAGGTGGTGCGAGGTGGAGGCGGCGGTAGTAGTCACGGTCTCCGGTTCGTGGGTCGTTCGGCACGGCTACGTATGACACACGGCTGTGTATGACAACCGGGCCACCCTACCGGCGGCCGGATGGCGTCACCGCGGACGGCGCCATGTCACCGACGGATGCGACTCACTTCACATGGCGTCCGCCGCTCAGCGCGCGAAGCCCGGCAGCCGGGCGGCGATCTTCGGAACGTCCAGAGCGCCCTGACAGACATCAAGGACGAACGCCTCGGCCTCGTCGACATCGAACTGCGCATCGAGGGGATGCCCGTTCACGTGCAGGAAGACCCAGGTGGCGTACCAGGCGATGCGCTTGTTCCCGTCGACGAGCGCGTGGTTGCGGGCGAGGGACTCCATCAGCGCCGCCGCTTTCTGCCAGACGTCCGGGTAGGCGTCCTGGCCGAACACGCTCGACCGGGGACGCGCCAGCGCCGAGTCGAGGAGTCCGTAGTCGCGGACCTCGTCCGCCCCGAGCCGGCTCGCCAGACTCAGCAGTTGGGGCAGCGTGAGGTAGTGCGTCAAGCGAGCCTCCGGTTCAGCTCGGCACTGGCGTTCAGAACGTGCTCCGCCGCCTCCTCGAACAGCCGCGCGTGCTCGTCTATGGCCGCGATCACGGCGTCGTGCGCGAAGGCCTGCATGCTGCGGCCCTCCGCCGCCGCACGCTCACGCAGGGCGTCGAGTTCCTCGTCCGTGAAACGCAGGTTCAGTGCGGCCATGCCGCGATGGTACCGCGTGGCACCACGCGGTATCAGTTGGATACGTCCCGCAGCCTCGTCGTCACCCACGCCCCCACCAGCGCCACCGCCGCCATCGGCAGGAAGACGGCGGCGAAGGCGGCCGGGTGGGAGGCGCCGGAGGCCTCGGCGGCGGTGTGCGACACGGTTCCGCCGCCGAGCGCCGCGAAGGCGGCACCGCCCGCGGACAGCAGCAGCACGTTGGACAGGCCGTCGGAGATCTGGAGGGCGGCCGAGTTGGTGCCGGCCTCCTCGGGGGCGGACAGCTGGAGCAGGAGCACGCTGGTCGAGGAGATCACCAGGCCCATCCCGAAGCAGCCGAAGCCCCAGGCGACGGCCACCGTCCAGGCGGGCACCGCGTCGATCAGGACGCTCGGCGCGGCGGCGATGGCGGCGGCCACGAGCACCATCCCGCCGGTCGTCAGCCGGTCCCGGTACGGCTCCACGCGCGGCCGGGACTGCACCCAGGAGCCCAGCGCCCAGGTCGCCCCGCCGGCCGCGAGGGAGAACCCCGCGAGGGTCGGGCTGAGGCCGCGCTGCGTGACCAGCATCAGCGGCACGAAGGACTCGGCGGCGATGAACGACCCGGCGGCCACCCCGCGCAGCAGCACCACCGAGGGCAGGCCGCGGGCCGCCCGCCAGGTGCCGTGCGGGAGCAGTCCGAGGACGGCCGGCACCAGCAGGGCGACGCCCGCGGCGGCGGGCAGGAGGGAGAGCGGGCGCAGGTCTTGGGCGGCGTACTGGAGCAGGCCCGCGCCGAGGGAGATGCCGAGGGCGAGGCGGATGCGGCGCCGGTCGGAGGAGGCGCCCGCGGCACCGTCGACCGGGCCCGCGGCCCGGCGCCGTATCTGCGGGAGCGCGAGGGCCAGCGGCAGGAGGACCAGCGCGGGGATGCCGAGGAACACCCACCGCCAGCCGAGGTGCTCGGTCACCGCGCCGGACGCCAGCGGACCCACGACCGACGGCACGACCCAGCTCGCCGCGAACGCCGCCATGATCGCGGGCCGCAGCCGCTCCGGGTAGGCCCGCCCCACGACGACGTACAGCGCGACGATCACCAGCCCGCCGCCGAACCCCTGCACGGCCCGCCCGAGGATGAACAGCCACATGAACCCGGCGGTCCCCGACAGCAGAAGGCCCGCGGCGAAGGCGGCTATCCCGCAGGTCAGCGCACCGAGCGGGCCCCGCCGGTCGGACCACTGACCGGCCAGCACCATGCCGAACAGGCTGGTCGTGAAGTATCCCGAGAAGGCGAAGGCGTACAGGGACAGTCCGTCCAGCTCCCGCGCGGCCACCGGCATGGCCGTCCCCACGGCGGTCGCCTCGAAGGCGATCAGCAGCACGACGGACACGATGCCGATGCTCAGGGCCCGGTGGTCCCGCCCGAGCACGGTCCCCTCCGACCGGCGTGGGCTGGACTTCCCGGGTATGTCTGCTGTGTCCGCGACACCGGTGTCGCGAGGTTCATGGACGGCCATGACGGCCAGAGTAAGGCCCGCAACCGACAATGACCCCTGTCGGGAGGCGGGACCGGCCCTCGTCCATTGGTCCTACGCCGGTCCACCCACCGCCGGCCCGTCCGCCGCCGGACCCCCGGTTCATGAACGGCACATGGCAGTCGCGTTGCAGCCCCCACGGCTCCCTTGAGCCCGGCGGTTCCCGGGACCTACGGTCATGACCAAGCGGTTCGAAGGGGGGCACCCCCCGGAGAACCCGCCGAACGGCCGTGTGCCCGAGTGGTTCAGGGAGTCGCCTGCGCTGCACTCATCAGCGAGCTCCGCTCGCGGGGACTTACGCGGGTTCGATTCCCGCCACGGCCTCCAACACCGCTTCTCACCAGGGGCGTAGCCGGTCGACGCCTCTCGCCCCGCCCCCTGCGGCCACGACGTGCCGAGGTCCTTGCGCATCGCCGTCTGGGCCGCTTCCGTGGCCGTCGGTAGTCGCGCCACGTGGGTCCGGAACTCCGGGGCGTCCGTGGCGGTGCCCGTCGCCACCAGGTCGCGCAGGGCGCGGACCTTCCAGAAGGCCTCGTTGACCGGGGCCATGACGTCCCACGGGGCGATCAGGGCGATTCCGTAGCGCAGCGGGTACAGGTTGCCGGAGGTGAACACCTCGTGCGCGGCGGTACGGGCCCCCATCGGGGGAAGGGGCTCGCGGGCGGTCTCGTGCAGGCGGGAGCAGGCGTCGGACAGGCCGCCACGAACGCCGCGTACGCCTGTCGGCGGGTGTCCCGGTCGAGGGACTCGCGGTCGCGGCGCCAGCGGAGACGGTCGGCGAGCAGGGTCGATCCGATGCCGATCGCCGCGCCGGTCAGGGTGTTCACGGGAGCCGGCCAGTCCATGCGGGAACCTCACGGCGCGGACCGGGGCTACGCGTAGAGTCCGCCGCCCGCCTCGTCCTCGAACATGTCCGGCCAGTAGCGCCAGCCGTCGTCGGTGGGCGTCCTCGGGGTCGGGTCGCAGGCGACCGGGTCGAGGGCGGCCAGGGTGCGGGTCATGGTGGCGGCCAACTGGTCGTAGGCCTCGGTCAGTTCGTGTTCCGCGTCGAGGGTGTGCTCGCGGTGGACCAGCCAGAGGGTGAACGCCAGCGTCGAGATGTCGGCGTTCAGCGGGCGGAGTCTGGCATCCGTCTCGCCCCAGGCCAGCACCGCGCCGGTGGCGCCGTCGAGGACGAGGCTGGTGTCCTCCACGAGGTGGCCGAGGCGGATCAGCCGGTCGGCTCCCTCGGGGAGTTCGGTGTACGGCTCGTCGGCCCAGTGCTCGGCGAGGGTGGGCAGCGGGACGTCCAGGTCGAGGGAGAACCAGACGCACTCCTCGGGCAGTCCCGTCTCCCGCAGGAAGCGGCGGGTCGGCTCGTGGGAGAGGGCGGCCGGGAAGTCGACCTCCTCGAAGCGGACGATCGCGCCGGTGTCGAACTCCTCGTCCAGCAGCCGGGGCGGCAGGTCCAGGGCGAGCCCGGAGCGGGTGCCGGGGCCCGCGACCAGCGCCAGGGGACGGATCACGGCGGCCAGCCGCCAGAACGGGGGCACCTCGCCGTCCGTCCCCGACTCGTACAGCGCGAGCAGCTGTCCGGACGCCTCGGCCACCGCGTCGGGCCCGAAACGCCCGGCGTAGGCCGCGAACTGGCCTCTGAGCGCCGCGAGTTCGTCGGCGGCCGTGGCGAACCGCACGAGCTTCTCCAGGGAGGGCGCGAGCGGCCGGCGGTCCATCAGGTCGGGACGGTCGTGGAGGAAGTACGTCGTGGTGATCTCGCCGGTCGTGCCGTCGAGGAGCACGGACTCGGTCTCGTGGCCCGTCAGGCCGAGGAGTCCGCCGATGACCAACTGGCCGCGCAGGTCGTCGGGGAGCCGGCGGTCGGGGTCGGCGGTGGAGTCGGCGACCGGGCGCAGGCCGTCCGCGCGCAGTGCCTCGAACGTCACCAGCGCGCCGACGTCGGGCAGTCCGGGGCCGGTCAGCCAGCGGCGGCTCGGCGCGTGAGTGACGTACGGATCCAGCTCGGCCTCGGAGAGGGTGATCACCGGCGTGCCGGTGGTGGTGCTGGTCGTGCTCATCGGTCCCCCGTGCGTGAAGTTCGCCGTCCCACTGCTCCGCACCCTACGCGGCACCACTGACAACGGCCCTCGACAGGAAGGACGTCGGGGGACGCGCGCGCGTTGCCTCCCCGCGAGGATCGCACCGGCCGTCTCCCCCGCGGACAACTCCGCGGTGTCCGGCCGGAGTCCGGTGCGTGACGTGCGCGTGCGGACCGGTCCGGTGAACGCCGTCGCCGAACGGGTGCCGAGCGCCGCGTCCCGCCCGACGGCCGTCGGCCGCCGCTCCCCCGCACGCGTCCATGTCGCGAAAGCCCCGCTCAGGGCCCTCCCGTGGTCGGCCGCTCCCCCCGCACGCGTCCATGTCCGCGGCGGCCCGCGCCGACAACCGGTGCAGCCCCGGAGCCACAGCCGCCCCCGAAGCCTGTGCCGCAGCCACAGTCAGGGCCTCCCCGTCGGCGCCGGGGGCGTACTCCTCGCGCCCCCGTTCGCACTCCGTCCCGCGGGGGCGGTGCTCACTGGCTCGTGACGACGGCCGCCTGCGGCCTTATCGGCAGCCGGTTCACCGGGCGGCCGGTCGCGGCCCGCACGGCGGAGGCGATCGCCGCCGGGGAGGTCACGACCGGGACCGCGCTGGCCGCCTTCGCGCCGAACGGCGCGACCACGTCCCGCTCCTCGACCAGTTTGACGATCCGGATGTCCGGCACGTCCAGGGCCGTGGGCAGGGCGTAGCCGGTGAGGTCGGGGTGGCGGACCAGGCCGCGCGGGGTACGCAGGTTCTCGGTGAGGGCGATGCCGACGCCCTGGGTGACGCCGGCCTCGATCCGGGCGGCGAGCTGTGCCGGGTTGAGCACCCGGCCGACGTCCTGGGCGACCGCCAGTTCGACGACCCGCACCGAGCCCAGCTCTACGTCGACGTCGACGACCGCGCGGATCGCGCAGAAGGCGAGGCCGACGAACGCGTCGCCCTGGCCGGCCCCGTCCAGCGGCTCGGTGGGGTGCGGGCGGCACTGCGCGGTGGCCCACAGCTCCTTGCCGTGCAGTTCCTCGGCGACGGTCGTCGACAGGACGCCGTCGTACGAGGTGATCTTGCCGTCGGTGATCTGGAGGAGTTCGTGGGACATGCCGAACTTGTGGGCCAGGGGCTGGAGGAGCTGGGTGCGGACCATCTTGGCGGCGCGTTCCACCGCGCCGCCGGAGACCCAGGTGTGCCGGCCGCGGCAGCCGGGGCCGGCCGGGGGCTGGTCGGTGTCGACGGGCGCGACGTGCACCTCGTCGACGCCGAGGGTCTCCTGGACGATCTGGCGGGCGAGGGTGGTGAAGCCCTGGCCGCTCTCGACGGCCGCGCACAGGACGGTCGCGACGCCGTCCTGGACCTTGACGGTGGCCGTGGAGACCTCGTCCGTGCCCTCCGCGCCGAGCATGTGGACCATGCCGAGGCCGTAGCCGACGCCCCGGCGCACCGCGCCCGGCTCTCCCGCGCCCTCGGGGCCGCCGGGCAGCAGCCAGTCCTCCTCGGGGGTGTCCTTCGGCAGGGCGGGCAGCGGGAAGTCCCGGACGGCCTGGAGGAGTTCGGCGACGGGCGCCGGGCAGGTCACCGTCTGGCCGGTCGGCAGGACGTCGCCGGTGGCCATGGCGTTGCGCAGCCGCAGTTCCGCCGGGTCCACGCCGAGCCTCTTGGCCAGTTTGTCCATCTGCGCCTCGTAGGCGGCGCAGACCTGCATCGCGCCCTCGCCGCGGACGTGGCCGGAGGGCGGGTTGTTGGTGCGGACGGCCCAGCCCTCGATGAAGGCGTTGGGGACGACGTAGGGGCCGCAGGCGAAGGAGACGGCGGCGGCGAGGGCCTCGGCGGAGGTGTCGGCGTAGGCGCCGGCGTCGAGGAGGATCTGCGCCTCGACCTTGACCAGCCTGCCCTCGGCGTCCGCGTGGTGGCGGTACCGCAGCAGGGTGGGGTGGCGGTGGGCGTGGCCGAGGAACGACTCCTCGCGGGTGGCGGTGAGCTTGACCGGGCAGCCGGTCCGCAGCGCGAGCAGGCCGAGCGGGAGCTGGAAGCCCTGGTCCTCGCGGTCGGCGGTGGCACCGGGTACACCGGTGACGACGATCTTCACCTGATCGGATGACAGGCCGAAGCAGGCCGCGGCGGTGTCCCGGTCGCTGTGCGGGTCGGTGGATGCCAGGTACAGCTCGACGCCGCCGTCCGGCCTGGGGACGGCGAGGCCGGCCTCGGCGCCGATGGGTGCGGGATCGGCGCGGCCGATGCGGTACTGGCCCTCGACGACGATCTCGCCGGCCGCGGCCGGGTCGCCGTGGTGCAGCGGGATGTGCCGGATCAGGTTGCCGTCGGGGTGCAGCGGCTCGGCCTCGAAGGCGAGTTCGGGGTCGGTGACCGGGTCGAGCACCTCGTACTCGACGATGACGGCCGCGGCGGCCATCCGCGCGGTGTCGGGGTGGTCCGCGGCGACGGCCGCGATGGGCTCGCCGTGGTGGCGCACGACGTCGGAGGCGAACACCGGGCGGTCGGCCCGGCCGCGTCCGTGCAGCGGTCCGCCGGGCACGTCCTCGTGCGTGACGACGGCCCGTACCCCGGGCATCTCCCGCGCGTGGGTGGTGTCGATGGAGACGATGCGCGCGTGGGCGTGCGGGGAGCGCAGCACGGCCGCCCAGAGCAGGCCCTCGGCCCACAGGTCGGCCGCGTACGGGAAGGTGCCCTCGGTCTTGGCACGGGCGTCGGCTGCCGGCAGGGAGGCGCCGAGGCCGTGCGGGATCGGCTCGGGGGCCGGGGCGGCCTCCGCGGGGCTTGTCGCGGTGGCTGCTTCGTCGGTCACGCCTGGCCTCCGTCCTGGCCGTACGCCGGGTCGTGCGGGTGGGGCTGCGCGGGGTTCTCGAACGCCGACGCGTGGATGCCTCCGCCGCCGGGGCCCGCCTGGTGCGGAATACGTGCCTCGTCGCCGTCCGGCTCGGTGTCCGCCGAGGAGTGCGCCTCCCGTTCGGCGACGACGTCCTTGACGGCCTGGAGGACGCCCCGGTAGCCGGAGCAGCGGCACAGGTTGCCGCAGAGCGCCTGGCGGGCCTCCAGCTCGGTGGGCGCGGGGTTGCCCTCCAGCAGGTCGTGCACGGTCATCGCCATGCCGGGCACGCAGAAACCGCACTGCACGGCCCCGCACCGGGCGAGCGCCCGCTGCACGTCGGAGGGCTGCCCGTCGACGGCGAGGCCTTCGACGGTACGGATCTCGCTGCCGGCGGTGGTGACGGCGGGGACCAGGCAGGAGGCGACGAGGCGTCCGTCCACCTGGACGTTGCAGGCGCCGCACTCGCCCTGGGAGCAGCCGTCCTTGGCGCCGGCGAGCCCGAGCCGCTCCCGCAGGACGTAGAGCAGCGACTCGCCGATCCAGGCGTCGGTGACGGGCCGGTCCGAGCCGTTGACGCGCAGGGCGTAGGAGGCGAGGGGGTGGTCGTCGTGGTGGGCCGCCCCCGGCACGGGCCCGGCCTCCGTGCCGTCGTCCACGCGCGTGGACGCGGCGCCGGGGTCGGCGGGTTCGGCAGGTTCGGCGGGTTCGAAGGGTTCGGCGGCCTGGGCCTGTCCGGCGGGTCCGGCCTGTTCGCCGCTTTCGCCGTGCTCGTACCCTTCGCGGTCCTCACCGTACTCGCCGCGTTCGCGGCCCTCGCCGTACTCGCTGCCGTACTCGCGGTGTTCGCCGTGCCCGTCCGGGCGGGCGTCCGGGTCCGGTGCGGCATCCGGCCGGGCGGGCTCGGCGGCCTCTGCGGGCTCGTGAGCGCCTTCCGGGTCACCGAGGTCCCCGGGAGCCTCGGAGGGCGCCTGACGGGCCGCCACGGGGCCGGGCTCGGCCTCGTACGGCTGTCCGGGCACGGGGTGCTCGTGGGACGCGGGGTCGGTGTCGTGCCGCGGGGGGTGTCCGAAGGCGGCGGCGTCCGGCAGGGCTCCGACGGCCTCGGCGAGCGGGACGCCGGCCCCGTCGGTCCCGTCGCCCCAGGACCGCTCGTCCGGCGCGGGTTCCGGCGCCCAGGGCGCGGAGGCGCCGCCCGGCAGGGTGGCCGGGGGTGTGCCGCCGCCCCACTGTTCGACCAGTGCCGAGGTGGTGAACTCGCCCGACTCGTCGGGCAGATCGCCGCCCGCGACGGGGATCGACCACTGGCCGGTCACGTCGTGGCCGGGCGCCGGGGCGGGCTCGGCGGGCCCGCCCGCGTCGTCGAAGGTCCACTGGCCGGTGGCGCCGGGGTGGTACGTGAACCGGTCGCCGCCCGCCGTCCCGTCCGCCGGCGCGGGCCAGTCGGCGCCGGCGGCGGGGTCCGCCCAGGTGCCGTCGCCGGTCGCGGGGTCGGTTCCCTCGTGCGTCGCCCCGATCTGCGGGGGCACGTAGCCGTGGCCGGGCGCCGCGAGCGGGCTGCCGTCGCCGCGGGCGGCCAGGAGCGCGTCGATGCCGCCCTCGGGGAGCTTCACGAAGGCGGTGGCGCCGTCGTCGTAGTCGCCCTGGGGCAGCGGGTCCCAGCGGCCGCCGCCCGGCGGTGTGCCCTGTCCGTGCTGGTCGTCGGTCATGACAGTGCCCTCCCCAGTGCTCGTCGGGCCAGTGCGGCGACGGTGCGCCGCAGGTGCAGTACGGCGGGCGGTAGCGGTTGCACGGAGCCGTCCTCGGCGGGGACCGGGTCCGGGATGCAGGCGGCGGCGACGTACTCGCCGAAGGCGTTGAGCGCCTCCGGGACGAGCGCGCGGTTGTTGTCCCAGTCGATGAGCCGGGCGACCCACTGCTCGGCCTCCAGGGGCCGCAGCGGCATCGGCGCTATGGCGCCGACTGCGCACCGGACTCCGCGCCGGGCGGGGTCCAGGACGAGGGCGACGGAGGCGACGGCCCGTCCGGGGCCGGTGCGGCCGGTGGCCTTCAGGAAGACCTGGGGCGCGTGCAGCAGCGGCACGCGCACGTACCCGATGAGTTCGCCGCCGCGCAGCATGTCCATGCCTGCCAGGAGGTGCGACACCGGGATCTCGCGGCGGGCGCCGCCCGGGCCCGCGATGATCAGGGTCGCCTCCAGCGCGGCCAGCACGGGCAGCGCGTCACCGGTGGGGGAGGCGGAGGCGACGTTGCCGCCCAGGGTGCCCGCGTTGCGGATGTGCGGCGGGCCCGCGGCGCGCGCGGCGGCGGCGAGCGCCGGGATGAGGGCGGCGAAGTCGGGGCGGCCCATGCGCGCGTGGGTGAGTCCGGCGCCGAGCAGGGCGTGCCCGTCCTGGTACTGCCAGCCGCGGATCTCGCTGATGCGGCCGAGGCCGACCAGGGCCGCGGGCCTGAGCTGGCCGGAGTTGACGGCGGCCATCAGGTCGGTGCCGCCCGCCACGGGCACGGCGGCCGGCGTGACGGCGAGTGCCGCCACGGCTTCGTCCAGTGTCGCGGGCAGCGTGACGGCCTGCCCCGCCTGCGGTGCGTGCGTGGTCAAAACCGGCTGCCCCTTCCCGCTGCCCCACCTGGTCCCACCTGTGCTGCCGTACGGTACGTGCTGACAGGGCGGACGTGGCAACTCTGGCACATCTTCGCAAGGCCCGGACGCGGGGGTCCGCCAGGAGGCATTCGCCCACCTCATCAGGGTGATGGCCCCTTTTCGTACGGCATCACCGGTGTGCGCGAATTGCCGTCCTTCGGTGACCCTGCCGGGGTATTTCCCTGACCGGAGCCGTGGTCCGGAGCCGTGGTCCGGGCCCGGCGGTCCGGGCTCAGCGGTCCGGGGGCGGCCCCTCGATCGGGCGGCCGAGCACGCCGGGCCGCTTCTGCCAGGGCTTCGGGCCGCCCGGTGGCCGGTAGGCGACACCCAGGGCGTCCAGGCGCTCGTAGTGGGCCGCCATCCGCCGCTCGAAGTCGGCGAAGTCACGCCGCTCCGGGGCGGGCAGCGGGCTCCAGGCGACCTCGGCGAAGGCCGCGAGCCGGGGGAAGACCTGGTAGTCCACGCGCGCGGCGTCCTCCATCGCCTCGGTCCACACGTTGGCCTGCGCGCCCAGCACGTGCCGCGCCTCGTCGGGCGTCAACTCGGGCGGCACCGGCTCGAACCGGTAGACGTCCTCCAGGCCGCGCACGTAGCCGATCGGCACGGGCTCGTCGGCGCCGCCGTCCTGCCGGTGGTCCAGGTACACCTGCTGCTCGGGGCACATGACGACGTCGTGCCCCGCGCGCGCGGCGGCGATCCCGCCCGCGCGACCCCGCCAGGACGACACGGCGGCGCCCTCGGCGAGACCGCCCTCGAGGATCTCGTCCCAGCCGATGAGCCGCCGCCCGCGCGCGGCGAGCCAGGTGTCGAAGTGGCCGATGAACCAGGCCTGCAGTCCGTCCTCGCCGGCGAGGCCGAGTTCCTCGATGCGGGCCTGCGCGGTGGGCGAGGCGCGCCACTGGTCCTTGGGGCATTCGTCGCCGCCGACGTGAACGAACTCCGACGGGAAGAGTTCGAGGACCTCCTCGAAGACCCCCTCGTAGAAACGCAGGGTGTCGTCGGTGGGGGCGAGTACGTTCGGGTTGATCCCCCAGGTGTCCCAGACGGCGAGCGCCCCGGTGTCGACGACGTCGGTGTTGCCGAGTTCCGGATAGGCGGCGATGGCCGCCTGCGAGTGTCCGGGTACGTCGATTTCGGGGACGACGGTGACATGCCGGTCGGCGGCGTAGGCCACGATCTCCCGGATGTCGTCCCGGGTGTAGAAGCCGCCGTGCGGCCTGTCGTCCCACAGTGGTGAGGCGCGGTGGCCGAATTTCGTGCGGGAGCGCCAGGAGCCGACCTCGGTCAGCCGCGGGTGGCGTTCGATCTCGACGCGCCAGCCCTGGTCGTCGGTCAGGTGGAAGTGGAGGACGTTGAGTTTGTGCGCGGCCATCAGGTCCAGCTGGCGCAGGACGCCTTCCTTGGGCATGAAGTGCCGTGCCACGTCGAGGAGGAGACCGCGCCAGCGGAAACGGGGGCCGTCCTCGATGATCTGGTGCGGGATGTCGTGACGCGTTCCGGGCCGCACCGGAGCACGTCGGAAAGCCTCCGGGCCGAGGAGCTGACGCAGGGTCTGAGCGCCCCAGAAGACGCCGGCCGGGTCGCCGCCGCGGATCTCGACGCCCTGCCGGCCGCCGACGTCCAGCCGGTACGCCTCCGGCTCCATCGTGTCGTCGACCAGCAGCCGTACACCGTCGCGGGCCCGCTCGGGGCCGGTCCGCAGGGGCAGACCGAGCGCGGCACCGAGGGTGGCCCGCAGCCAGCGTTCGGTGGTCTCCGTGCCGGGCGCGGCCCACAGGGTGGTGCGGTCGTCCAGCAGTACCCCGCCCCGCGTGGGGCCCTCGACGGCGCGCGGCGCCGGAATGATCTCGTTGCCAGAAGTCACGTCGGTCCCTCACCGCTCCACCGGGCCCGGAGACGAGTCGTCGTTGTACGGGTGCGGAGAACACCGGCAGCACCGTCGGCAGGGCCGGCTGCGAAGTGTCCTCGATGATGGACGACTTGGCGAGGAGGAGGCCGTCCGGGCGGGGAGAGGGAAAACACGCGCGCGGCCACGGAACCGGGCAGCACGAGGGGAGAAGGACCTGCCGCGGTGATCGCGCACGGCTCACCCCGTCGAGGTGCGCGCCCCCCTCCGGCGCCTCCGGAACGCCTTTCACGAGGCCCTTCGGCATCCGGGTCGCGAAGGCCACCGGGAACCGGGAACACAACCGGCAGGGTGGTCCGGAAGCGGAACCGGAATCGCGTGACGGCGGTCGCGGCGAGAGACGCGACGGCGTCGGAGACGAGCACCGCGGTGACCGCGACGGCCACACCGTCGAGGAAGTGACGGCCGAATTCCCGCCACCCGAAGACGCGCCGGAAGGAATCCGGGGACAGGCACAGGGGCGGGGACTGGGGCGGGGAACAAGGGCCAGGGCCCAGGGCCCGCACGGACACCACCCCTGAGCCCGGCGCCGCCACGATGCCCGGGACCGGCCGGGGGACCGGCATCGGCCTCGGCCCGGCCCGCTTCGCGGTCCTCCCCACCGGCGGGAGGACCGACTCCCCCGGTTCCGGCACGGCACGGCGGAACCGGAAGCCACCGCCCCCGACCGGTGCCGTGCCGCGCAGCTGCACGGCCCGGCAGAGGGGTCCGCAGTCCCCGGGCCTCAGCCCGGGGAGCACGTCACTTGTCGCCCTTGCCCTTGCCGTCGTCGCCACCGGAACCCATGGACTCGTAGATCTCCTTGCACATGGGGCACACGGGGTACTTCTTCGGGTCGCGGCCGGGCACCCACACCTTGCCGCAGAGCGCCACGACGGGAGTCCCGTCGAGCGCGCTCGCCATGATCTTGTCCTTCTGGACGTAGTGCGCGAAGCGCTCGTGGTCACCGTCGCCGTGCGACACCTGCGGCGTCGGCTCTACGAGGGTCCCCGTTCCGGTGCCGCGCTCGGGCTCAAGAGTGCTCATACGGCCAAGGGTACTGAAGGTCACACGCGTCAGTTGAGCGAAGGGTCGTCCGGGTACGTCGCCACCATCGCCAGCTCGTTGCGCTGCCGGCGCAGGACCTCGCGCCAGAGGGTCTCCGGAGAGGGCGAGGACACGTCACCGGGCTCGGACTCCACCACGTACCAGGCGCCCTCCACCAGTTCGTCCTCCAGCTGGCCGGGGCCCCACCCGGCGTACCCGGCGAAGATCCGCAGGGAGCCGAGGGCCGAGGCGAGCAGCTCCGGCGGGGCCTCCAGGTCGACGAGGCCGATCGCGCCGTGCACCCGCCGCCAGCCCAGCGGCGCGCCGTCGACGGCGGCGCCGCCGGGGATCACGGCGACGCCGAGCGCCGAGTCGAGGGAGACCGGACCGCCCTGGAAGACGACACCCGGTTCACCGGTGAGGTCCGCCCAGTCCTCGAGGATGTCCCCGACGCCCACCGGTGTCGGGCGGTTGAGGACGACGCCGAGCGAGCCCTCCTCGTCGTGGTCGAGGAGGAGCACCACCGCGCGGTCGAAGTTCGGGTCCGCCAGGGCGGGGGTTGCCACGAGCAGCCGCCCTGTGAGCGAGGACACCTCGGTCATGCCAGACATGATCCCCCATCTTTCCCGCGCGTGGGGAGGCAACCGGGGCGCGAGGAGGGGTGCGGGCCGGGCGCACACGTGCGGTCCGGGCGCACGGTCACCGCGGCCCGGCCCGCGGTGACCCCGCGTGCCCGACGGGAAACGGTTCGTGTTGTGACACAGCCATGACCCCCCTGAGTGCTCCTCGGGCTTACGGGACCGGGGCCCACGGCGATTACTCTGTCCTCTCGGCCCTGCCCCACTCCACGGAACGCGAGATACATGACCGTCAACGGCTCAGACGACGTCCTGCTTGTCCACGGCGGAACCCCGCTTCAGGGCGAGATCCGGGTCCGCGGTGCGAAGAACCTCGTACCCAAGGCCATGGTCGCCGCCCTGCTGGGCAGTGAGCCGAGCCGCCTGCGCAACGTTCCGGACATCCGTGACGTGCGGGTCGTACGCGGCCTGCTGCAACTGCACGGGGTCACGGTCCGTCCGGGCGAGGAGCCGGGCGAGCTGGTGCTCGACCCGACCTACGTCGAGAGCGCCAACGTCGCCGACATCGACGCCCACGCGGGTTCCAGCCGTATCCCGATCCTGTTCTGCGGCCCGCTGCTGCACCGCCTCGGCCACGCCTTCATCCCGGGCCTGGGCGGCTGCGACATCGGCGGCCGGCCCATCGACTTCCACTTCGACGTGCTGCGGCAGTTCGGCGCGAAGATCGAGAAGCGGGCGGACGGCCAGTACCTGGAGGCCCCGCAGCGGCTGCGCGGCACGAAGATCGTGCTGCCGTACCCGTCCGTCGGCGCGACCGAGCAGGTGCTGCTGACGGCCGTCCTCGCCGAGGGCGTCACGGAACTCGCGAACGCGGCCGTCGAGCCGGAGATCGAGGACCTGATCTGCGTCCTGCAGAAAATGGGCGCCATCATCGCGATGGACACCGACCGCACGATCCGCATCACCGGCGTGGACAAGCTCGGCGGCTACGACCACCGCGCCCTGTCGGACCGTCTGGAGGCCGCCTCCTGGGCGTCCGCGGCGCTGGCGACCGAGGGCGACATCTACGTCCGCGGCGCCCAGCAGCGCTCGATGATGACGTTCCTGAACACCTACCGCAAGGTGGGCGGCGCCTTCCGGATCGACGACGAGGGCATCCGCTTCTGGCACCCCGGCGGGCAGCTGAAGTCGATCGCGCTGGAGACGGACGTCCACCCGGGCTTCCAGACGGACTGGCAGCAGCCGCTCGTCGTCGCCCTCACCCAGGCCACGGGCCTGTCCATCGTCCACGAGACGGTCTACGAGTCGCGGCTGGGCTTCACGTCCGCGCTCAACCAGATGGGCGCCCACATCCAGCTGTACCGCGAGTGCCTGGGCGGTTCGGACTGCCGCTTCGGCCAGCGCAACTTCCTGCACTCGGCGGTCGTGTCCGGCCCGACCAAGCTCCAGGGCGCGGACCTGGTCATCCCCGACCTGCGCGGCGGCTTCTCCTACCTGATCGCCGCCCTCGCGGCCCAGGGCACGTCCCGGGTCCACGGCATCGACCTGATCAACCGCGGCTACGAGAACTTCATGGACAAGCTGATGGAGCTCGGCGCGAAGGTGGAACTGCCGGGCAAGGCACTCGGATAGCCCAGTCCCGCACACACGCCGATGGGGCGGCACCCGGACCGGGTGCCGCCCCATCGGCGTGTGTCGACGCGCCCGAAGGAGCGCGGGGCACCGCGTGACCGGCAACAGACGGCACGCGGTCGCCCCACGGCGCTCTCAGCGGAGCGTCACTTGCCCTTGGCCGCTTCCTTGAGCTTGCTGCCCGCGGAGACCTTGACGCTGTAGCCGGCCGGGATCTGGATCGGGTCGCCGGTCTGCGGGTTGCGCGCGGTGCGAGCGGCACGGTGGGTGCGCTCGAAGGTCAGGAAGCCGGGGATGGTGACCTTCTCGTCGCCCTTGGAGACGATCTCGCCGACGACCTCGGCGAACGCGGCCAGCACGGCGTCGGCGTCCTTGCGGGTCACCTCGGCGCGGTCGGCCAGCGCGGCCACCAGCTCACTGCGGTTCATGTTCTTACTCCCGTGTTCTTCTTGCCGTTGCGGCGTGCCACGCGGCGGAGCCGCATGTTGGGCACAGCGAAGCCGATGCTGCCAGGGTCTTCGGACAGTCCCCGGACCCGGGTCCCCTGTGGGACCCTCGCGCCCAGAGACGCATCCTGCCCCCACCTGCGGCGGGAAAGCCAATCCGGCACCCGTAGGAGTCGTGAGAACACCCTTGGGAGTCACACGGAAAGGCCCGCTGACTGGCCGCCCACCCTAGATGGCGGTCAAGTGGACCGGGTTCCACGACGCGCCGGTTTCATGACACGTCGTGGCGATCCTCACAGCCCCCGCACGCCACGGGGTCTCAGGCGGTGGCCCCGGCGGCCTTCGCGGCCTCCCGCACGGCCCCGGCCACCGCGCCGGCGACCTTGTCGTTGAAGACGGACGGGATGATGTAGTTGGCGTTCAGCTCGTCCTCGGTGACGACGTCGGCGAGGGCCTTCGCGGCGGCGAGCATCATCTCGGTGTTGACGGTGCGGGACTGGGCGTCCAGCAGGCCGCGGAACACACCCGGGAAGACCAGCACGTTGTTGATCTGGTTCGGGAAGTCGGAGCGGCCGGTGGCCACCACGGCGGCCGTGCGGCGGGCGACCGCCGGGTCGACCTCGGGGTCCGGATTCGCGAGCGCGAACACGATCGCGTCGTCGGCCATGGCGGCCACGTCGTCGCCGTCGATGACGTTGGGGGCCGAGACGCCGATGAAGACGTCCGCGCCGTGCACGGCCTCCTTCAGCGTGCCGGTGAGGCCCTCGGGGTTGGTGTTGTCGGCGATCCAGCGCAGCGCCGAGCCGGGGGCCGCGTCGACGAGGTCGGCGCGGCCGGCGTGCACCACGCCGTGGATGTCGGCGACGACGGCGTTCTTCACGCCGGCCGCGAGCAGCAGCTTGAGGATGGCCGTGCCGGCCGCGCCCGCGCCGGACATGACGACGCGGATGTTCTCGACGGCCTTCCCCGCGACACGCAGGGCGTTCGTCAGGGCGGCCAGGACCACGATCGCGGTGCCGTGCTGGTCGTCGTGGAAGACGGGGATGTCGAGGGCCTCGCGCAGCCGGGCCTCGATCTCGAAGCAGCGGGGGGCGGAGATGTCCTCGAGGTTGATGCCCGCGAAGCCCGGCGCGATGGCCTTGACGATCTCGACGATCGCGTCGGTGTCCTGGGTGTCCAGGCAGATCGGCCAGGCGTCGATGCCGGCGAACCGCTTGAACAGGGCCGCCTTGCCCTCCATCACCGGCAGCGCGGCCATGGGGCCGATGTTGCCCAGGCCCAGCACGGCCGAGCCGTCCGTCACGACCGCAACGGAGTTGCGCTTGATGGTCAGGCGGCGGGCGTCCTCGGGATTCTCGGCGATCGCCATGCAGACGCGGGCCACGCCCGGCGTGTAGATCATGGAGAGGTCGTCGCGGTTGCGGATCGGGTGCTTCGACGCCATCTCGATCTTGCCGCCGAGGTGCATCAGGAAGGTACGGTCCGAGACCTTGCCCAGGGTGACGCCCTCGATGCCGCGGAGCTGTTCGACGATCTCGTCGGCGTGCGCCGTGGACGTGGCCGCGATCGTCACGTCGATGCGGAGCTTCTCATGGC
Organism: Streptomyces sp. NPDC048734; assembly: GCF_043198675.1. Taxonomy (NCBI): domain Bacteria; kingdom Bacillati; phylum Actinomycetota; class Actinomycetes; order Kitasatosporales; family Streptomycetaceae; genus Streptomyces; species Streptomyces sp. NPDC048734. Next base: position 50,373 of record NZ_JBICUZ010000001.1, on the reverse strand, counting down.
CGGAAGCCGTGACGTCGAGGCCGGTCACCGAGCCTCCGTGGGACTCGACGGCCCCGGTGAGCTGGGAGACCGCGGTTCCGCTCGCGGGCACCTCCAGCCGGACCGTCATCGAGTAGGAGACGCTGGGCGCCGTTGCCATGGCCGACTTCCTCTGCTTTCACCTGTGACGCTGGATGCCGTTCGATCGTCGCACCTACTGTCGGGTAGGCGTTAGCCGCCCCGGGTTGCGAACGTTGAGTTCACAGCGAAAGAGGCCCACGTCACATGGACGTGGGCCTCTTTCGTCTGTCTGTGACACCGGCCCGCCATGCTCGCCTCGCGGCAAGTGGTCGCTCGTGGCGACGAAGGTTGGGCCCGGGGGCTTGGATCGGGCCGGTGTCACGTCCAGGCTAACAAACGGATCCCGGAACGCCATTCCCGTGCGGGGACTTCACAGGAATCAGTCCCTCAGCAGATCGGGCACCCCGTCCCCGTCGGGTTCGTCGCGGTCGGCGGAGACGACCGTCAGCTGCTGGGTCGCCCTGGTCAGCGCCACGTACAGCACCCGCAGGCCGGCCGGGGACTCGTCGGCGATCTCGGCCGGGGAGACGACCACCGTCGCGTCGTACTCCAGGCCCTTGGCCTCCAGGCTGCCGAGGGCCACCACGCGGTCGCCGAGTCCGGCGAGCCAGCGGCGGGCCTCCTCGCGACGGTTCATCGCCACGACGACGCCGACGGTGCCGTCGACCCGTTCCAGGAGGCGTTCGGCCTCGGCGCGGACGGTCGTGCCCAGGGTGTCCGTCACCGCGCTGAAGCGCGGGACCACTCCGGTCGAGCGCACCGCCGCCGGGGACTCGGCGCCGGGCATCGCCAGGGCCAGCACCTTCGCGGCCAGTTCGGCGATCTCCGCCGGGTTGCGGTAGTTCACGGTGAGCCGGAAGCGGCGGCGCGGGCGGCTGCCGAGGGCCTCGTCGCGGGCCTGGGCGGCCTCGTCGGGGTCGGACCAGGAGGACTGGGCCGGGTCGCCGACGACCGTCCAGGTGGCGTGCCGGCCACGGCGGCCGACCATGCGCCACTGCATCGGCGTGAGGTCCTGGGCCTCGTCGACGATGACGTGCGCGTACTCGGTGCGCTCCTGGGCGAGGCGCTCGGCCCGCTCGCGCTGCGACTCCTCGCGCACCGGCATCAGCTCCTCCAGGCCGGTGAGCTGGTCCAGCGGGTCGAGTTCGCGTCTCCTGCGGGGGCGGGCCGGGGCGCCGAGGATCGCCTGGAGCTCGTCGAGCATTGCGATGTCGTGCACCGAGTGGCCCTCGCGCTTCAGCGAGCGGGCGACCTTGCGGACCTCTCCGGGGTTGAGGATGCGGCGGGCCCAACGGCCGAGGCGGCGTTCGTCGGCCATGGCGGCGAGGACGGACTTCGGGGTCAGCTCGGGCCACCAGGCGTCGAGGAACGCGATGAAGGAGTCCTCGCCGGTGACGTCCTCGTCGAAGGAGGAGCGCAGCTCGGCGGCCAGTTCGGGATCGCTGTGCCGGCCGGACGCGCCGGAGCGCTCCCACAGGGCGTCCAGCAGGAGCTTGCGGGCGCGCGGGCGCAGCAGGTTGACCGGCGCGGTGCCGCCGAGGGCGCTCTGCCGGATCCGGTCGAGGTCGCCGGCCTCCAGCTCCAGACGCCGCCCGAAGGCGACCACGCGCAGCCGGTCGGGCGTGCCGGCGGGGCCCTGCGGACGGGCACCGTCGGTGTCGGTGTCGCCGGTGGACTCCCCGAACGCGAGCTGCCCGGCCGGCGGTCCGCAGGCCGGGCGCCCCCCTTCGAGCGCCCCGCGCGCGGCCTTGCGCAGCACCTTGAGCATTCGGTACGACCCCTTGGCGCGGGCCACCGCCGGGGAGTCGTACAGGGTGGCCTCCAGGCCGTCGACGAGGGAGCCGATGGCGCGGATCGCGACCTGGCCCTCCTCGCCGAGGGAGGGCAGGACGCCCTCGGTGTACGCGACGAGCAGCGGGGTCGGGGAGACGATCAGGATGCCGCCCGCGTAGCGGCGCCGGTCCTGGTAGAGGAGGTAGGCGGCCCGGTGCAGGGCGACGGCCGTCTTCCCGGTGCCGGGGCCGCCCTCGACGTAGGTGACGGAGGCGGCGGGGGCACGGATGACCATGTCCTGCTCGGCCTGGATGGAGGCGACGATGTCGCGCATGGTGTGGCTGCGGGCCTGGCCGAGGGCGGCCATGAGGGCGCCGTCGCCGATGACGGGCAGTTCCCGGCCGTCGAGGCGGGCCGTGAGCTGCGGGCGCATCAGGTCGTCCTCGACGCCGAGGACGCGGCGGCCCTTGGACCGGATGACCCGGCGGCGTACGACCCGGCCGGGGTCGACCGGCGTGGACCGGTAGAACGGGGCGGCGGCCGGGGCTCGCCAGTCGATGACCAGCGGGGCGTAGTCCTCGTCGAGGACCCCGATGCGCCCGATGTGCAGGGTCTCGGCGATGTCGGCGGTGTTGTCGTCGCGGATCGCGCCGTCGGCGGGTTCGAGGGCGGTGTAGGCGCCGTCGGGGCCCTTCTTCCCGTCCTTGCCGGGGAGCAGGTCGATCCGGCCGAAGAGGAAGTCCTCGAACTCGTTGTTGAGGCGGTTGAGGTGGACCCCCGCCCGGAACACCTGGGCGTCCCGCTCGGCCAGGGCGCCGGGCGTGCCGACCTGGCCGCGGCGGGCCGCGTCGTGCATCAGGAACTCGGCCTCGTGGATCTTCTCCTCGAGGCGCCGGTACACCCGGTCCAGGTGTTCCTGTTCGACGCTGATCTCACGGTCACGAACTGAGTCCTGAACCGAGTCGACCGCGGTTTCCTGCTGAGCCTGAACGGCCACCGGGCCCCCTTCTGACGTGCTGGGCAGCCGTCAACCGTACGCGAAGGGGGCCACTGCGGGCTACGGCGCGTCGACCTCGACGAGCTTCTTCCCGTCGAAGGTCATGACCTCGAAGTGGTCGATCTCGTTCGGGGTGAGCGCGGCACCGCCCTGGACGTAGAGCGGGTTCTTGGCCTGCTCGGTCTTGGCGTCGGGCAGGCCGTAGCCCCATTCCGGGACGGACCAGGACGCGACGGTCTCCCGTTCGCCGTTCTTGCCGACGGCGATGAGCGAGCACTTGTCGGGTCCCGCCACGTTCTTCAGTTCGACGACGGCCTCGGTGCCCCACGCCTTCTCGCCCATGGCGACGGTCGCGGTGACCTTGGTGCCCGGGTCGGTGCCCGTGACCTTGTCGGAGAGCGTCCCGAAGACCGACTTCGCGGGGCTCGCGCCCGCCTCGATGCCGGTGCCGCCGCTGTCGTCGCCGCCGCCGGCCGCCACCGCCACGAGCGGGCCGCCGATGATCAGCGCGACGCCGGCCGCGATCATGTACATGCTGCGCCGACGCTTCCGGGCGCGACGGTCGGAGACCTCGACGACGAGCTTCTCGGCCAGTCGCGGGTCCGGCTTCGCGGACAGGGACTCGCCGATCGCGGGGGTCCCGGCGCCCGGCAGGTCCGCGAGCGCGGCCAGCATCGGTTCCATCCCGGCGAGTTCGTCGAGCTGCTGACCGCACCACTCGCACCCGGCGAGATGCGCCTCGAAAGCGGTTGCCTCGGCGTCGTCGAGAATCCCGAGGGCGTAGGCGCCCACGGTCTCGTGTTCGCTCGGGCTCGGAGATCCCTGCATAGATCCCTGCATGGGGCCAGACATACCCGAACCACCCGCTCCGAATCCCCCGTAAACACTCATCACGCCGTCACCCCCCGCTCCTCGAGAGCCAGCTTCATCGACCGCAGGGCGTAGAAGACCCGTGAGCGCACGGTGCCGCTGGGTATGCCCAGCGTCTCGGCCGCCTCATTGACGGTACGCCCCTTGAAATACGTCTCGACGAGCACCTCCCGGTGGGCCGGGGTCAGGTCGTCGAGAGCGTCCGACAGCGTCATCAGCCACAGCGCCTTGTCGATCTCGTCCTCCGCGGGGATGACCTCCAGCGGCGACGGGTCGACCTCCTGCGGCCGGGCCTGCCGGCTGCGGTGGCCGTCGATGACGATGCGACGTGCGACCGTCACCAGCCAGGGGCGTACCGATCCGGTCGCCCGGTTGAGCTGACCGGCGTTCTTCCAGGCACGGATGAGTGTCTCCTGCACGACGTCCTCGGCGCGCTGCCGGTCACCGGCAACCAGTCGCAGGACGTACGCGAGAAGGGGTCCGGCATGCTCCCGATACAGAGCACGCATCAGCTCCTCATCAGGTTCCGAGGGCTGGGACATGCGATGTCGGGCCCTCGATCCACGTTCATTGGCCACGGCCGCATCCTTGCGCACGCCCACCTCCGGTGTCCGGGGGTTCCCCCGAGTCGGTCGCTCCCCCACCGGTACGGACGCGGTCCGGCGGGTGTTCAAACCGGAGTGACAGATTTCTACGAGGTGACATGACAAGAGGAACATGGAGGCACATTCCCGCCCCTCTTTCTTTACATTTCCCCCACACGAACGACGCGGCGGCGGACTGCCCGGCGACGCGTGAAGGTAAACGGCGTGTAATCGAAATCACTTCGACGACACTTCGCCGGTAAGGTCACGAACACCCCATACCGGACGGCTCACTTGCCGCTCGACGACGGTCAGGCGCGCGCGAGCGCCGCGCGCCGGCGGTGCCGGGCGACCCGCTCGCGGTTCCCGCAGACCTCACTGGAACACCAGCGCCTGCGCCGCCCGCGGGACGTGTCGACGTACACGATCGGGCAGTTGTCCCCCGCGCACTGCCGCAGGGCCGCCCGCGCGGCGGGATCGGTCAGCAGCGACACCGCGTCGCGGGCGACCACCGCGAGCAGCGCCGCGCACTCCGGCTCCCCCTCCAACTCCCGCACCAGCCCACCGTCCTGCGCGCGTACGGCACGGGGGACCGGGGGCGCGGCGCGGGCGACGGCGTTGACGTGCGCGAGGGCGGCGCCGTACGCCGACCGCGTCTCGCCGGTGAGCCACCCGGACACCAAGTGGCCGACGCCTGAGCGCAGTTCCCGGAAGGCGGGCGGCCAGGAGGGACCGGCGTGGGTCAGCGGCGTGCCGGGCGGCACGAGACCGGACGCGCCGATCCAGGCGCACAACGGCGGCAGGGAGTCGAGCCGTTCGAGGGGATGGGTGGTGGCGAGCAGGTCCAGGCAGATCCGCCCGGCGTCGAAGCGGAGGTCGTAGGGGGACGTGCCCGTACCCAGTGCCATGTGCCTGTCACCACCGAGGAGAGGCTGCCGGAGGAAGCGTCACCTTTCACAGTGCGGGGTGGGAACGGGTCCCCGGAAGACCCCGGACCGGACAGGGACGTCTTTCGGCCCGACGGCTCCTTGCCGATACCGACCCGGACACCTCAGCTCGCCCGACGGCCCCCTGCCGACACCGCTCAGACCTGTCAGCCCGTCCGACGGCCCCCTGCCGACACCGCTCAGACCTGTCAGCCCGTCCGACGGCCCCCTGCCGACACCGCTCAGGTCTGTCAGCCCGTCCGGCGATTGAGGACGAGGCCGTTCAGGCCGAAGCGGGGGCCCGGGGGCGGCAGCCCCCGCGACGGGGGCCCGGGGGCGCAGCCCCCGCGAGGGCCACCCGAACCCCGGTTCACCTCTCACCCGTCCGCATGCTTCTCACCCGTCCGCATACTTCGCATCGGCAGCGGGGTCCAGCGCCAGCCGGTACCCCCGCTTGACCACCGTCTGGATCAGCTTCGGCGTCCCGAGGGCGGTCCGGAGCCGGGCCATCGCCGTCTCCACGGCGTGCTCGTCCTTCCCCGTCCCGGGCAGCGCCCGCAGCAGGTCGGCGCGCGGGACGACCCAGCCCGGACGCCGGGCCAGTGCCCGCAGCAGGGACATCCCGGCGGGCGGTACGGGCCGCAGGCGGCCGTCGACCAGCACGGCGTGCCCCCGGATCTCCATCCGGTGGCCGGCGACGGGCAGCGTGCGGGCCCGGCCCGGCAGTTCGGTGCACAGCAGCTGCACGAGGGGGCCGAGCCGGAACCGCTCGGGTGAGACGGTGTCCACCCCGTGCGCCTGCAGGGGCAGCGCGGTGACCGGGCCGACGCAGGCCGGCAGGACGTCGTGGTGCAGGGCGGCCAGCAGTTCGGGGAGCAGCCCGCGTTCCTCGGCGCGGGACAGCAGGGAGGCGGCGGCGGGCGCGCTGGTGAAGGTCACCGCGTCCAGGCCGCGCGAGACGGTGGCGTCCAGCAACCGGTCGAGGGGCGAGATGTCCTCCGGCGGCATCCACCGGTACACGGGCACGCCCACGACCTCCGCTCCCCCGGCCCGCAGCGCCTCCACGAAGCCGGGCAGCGGTTCGCCGTGCAGCTGGACGGCGACGCGGCGGCCTTCGACGCCCTCCTCCAGCAGCCGGTCGAGGACCTCGGCCATCGACTCGCTGGACGGCGACCACTCCTCGGTGAGCCCGGCGGCGCGGATCGCGCCCTTGACCTTGGGTCCGCGGGCGAGGAGTTCGACGCCGCCGAGGCGGGCGACCAGCTGTTCGCCGAGTCCCCAGCCGTCGGCGGCCTCCACCCAGCCCCGGAAGCCGATGGCGGTGGTGGCGACCACGACGTCGGGTGCCTGGTCGAGGAGGTCCTTGGTGGCGGCGAGGAGTTCGCCGTCGTCGGAGAGCGGCACGATCCGCAGGGCGGGCGCGTGCAGCACCGCCGCCCCGCGCCGCCGGAGCAGCGCCCCGAGCTCGTCGGCGCGGCGCGCGGCGGTCACCCCCACCGTGAAGCCGGCGAGGGGCCCGTGCTGCTCGGCGTCCTGGCCGCCCGGGTCGTGGTCCGGTCGCTGCTGTTGGTGCTCGTACATCACTCTCGTCCCGCGGTGGAGTCGTATGGACCTACATGCCGAGCGAGCCTGCCAATGGTGCGTGACAGGCTCGGTTCGGCTTCGTGTCGCCGGTGTTACGTCACACCTCGGCGTAGCTGAGCTGCGGCTTCGCCTCAGATGCGGTCCCGGTGGCGGTGATCCGGCCTGCCGGACGGCGAAGGTATACGGCCCAGGTGACCACGAAGCACACGCCGTAGAAGGCGAGGAAGGCGACGAAGGCGCCGGTTCCGGTGCCGTAGGAGAGGAAGGACTGCCGGAAGGCGAGGTTGATGGCGACGCCGCCCAGCGCGCCGACGGCTCCGATGAGCCCCATGGAGGCGCCGGAGAGCCGGCGTCCGTGGGCGGCCGCCTCCTCGCCCACGAGCCCCTTCGCGACGGCCTTCGCCTGGAAGATGCCGGGGATCATCTTGTACGTCGACCCGTTGCCGAGGCCGGTGAGGACGAACAGGACGACGAAGACGCAGACGAACAGCGGCAGCGACTTCTGCATGCTGGCGAAGACCAGGACGGCGGTGGCGGCGGCCATGCCGACGTAGTTGTAGAGGGTGATGCGGGCCCCGCCGTAGCGGTCGGCGAGCCAGCCGCCGACGGGTCGGATCAGTGAGCCGAGGAGCGGGCCGATGAAGGTGAGGTAGGCGGCCTGGAGGGGCGTGCGGCCGAACTGGTTGGTGAGCACCTGCCCGAAGGCGAAGGAGTACCCGATGAACGACCCGAACGTCCCGATGTAGAGGAAGGACATGATCCAGGTGTGGCGGTCCTTCGCGGCGTCGATCGCGGCGCCGGTGTCGTTCTTCACGGACGCCAGGTTGTCCATGTACAGGGCGGCGAGGGTCGCGGCGACGAGGATCAGCGGGATGTAGATCCCGAGCAGCACGCGGGGTCCGCCGCTCGCGCCGATGACGGCGAGGGCGACCAGCTGGATCACCGGCACGCCGATGTTGCCGCCGCCCGCGTTGAGGCCGAGCGCCCAGCCCTTCTTGCGGAGCGGGAAGAAGGCGTTGATGTTGGTCATCGAGGAGGCGAAGTTGCCGCCGCCGACGCCGGCCAGCAGGCCCACGAGGAGGAAGGTGTTGAACGAGGTGCCCGGCTCCATCACCGCGAACGCCGCGGTGGCGGGGACGAGCAGCATGGCGGCGGAGATGATCGTCCAGTTCCGCCCGCCGAACACCGCGACGGCGAAGGTGTACGGCACGCGGACGACGGCGCCGACGAGGGTCACCATCGAGGTGAGCAGGAACTTGTCGGCGGGGGTGAGGCCGTACTCCGGGCCCATGAAGAGCACCAGCACCGACCACAGGGTCCAGATCGAGAACCCGATGTGCTCGGAGAGGACGGAGAAGACGAGGTTGCGCCGGGCGATCCTCTCGCCCTTGGCGTTCCAGAAGGCCTCGTTCTCCGGGTCCCACTCCTCGATCCAGCGGCTCCCCTTCTTGGCGGAGGCCGAGGCGGCGCTCGGGTCGGTCGGGGGTGCGGGGGCTGTACCAGGGGCTGTCATGACGCCTCCACGTGCTCCGGGGCTCGGGTGGTTCGCGGGGATGAGCGGTGATGAGTCCCGAAGGTAGGGAGGGCGCGTTTCCGGTCTGTGGCTGTGGGTGACCGGAAGGGAACGTTGCTCTCACCTTGCGCGAAGGCGTCATGAGAGGTGCGGCACGACGGGTCAGGCCCGGTGGGCCCCCGGGCGTCCGTCCGGCCAGGTCCTCGGGCGCCTCCCTGCCGCCAGGTCCTCCATCCAGCCGAAACAGACGACGCAGCTCACGGTGGGCAGCCAGACGGCCGGCAGCTGGGACCACTTCAGTTCCGTGCGGTGGAGCCCAAAGAAGTGCTTACAGACACCGCCCGGGAACTCCTGGGCGTCTCCCTTCGCGGCCGGTACTTCTCCGGTCGGCGACGCCGCTCCCGGCCACTCCGGTCGGGCGTCTTCCCGCCAATTCTTCACGTGTGCGTCTCCCCCCACGGGACACCACGGGCCAGTTCCTGGATGCGCCTGAGACGGCGAGCACATGCCGATGAAACCGGGCCCCCACCCGGTCGGCGCACCCCTGTGACCCCAGCGTGCTCAGGGCGACGAATCCAGCGCGGGCGCGGGGTCGATGTGTGCGATGTCTCTTTTATGGGCACACGCCATGTTCATGTCCATGGCTGGAATCCATCCACCGGCGGGACGCTCCAACCACCCCTGCGCGAACCCGAGTTCGACCGCCGCCCGGCGCAGTGCCTCGAGCGCCGGATGGACCAGCCCCTTTCGCCACACCAGCGACACGGGGGACAGCGGGACCGGGTCGACGAGGGGCCGCAGCACCGCTCCGGGCATGGCCGGAAAACCCACTACCACGAGGATCGGCGACGGCTCCTTGGCCATGATCCGGCGGAACTCCTCCTCCCCCACGGCGAGCGGGAGGGGCGGCGCGATCTCGATGCCGCGCCCCTCGAACAGGAGTCGGGCGAGGTCGGTCCACTCCGGGGTCCGCGGGTTCCCCGCGCCCGCGTACACCCGCTCCCCCGCCAGCGCGGACAGCGGCACCCGGGCCGCCGACGCCAACGGGTGCCCCTCGGGCAGCAGGACCGCCATCGGCTCGTAGCGCACGAGCTGGTGGTCCAACTGGGCGCGCAGCACCGGGCTCAGGCCCGCGTACCGGCCGAACGACGCGTCCAGCCGGCCCGCGGCGATCTCCACGGCCGCACCGGTCAGGCCGCTCTCGAAGCGGGCCATCAGCTCGTGCTCGGGGGCCAGTTCACGGGCCCGGTGCAGCACCCGGCGGCCGGTGGCCAGCCCCGGGGAGTTCAGGTCGACCAGCAGCGGCCGGGCCGGGCCGAACGCGGCTCGCAGGTCCTCCAGCGCGCGCAGGACCGCGCGCGCGTGGGGCACCAGCCGCTCGCCCTCGGCGGTGAGCGTCACCTGCCGGGTGGTCCGCAGGAGGAGTTCGGCGCCCAGCTCGCGCTCCAGCCGCCGCACGTCCCGGCTGAGGGCCTGCTGGGCGACGTGGAGGCGGGCCGCGGCGCGCGTGAAGTGGAGTTCCTCGGCGACGGCCAGGAAGGCGCGCAGCAGGCGGGGGTCGACATGAGCGGGCATCCGGCGAATTTACAACGGAGGTGCGTGAATCCGCTCCGAACAGGTGTTGGACCCCGTGGCCGGCCGCGGGTGACGGTGGGCGCATGCCGCAGCCCAATCCCTACCGCCGTCTCTTCGCCGTTCCCGGCGCCCGCGCCTTCACCGCCGGGAACCTCATGGCCCGCCTGCCCATGGGCATGTTCAGTGTGAGCGCGGTCGTGATGATCGCCGGCACCCGTGGCTCGTACGCCCTCGCCGGGGCCGTCACCGCGACCGGACTGGCCGCGACCGCGCTGGTCGCGCCCTGGACGGCGCGGCTCGTCGACCGGCACGGGCAGGCCCGGATCGCCGTACCGGCCACGCTGTTCGCGGCGCTCGGCAGTCTCGCGCTGGTGCTGTGCGTGCGCGGGGGCGCCCCCGACTGGACGCTGTTCGCCGCGTACGCCGCCACCGCGACCACGCCCAACACCGGCGGCATGTCCCGCGCCCGCTGGAGCCATCTGCTCCGGGACGACCCGGCAGGCCTGCACACGGCGAACTCCTTCGAACAGGCCGCCGACGAACTGTGCTTCATGCTGGGCCCGGTGCTCGCGGCCTTCCTGTGCGGCACGTTCTTCCCGGAGGCGGGCACGCTGGCCGGCGTGGCGCTGCTGGTGACCGGGGTGCTGCTGTTCACCTCCCAGCGGGCGACCGAGCCGCCACCCGTGGCACGCACGGCCTCCGCGTCACCGCTGCGCACCCCCGGGATACCGCCGCTGCTCGCGTGCTTCGTCGCCACCGGTGCGGTGTTCGGCTCGATGGAGGTCGTCACGATCGCCTACGCGGACGCGGCGGGCCACCGCTCGGCGGCCGGGGTGGTGCTGGCGCTCCAGGCGGCGGGGTCGTGCGCGGCGGGCCTGGTGTACGGGGCGCGCAGGCCGAACGGCCCGGCGGACCGCCGGCTGGCGTGGTGCCTGCTGGCGATGGCGGCGCTGATGTCCCTGCCGCTGCTCGCCGCCCGTGCCGCCGGAACGCTTCCCGTGCTGGCGGCGGCCCTGCTGGTGGCGGGCATGGCGACCGCGCCGACGATGGTGACCGCGATGGCCCTGGTCCAGGACCGTACCCCGGGGGACCGCCTCAACGAGGGCATGAGCCTGGTCGTCACCGCCCTGCTCGCCGGCCTGGCCTGCGGCTCGGTGTCCGGCGGCTGGGCGGTGGAGAACGGCTCGGCCGCGGCCGCCTTCGCGGTGCCGGTCGCGGCGGCCGGCACCGCGCTGCTGATCCACACCCTGACCCAGGGTGTCCGCTCGCGTCGTCGAAACGCTTGCACCAACTCCGACCGCACCCATTGACGCTCCGGTGGCTCCCGCATACCTTCCACGTCGAAGCGCTTCGACACCACGCGTCGCGTCGATCCCAGGAGCGCTGCGTGGCATCTCCCCGAACCGTCCGAGTCCCCTGGAGGCACTCGATGTTGACGACACGAAGGCGTGTGGCGGCCGCGGCGGTGATCCTTTCCGGATCGCTCCTCCTGACCTCCTGCGGCGACTCGGACAGCGGTGCGTCCGACGGCAGGACGCTCCGGCTCTGGCACTACGAGGGACCCGACAGCGCGATGGGCCAGGCCTGGAAGGAGGCCGTCGAGGAGTTCGAGGCCACGCACCCGGGCGTGACGGTGAAGGTCGAGGAGAAGGGCTTCGAGCAGATCCAGAAGACGGCGTCCATGGTCCTCAACTCCTCGGACGCTCCGGACCTCATGGAGTACAACAAGGGCAACGCGACCGCGGGCCTGCTGTCGAGACAGGGACTGCTGACCGATCTGACGACCGAGACGGCGAAGCGCGGCTGGGACAGGAAGCTCAGCGCCGGCGTGAGCACGACCAGCAGGTACGACACCGACGGCGTCATGGGCTCCGGCAAGTGGTACGGCGTGCCGAACTACGCCGAGTACACGATGGTCTACTACAACAAGGACCTCTTCGCGAAGTACGAGATCGCCGAGCCGAAGACGTTCGACCAGCTCACGGCGGCCATGGACGCCTTCGCCGAGAAGGGCGTCACCCCGCTGGCCAACGGCGGCGCCGAGTACGTCGCCCAGCAGTACCTCTACCAGCTCGCCCTCTCCAAGGCCGACCGCTCCTGGGTCGACTCCTACGAGCTGTACAAGGGGAAGACCGACTTCCACGACGCGGCCTGGACGTACGCGGCGGAGACCTTCGCGGACTGGGTGGAGAAGGGCTACATCGGCAAGAAGTCGACCAGCGCCAAGGCCGAGGACGCGGGCGTCTCCTTCATCCGGGGCAAGGCGCCGATCCTGTTCTCCGGCAGCTGGTGGTACGGCCGCTTCCAGGCGGAGGCCACCTTCGACTGGGACACCACCCTGTGGCCCGGCTCCGACCTGACCCTCGGCTCCGGCGGCAACCTCTGGGTGGTCCCGAAGAACGCCGGGAACAAGGAGCTCGCCTACGACTTCATCGACATCACCATGTCGAAGAAGATCCAGAACCTGCTCGGCAACAAGGGCGGCGTCCCGGTCGCGGCCGACGCGAGCGCCATCACGGACCCGAAGGCCAAGAAGCTCATCTCCGACTTCAACACGCTGAGCGGGCGGGACGGCCTGGCCTTCTACCCTGACTGGCCGGTGAACGGCTTCTACGACGTCCTGGTCTCCGAGACGCAGAAACTGATGACGGGCGCACAGGAGCCGGACGACTATCTCAGCGCCCTGCAGCGGGCCTACGACAAGGGCGCGCCGAAGCGATGACGGCCACCGTCGAGCGGGGCACGCGGGCCGTCGGCAAGCACCTGCCGGCCGGCCCGCGCCGCCCCCGTACCCGCGAGTCCTACGCGCTCTTCCTGCTCCCCGGGATCCTGGCCTTCCTGGCGGTCATCGGGGTGCCGTTCCTGATGAACACGGGCGTGAGCTTCACCGGCTGGCAGGGCGTCGGCGCTCCCACGTGGTCGGGGCTCGCCAACTACCGGGAGCTGACGGACGACTCGGAGTTCTGGGCGTCCTTCCGGCACAGCCTGTTCATGGTCGTCGCCATGGCGGCCGTACCGACGCTGATCGGTCTCGTGCTGGCCGCCGCGCTGTTCGACTTCGTCGGCAAGCACTTCGGGCCGCGATGGGCCGCGGTGCTGCGTGCCTGCTTCTACCTCCCGCAGGTGCTCCCGATCGCGGTGGCCGGCATCGTCTGGAGCTGGATCCTCGCCCCCGACAACGGCTCCCTCAACGAACTGCTGAGGGCGGTGGGGCTGGGCTCCTGGCAGCAGGACTGGCTCGGCGACCCGGACATCGCGCTGTACAGCGTGATGGGCGTGATGGTGTGGGTGCAGATCGGCTTCCCGCTGGTCGTCTTCATGGCGGGCCTGCAGCGCGTCGACCCGCAGCTGTACGAGGCGGCCGAGCTGGACGGCGCCGGCTGGTGGCGGCGCTTTTGGCACATCACGCTGCCGCAGATCCGCCCGGAGACCTACGTCGTGCTGACCTGGTGCACGATCGCCGCGCTCAAGGTGTTCGGCGCGGTGTACGTGCTGACCAAGGGCGGGCCGGGCGGCGCGACGAACGTGCCGTCGTACTTCTCCTTCGCCACCTTCTTCGAGAAGACGCAGGTCGGCTACGGCGCCGCGATCTCCACCGTCCTGACGGTGATCATCCTGGCCGTCTCCCTGATCGGCCTGAGACTCCAGACCCGCGCCGAGGACGCCGAGGAGGGGATCCGCGGATGACCGCCGCCCTGCGCCGCTACCCGGTCCTGGCAGCCCTGTGCCTGGCCGCCCTGTTCATGGTGGTGCCGTTCGCGATCGTGGCCGTGAACGCGGTCAAGTCACCGGCCGAGTACTCCGCGCACGGCCCGCTCAGCCTGCCCGACGGCCTCTACCTGGACGGCCTGAAGGACTTCTGGCAGCGGGTCGACTACGGACAGAAGCTGTTCAACTCGGTGCTGATCAGCGGCTCGGTGGCGGTGCTCGCCGCGGCCCTGTCGGTGCTCAACGCGTACGCGATCGGCATCGGCCGGATCAGGGGCCGCACCTGGGTGCTCGCCTTCTTCGTGCTGGCCAACATGCTGCCGCAGGAGGCGCTGGTCTACCCGGTCTACTACTTGAGCAAGCAGGTGGGCCTCTACGACACCCGGCTGAGCGTGATCATCGTGTTCACGGTGGTCCAGGCGGCCTTCGGCACCTATCTCCTGTCCTCGGTGCTCGGGCAGTTCCCCCGCGAGATCATCGAGGCCGCGCGCATCGACGGCGCGGACAAGTGGCAGGTGCTGTGGCGGATCGTGGTCCCGGTCAGCCGCCCCACCCTCGGGGTCCTCCTGGTGTTCTTCTTCGTCTGGACCTGGAACGAGTTCCTGCTCCCACTGGTCATGCTGATCTCCAACGACAACCAGACCGTGTCGGTGGCGCTCGGCGTCCTGCAGGGCCAGCGCCTCATGGACGCCACGATGACCAACGCGGCCGCCCTGCTGGGCGTGCTGCCCGCGATCGTCTTCTTCCTCGTCTTCCAGCGGACGCTGACCCGCGGCATCGCCGTGGGCGCGGTCAAGTAAAGGGGTGCGCGCGTGAAGTTCACCGACGGCTACTGGTTGCTGCGCGAAGGCGTCACCTCGGCGCACCCGGTGGAGGTCCTCGACGTCGACACGCCCGGGGGAGGCACGCTGGAGATCCACGCGCCGACCCGGCCCATCCGCCACCGCGGCGACCTGCTGAAAGGGCCGGTCGTGACGATCACCGCGCACACCCCGATGCCGGACGTCATCGGGGTGACCCTCACCCACTTCGAGGGCGGGCAGCCGCTCGGGCCGGAGTTCGAGCTCACCGGGCGGGAGACCGCCGCCCGCACCGAGTACGACGACGAGCACGCGACCCTCACCTCCGGGTCGCTGTCGGTCAGGGTGGCCCGGACCGGGCCGTGGCACGTCGACTTCCTGGCCGACGGCCGGGTCCTGACCTCCAGCGGCACCAAGGGCATGGGCATCATGCGGGACGGGACCGGCGCCCACTACCTGCGTGAGCAGCTGGGCCTCGGCGTGGGCACCAGCGTGTACGGGCTCGGCGAGCGGTTCGGGCCACTGGTGAAGAACGGGCAGGTCGTCGACATCTGGAACGCCGACGGAGGCACGGCGACCGAGCAGGCCTACAAGAACGTGCCCTTCTACCTCACCGACGCCGGTTACGGCGTCTTCGTCGACCATCCGGGCAAGGTGTCCTTCGAGGTCGGCTCGGAGACGGTGTCCAGGGTCCAGTTCAGCGTCGAGTCGCAGCAGCTGACGTACTACGTCGTCCACGGGCCGTCCCCGAAGGAGATCCTGCGCAAGTACACCGCCCTCACCGGGCGTCCGGCCCTCCCGCCCGCCTGGTCCTTCGGGCTGTGGCTGTCGACGTCGTTCACCACCTCCTACGACGAGGAGACGGTGACCTCGTTCATCGACGGCATGCGGGAGCGCGAACTCCCGCTCTCCGTCTTCCACTTCGACTGCTTCTGGATGCGCGAGTTCCACTGGTGCGACTTCCGGTGGGACCCCCGGGTGTTCCCCGACCCGGAGGGGATGCTGGCTCGGCTGAAGGAGAAGGGGCTGCGCATCTGCGTGTGGATCAACCCCTACATCGCCCAGCGCTCCCCGCTGTTCGCCGAGGGCAAGGCGCTCGGGCACCTGCTCAGACGCCCCGACGGCGGCGTGTGGCAGTGGGACCTGTGGCAGCCGGGCATGGCCCTGGTCGACTTCACCAGCCCGGCCGCCCGCGACTGGTACGCGGCGAAGCTGGAAGCCCTGCTCGCGCAGGGCGTCGACTGCTTCAAGACCGACTTCGGCGAGCGCGTCCCGGTCGACGTGGCCTGGGCGGACGGCTCCGATCCGGAACGGATGCACAACTACTACACCCACCTCTACAACCGCACCGTCTTCGAGGTGCTCCGCAAGCACCGGGGCGAGGGCGAGGCGGTGCTCTTCGCCCGCTCGGCCACGGCCGGCGGCCAGCAGTTCCCCGTGCACTGGGGCGGTGACTGCGAGGCGACGTACGAGTCGATGGCCGAGTCGCTGCGCGGCGGACTGTCGCTCGGCCTGTCCGGGTTCGGGTACTGGAGCCACGACATCGGCGGCTTCGAGGGCACGCCGACGCCCGCGCTGTTCAAGCGGTGGCTGGCCTTCGGGCTGCTGTCCTCGCACAGCCGGCTGCACGGGTCCTCGACGTACCGCGTGCCGTGGCTGTTCGACGAGGAGTCGGTCGACGTGCTGCGGCTGTTCACCCGGCTGAAGCTCGCCCTGATGCCCTACCTGTACGAGGCGGCCCGCACCGCCCATGCCGAGGGCCTGCCGATGATGCGGGCGATGGTGCTGGAGTTCCCGGACGACCCCGGGTGCGCGCACCTGGAGCGGCAGTACATGCTCGGTCCGGACCTGCTGGTGGCGCCGGTGTTCAGCGACGAGGGGGACGTGACGTACTACGTGCCGGAGGGCACCTGGACGCAGTTCCTGAGCGGCCGGACGGTCACCGGGCCGCGCTGGGTGCGCGAACGCCACGGGTTCTCGAGCGTGCCGCTGCTGGTCAGGCCGGGAGCGGTGATCCCGGTGGGGGCGGTGGACGACCGGCCGGACTACGCCCACGCGGACGGGGTGACCCTGCGGGCGTACCGGCTCGAGCGGGGCGCTCGGGTGACGGTGCGGGCCGGGGACGTGACCTTCACCGTCGTACGGGAGGGCGACACGCTGCGGGCCTCGTCCAGTGATCCTTCGACGCCGTGGGCGCTGGCGGCCGGGGAGCGGGTGGCGCGGGCGGCGGCCGGAACCGGGTTCCTCACGCTGGAGCCGGCGGCCGGGTGACGGTGAGGATCACCGATGTGGCCCGGCACGCCGGGGTCTCCCGAGCACCGTCTCGTACGCCCTGAGCGGCAGGCGTCCGATCTCCGAGGAGACCCGGCGGCGGGTCGGGGCGGGCCGTCGCCGAGCCGGGCTGCCGGCCAGGGCGCGGGCTCCCGCGCCCTGGCCGGCAGCCGCTCCGACGTACTGGCGCTGGTGCCGCCCCGCCTGACGACGCGGGCGAGCACGGGACCGCGCGCTCCGTCCTGACCCCGACGGGCGAGGAGGACAGCAGAGAACCCCGCCTCCCTGAGGAGGCGGGGTTCTCTGTTCACATGGGGTGGTGGAGATGGCGGGAATCGAACCCGCGTCCAACGGTGCTAAATCAGGGCTTCTCCGTGTGCAGTTCGCTGCGATTTTCTCGGCCCCGGCGATCACGCGAACAAGTCGCCGACGGGCCCAGTCACTGTTTGATTTCCCACCGAACCCCGTGACCGGGCTCGATGGTTTAGTCCCCTAGATTATGCCAGGATCCGGGCCGGGAACACTCCCGGGCTGACACCCATTAAGGGTCCTTCACTCACTGCTTATCAGGCAGCGAGGGCGAAGGACTGGGAATCGCGCTTAGAATTGGCGATTATTTTTTGCGACATATGGTTAACGAGATCATTGCCGCTTCCTCGACACGCTTCCCCTGCTTCAACAGCCGCTGTCGAAACCGATCATCCCCATGTTGATTTTTCAATGCCCCCGAGGGGGCGGCTCGTCCCGCTGTGAGGGACTGTCGCCATCGTACGTGACCAACGCGCCGCGATGCCAGCCCATTCCCGCCGGCCGGCCGGTCACCGGGTCCGCCACCGGTCGCCGCGGGTCGTCACCGGTCGCCGCCGGGCCGCTACTGGGCCCGCTGCCTCCGCTTGGCCGCCGCGATCGCGCGGTCCGACTCCCGGCGGTCCTGCTTCTCCCGCAGGGTCTGCCGCTTGTCGTACTCCTTCTTGCCCCGCGCCAGCGCGATCTCGGCCTTCGCCCGGCCGTCCTTGAAGTACAGGACGAGCGGCACGATCGTGTGCCCCGTCTCCTCCGACTTCGACGCCAGCTTGTCGATCTCCTCGCGGTGCAGCAGCAGCTTGCGCTTGCGGCGCGCGGAGTGGTTGGTCCAGCTGCCCTGGCTGTACTCCGGGATGTGCGCGTTGTGCAGCCACGCCTCGTTGCCGTCGATCTGCACGAAGCCGTCGGTCAGCGAGGCCCTGCCCTGGCGCAGCGACTTCACCTCGGTGCCGGTGAGCACCAGACCGGCCTCGTAGACGTCGACGATCGCGTAGTCGTGCCGGGCCTTCTTGTTCTGGGCGACGATCTTGCGCTGGCCCTTGGTCTTGTCCGCGGCCGGCTTGCCCTGCTTCGGCTGGGACTCCTTGGGTACGTACATTGCCTTGTTCATAGTGCGGCCATTTTCGCACCTGAGGGGGCCGTGGGGGAAAGCCGATTACCAAGAGCGCGGGCGGAGGCTCACGAAGCGTCCCCCAGCCCGCCCAGCACGGTCTCCGCCCGCTCCAGCGCCCCGTCGTCCGCCTCCAGGTCCGGAGTGACGCCGGTGCCGTCGACGGTACGGCCGGACGGGGTGCGGTAGTGGCCGACGGTCAGTTCGGCGACCGAGCCGTCGGGCAGCCGGCTCGGCATCTGGACCGAGCCCTTGCCGAAGGTGCGCGAGCCGACGACGACCGCCCGGCCGCGGTCCCGCAGGGCGCCGGTGAGCAGCTCGGCCGCGCTCATGGTGCCGCCGTCGACGAGCGCCACCAGGGGGCGCGTGGTGTCGCCGCCGGAGTCGGCGTGCAGGGCGCGCTGCTCGCCGTCGACGTCGTAGGTGGCGACGAGGCCGCCGTCGAGGAAGGCCGAGGCGGTGGAGACGGCCTCGGTGACCAGCCCGCCGGAGTTGCCGCGCAGGTCCAGGACGATGCCGGAGCCGGCCGGGGCCGCGTCGACGGCGGTGCGGACGGCGTCGCCGGACCCCTTGGTGAACGCGGTGACCCTGATGACGGTGACGCCCCCGGCGAGGGTGCGCACGGTGACCGATTCGGTGGACAGGCGGGCCCGGCGCAGCGTCTCGGTCCACACGCGCGTGCCGCGCTCCAGTCCGAGTCGGACGGTGGTGCCGGCGGGCGCGTCCGTGGTGTCACCGCGCAGTAAGGAGACGACGTCGGTGACCGGACGGCCGTCGACGACACGGCCGTCGACGGCCCGCAGCCGGTCGCCCGCCCGGATCCCTGCGGCGGCCGCCGGCGACCCGGCCTGCACCTTCGTGACCTCGATCCGGCCGTCCCGCTCTCGCCGCGCCTCCAGGCCGACACCGGTGTACTGGCCCTCGAGGGACTCCGCGAACTCCTCGTACTCGCTCTCGGAGTACACCGCAGCCCAGCGGTCCCCGCTGCGGCTGACGGCACGCTCGGCGGCCTCCAGGGGCGATTTTCCGTCGGCCATCGCCTCCTCGGCGGCCCTGGTCACGGCCTCGGGAGGGGTGACGGGGCCGGTGGGGCCGGTGGCGCGGACCGCGTCGGCGGCGGCCCGGCCGTCGTTCCCCGGCAGCGAGCCGGTCGCCGCGCCCGCCACGAGCACGCCGGCGAACACGAAGGTCAGGGCGGCCCCACGGACGAAGCGGCGGGGCGAACAGAGCGGGTCGCGGCCTGACATGGCGGTGAGTCTAGGGGAATGCGAAGGGGGCGTACGGCCCCTTGGCCGTACGCCCCCCTTGGCATGCGTCACACCTTCAGGTACTTGCGCAGCGCGAAGAACGCCGCCAGCGCGGGCATCAGCAGGCTGGTGGCGAGGATGAGCGGAAGCTTGGTCAGTACGGCGTCCCAGCCGACGAAGTTGATGAGGTTGAGCTTCGAGGACAGGGCCATGCCGTGGTCGATGGTGAAGTAGCGGCCGACGACCAGGAAGACGCACGCGAGGCTGCCGCCGATGAGGCCCGCGACGGCGGCCTCCGCGATGAACGGCGCCTGGATGTAGAAGCCCGAGGCGCCGACCAGGCGCATGATCCCGGTCTCCCGCCGCCGGCTGAACGCCGAGACGCGCACGGTGTTGACGATCAGCAGCAGGGCGACGACCAGCATGAGCGCCATCACTCCGAGCGCCGCCCTGTTCATCAGGTTCAGCAGACCGAAGAGGTTGTCCAGGATGCCCTTCTGGTCCTGTACGGACTGCACGCCCTCCCGCCCGTTGAAGGCGGTCGCGATGACCTGGTACTTCTCCGGGTCCTTCAACTTGATGCGGTACGACTCCTGCATCTGGTCCGGCGTGAGGGAGCTGGCCAGCGGGGAGTCCCCGAACTGCTCCTTGTAGTGCTTGTAGGCCTCGTCCTGCGACTCGTAGGTCACCGAGTCGACGACCGACATCTTGCCGAGGTCGGACTTGATCTGCTTCTTCTGGTCGTCGGTCACCGCGCCCTTGGCGCAGTTGGGGTCCGACTCGGCGTCGCTCTTGTTGCAGAGGAAGATCGAGACGTTGACCTTGTCGTACCAGTAGCCCTTCATGGCGCCGACTTGGTCGCTCATCAGGAGCGATCCGCCGAACAGGGCGAGCGACAGGGCGACGGAGACGATGACGGCGAAGGTCATCGTCAGATTGCGGCGGAGACCGACACCGATCTCGGACAGTACGAACTGGGCGCGCATGGCGGGTTGTTCAAGCCTTTCCGTGGACGGTCGCGGTCAGTGCTGGTAGCCGTAGACGCCGCGGGCCTGGTCGCGGACGAGGCGGCCCTTCTCCAGCTCGATGACGCGCTTGCGCATCTGGTCCACGATGTTCTGGTCGTGCGTCGCCATCACCACGGTCGTGCCCGTCCGGTTGATCCGGTCGAGCAGCTTCATGATGCCGACGGAGGTCTGCGGGTCGAGGTTGCCGGTGGGCTCGTCGGCGATCAGCAGCTTGGGACGGTTCACGAAGGCCCGGGCGATGGCGACGCGCTGCTGCTCACCGCCGGACAGCTCACCGGGCATCCGGTCCTCCTTGCCGCCGAGCCCGACGAGGTCGAGCACCTGCGGCACGGACTTGCGGATCTCACCGCGGGACTTGCCGATCACCTCCTGCGCGAAGGCGACGTTCTCGGCGACCGTCTTGTTGGGGAGCAGCCGGAAGTCCTGGAAGACGGTGCCCAGCTGGCGGCGCATCTGCGGCACCTTCCAGTTGGACAGGCGCGCGAGGTCCTTGCCCAGGACGTGCACCTGACCGTGGCTGCACCGCTCCTCGCGGAGGACCAGCCGCAGGAAGGTCGACTTTCCGGAGCCGGAGGACCCCACGAGGAACACGAACTCGCCCTTCTCCACTTCCAGGGACACATCCCTGAGTGCGGGGCGGGTCTGCTTGGGGTAGACCTTGGAGACATTGTCGAATCGGATCACGGATGCACCACGCGTCGCCGGGGGTAGATGAGCGTGACCATACGCGAACCGGGGACGCGTGCGCAGGCAGCGGTCACGGTTGCGTGCGGCTTGTGCGTTTTTGTACGCCCACCGCGGTGTGAGGCAGCTCCTGCCGGGACCCCGCGCTGAATTCCGCGGAACCTGGCAGAGTGGAGGGGAACGTTCGCGTCACGTCGGGCGTTGTCCACGTGGAACCGGTGCAAGGAGGGCGAGCGCATGACGTACGACCGGCTGGTGTGCGCCAACTGCGCCGCGCCCGTGAGCGAGGGCCGGTGCTCGGTGTGCCGCGCGAACCGCGAGCGGCTGCAGCAGGAGAACTTCTTCGCGGGACTGAACCCGATGGCGCTGATCGCGCTGCTGGCCGTGCTGGTGGCCGCGCTCGCGCTGCTCGCCCACCAGACCGCTTAGCCCGTACGACACCGAAGGGCCCGGAGCCGGTCGGCTCCGGGCCCTTCGCGCGTACGTCACGTGCGGGTACGGCTACCCGGCGTCAGGCAGCGGCTGCGCCGCGGCCCTCCACGAGGCGCGGGAGCACCCGGAAGCCGACGCCACCGACGATCATCGTGGCGGCACCGATGATCAGGAAGGTGGTCTGCCCGGCACCGGTCTCGGCCAGCTCCTTGCCACCGCCCTGGGCGACGTTGTCGGAGGTGACGTCCGAGGTGTCGGTCAGCGCGGAGCTGCCGACCGCCTGAGCGGCGGTGCCGTCGGGGGTGGTGCCGTTACCGCCGGTGGTGGAACCGCCGGCCGTCGAGCCGCCGCCCGTGGTGGAACCGCCGTCGGTGGAGCCGCCGGTGGCGGAGCCGCCGCCGGTGCCGCTCGAGCCGCCGTTGCCGCCGGAGTTGCCGTTGGAACCGCCGTTGCCGGAGGTCCCGTTGCTGGAGTTGCCGTTGGAACCGCCGTTGCCGGAGGTCCCGTTGCTGGAGTTGCCGTTGGAACCGCCGTTGCCGGAGGTCCCGTTGCTGGAGCTGCCGCCGGAGTTCGAGGTCTCGCCGGTGGTGGACGTCTCGCCCGTGGTCGAGGTCTCGCCGGTCGTGGACGTCTCACCCGTGGTGGACGTCTCGCCGGTCGTCGAGGTCTCACCGGTCGTCGAGGTCTCGCCCGTGGTCGAGGTCTCGCCGGTCGTGGACGTCTCACCCGTGGTGGACGTCTCGCCGGTCGTCGAGGTCTCACCCGTGGTCGAGGTCTCGCCGGTCGTGGACGTCTCACCCGTGGTGGAGGTCTCACCCGTCGTACCGGGGCAGATCCCGATCGGGCAGGGCTCTTCGCCGTCCTGCGTGGTGACCTCGGTGTTGTCCTCCGTCGAGACCAGGCCGCTGAGGCCGTCCTCGTTGCCGGTGGCCGAAGCCACACCCGCCACCGTCAGCGAGGCGCCCGCGGCGATCACTGCGCCCGCGGCGATGCGCGCGATGCGGACGCGCGTCTTCTTGGTCATAAGGTTGCTACCCCCAGTAGCCGAAATCGTCGATGAGGCCGCGCCGGGGCGGTGATCGACGGGGGTAGCCGGAACTGGCGAGGCCCCCCGGTTCACATGCGCCCCAGAGATACGCATGCCACCGTTCACCCTTACGATTTTCGACAGCATCGTCAAGGCCGTTGCGCACGCAATGTCCAACTCGGCACGCTTTGCCGGACGTTGAAGGTGTGAGTGTGACGTAAAACCCAGACATCCCGGGAAACGCAAGCAAGAGAAAAGGCAACTACCCCCATCGCGAGGGCAGTTGCCTTGTCGACAAAGTTACTTCTCCTGCTGCTTGCGCCAGCGAATGCCGGCCTCCAGGAACCCGTCGATCTCACCGTTGAAAACGGCCTCGGGGTTGCCGACCTCGAAGTCGGTGCGCAGGTCCTTGACCATCTGGTACGGGTGCAGGACGTACGAACGCATCTGGTTGCCCCAGGAGTTGCCGCCGTCGCCCTTGAGGGCGTTCATCTTCTCCTGCTCCTCCTGGCGGCGCCGCTCGAGCAGCTTGGCCTGGAGGACGTTCATCGCGGTCGCCTTGTTCTGGATCTGCGACCGCTCGTTCTGGCAGGAGACGACGATGCCGGTGGGCAGGTGGGTGAGGCGCACCGCGGAGTCGGTGGTGTTCACGCCCTGGCCGCCGGGGCCGGAGGAGCGGTAGACGTCCACGCGCAGCTCGGACTCGTCGATCTCGATGTGGTCGGTCTTCTCGACCACGGGGAGGACCTCGACGCCCGCGAAGGAGGTCTGGCGGCGCCCCTGGTTGTCGAAGGGCGAGATGCGCACCAGCCGGTGCGTGCCCTGCTCGACGGAGAGGGTGCCGTAGGCGTACGGGATCTGCACGGCGAAGGTGGTCGACTTGATGCCGGCCTCCTCGGCGTACGACGTCTCGTAGACCTCGGTCTTGTAGCCCTTCTGCTCCGCCCACCGCAGGTACATCCGCTGGAGCTTCTCGGCGAAGTCGGCGGCGTCGACGCCACCGGCCTCGGCACGGATGTTGACCAGCGCCTCACGGGAGTCGTACTCCCCGCTGAGCAACGTCCGGACCTCCAACTCGTCCAGCGCCTTCTTGACGGCGACCAGCTCGGACTCGGCCTCGGCACGGGCGTCCGGGTCGTCCTCCTCCTCGGCCATCTCGAACATGACGGAGAGATCGTCGATCCGGCCGCGCAGCGCGTCGGCCTTCCTGACCTCGGCCTGGAGGTGGGACAGCTTGCTGGTGATCTTCTGCGCCTCGTCCGGGTTGTCCCACAGGGACGGCGCGGCCGCCTGCTCCTCGAGCACGGCGATGTCTGCCCTCAGCTTGTCGAGGTCCAGAACGGCCTCGATCGACTCCATGGTCGAGGAGAGGGACTTGAGCTCTTCGGATACATCGACGACTGCCACCCCTCCAGCGTAACGGCTCCGCCAAGCGGCGAGCGCCGACGGCCGCGGAGACCCCGGTGAACACCGGCCGGCGTGTCCGGCCCGTCCGGCGTCCGAGGACGAGGCGGTCCGGGCCGACAGGGGGTCCGGGGGCGCGGCCCCAGGTGGGGGGAGGAAGGAGCGACGGGGCGAAACTCCCCGCTCAGGGCGACGCGGGCGCCGAGTTCCCCGGCTCCCCGGGCCCGCCCGCGTCGCCGTCCCCGGACGTGGCGGCCCACGTCCCCACGCCCGCCGCGGCGACCAGCACCGCCGCGGCCACCCCCACGACGATCCGCCGCCGCCGGGTGGCCGCGCGGTTGCGCGCCGACCCCGGCCGCGGCGTCCCCGCCGCGCGGGGCACGCGTGCCGTCCCGTGCGCCCCGCCCGCCAGCTCGTCCGGCGCCGGCACCCGCATCGAGGTGTGCGTGTCCCGGTTGGAGTCCGGCTGGGCCCCGGGCACCAGCGACACGGATCCCCGCCGCCCCCGCCGGTCAGCGTCGGAGGCGACCACCGCCTCCGCGGCCTCGCCCCGCCCCGCCCCCGGCGCGCCCGGCGCGCCGTCCTCCGCCGCCTCGGCGTCCGGCTCGTCCACGTCCAGCGGCGGCATCCCCGCCAGCGACGGCAGCTGCTCGCGCAGCCGGGCGGCCAGCTCGGAGGCCCGCAGCCGGGAGGCCGGTGCCTTGGCCAGGCACTGCACGATCAGCTGCCACAGCTCGTCGGGGATGCCGGGCAGCGGGGCGACGGACTCGGTGACGTGTCGGCGCAGCACCGCGCCCGGATGCCCGCCGCCGAACGGCGTGAAGCCCGCGAGCAGCTCGTAGAGCACGGTGGCCAGCGCGTAGATGTCCACCGAGGCCCGCGGCGGGAGGCCCTCGACGATCTCGGGGGCGAGGTAGTCCGGCGTGCCGATGATCTTCGTGGCGCGGGTGCGCTTGGGGGTGTCGATCAGTTTCGCGACGCCGAAGTCGGTGAGCAGGGCACGGTGCGATCCTCCGGGGCCGAGCGGGCCCTGCATGTCGAGGAGGATGTTCTCCGGTTTGACGTCCCGGTGGACGATCCCGGCCGCGTGCGCGGCGGCGAGTCCTTCGGCGACGTCCGCGACGATCGCCACCGCGGCCTCGGGCGCGAGCCGGCGGTCCCGGTCGAGGCGGGTCCGCAGATCCGTGCCGCGGACCAGGTCCATGACGAGCGCCAGGTCGTTGCCGTCGACCACCAGGTCCCGTACGGAGACGACGTGGGGGTGTTCCAGACCGAGCAGGGCGGTGCGCTCCTGCACGAAGCGGCCCACCAGCTCCTCGTCGGAGGCGAGGTCCTCGCGCAGCAGCTTGACGGCGACGGGACCGTCCGGCCCCTCGCCCAGCCACACCGTGCCGGCACTGCCCCGCCCCAGGATCTGGTGGGCGGTGTACCGGCTGCCGATCTTCCGTGCCAAGGCTGCTCCTACAGACGCGTGGTGCCGACGCTGCGCCGTCCGGGGGCGCTGACGCCGGCGGCCGGGCCGCGGGCCCCCGGCCCTCCGGCCGACCAACCTACGCGCCCCGCGGGGCGATCCTCACCTCGGAGACGGAAATCACCCGCCAGGATTCGACAAATCACCAGACCCGCCCTCGGTTTCCCCGGGCGGGTCCGTCCGTCAGGCTCCGCCGCCGGTCTTCGCGCCGAGGTCGCCGATCCAGTCGCTCACGGTGCCGAACCAGTCGGCGAGCTGCGCCCAGTAGCCCTTGCCGGTGCCGATCCAGTCCTGGAGCGGGGTCAGTTCCCAGATCAGCCAGCCGGCCACGAAGAGGATGACGATCGTGAACAGGCAGCCCTTCAGGCAGCCGAGTCCGGGGATCTTCATCGGGTTGGCGCTGCGCTGCCTCGGTGCGCGCGGCTCCCGCGGCGGGCGTGGCTCCGGCGCGGGCCGCTGCGGCGGCTGCTGGGGCTGCTGGGTGTACCGCCGCGGCTGGGGCTGCTGCTGCGGGGCGTACTGCTGCTGGTGCTGCGGCTGCTGGTGCTGCGGCTGCTGCTGGGGCCGGCCGTAGCCCTGCTGGGGCTGCTGCTGCGGGCGGGGCTGCTGCTGCGGGCGGGCGACCTGCCGCTGGGGGCGGCGGCGCAGCGGGTCCTCGTCCGGGTCGAGGTACTGGACCTGGGTCTGTTCGTTGCGGTCGCGGGCGGCGCGCAGCTGGTTCTGCCAGGGGTGCGGCTCCTCCGGCCGCTGTCCCTGCGGACCGGGTCCGCCGCTCTGGTGCGGCGGTACCGGCGGCAGGACGGCCGTCGGGTCGGCGGCGCCCGCCGGGCCGCCGGTGTGCGGCAGGACGGCGGTGGCGTCCGCGGCGCCGGGCGGGTTGCCGGGCCCGGCGGTGTGCGGCAGCACGCTGGTCGCGGCGTTCGGGTCGTACCCGCCGGCGGGCGCGCCGGGCACGGGCGCGGGCGCCGGGTCGGGTGCGAGGAGGTGGCCCACGCCCTCGGCGGCGGCGATCTGCATCGAGTTGGCGTGCACGCCGACGCCCTCGGCGACGACGCGCAGTCCGCGCGCGAGGTTCTCGGCGCTGGGGCGTTCGTGGGGGTTCTTGCGCAGGCAGCGCTCTATGACCGTCCACAGTGGTTCGGGCACCGTGGAGGGACGGCGCGGTTCGGCGCTCAGGTGCTGGTGGAGGACCTCCAGGGCCGAGCTGCCGGAGAACGGCGGGCGGCCGGTGACCAGCTCGTACAGCAGGATGCCGGCGCCGTAGATGTCGACGGCGGAGGTCTGCGGGCGGCCCTCGGCGGACTCCGGCGCGACGTACGCGGGCGTGCCGACGAACTCGCTGGTGCGGGTGAGGCCCGGGGAGTCGGCGAGGCGCGCGATGCCGAAGTCGGTGAGCAGCGGGTGCATCTGCCCGTCGTTCTGCAGGAGCAGGACGTTGGCCGGCTTCAGGTCGCGGTGGACCACGCCGTCGGCGTGGCTCGCGGCGAGGGCGTCGGCGATCTGCGCGGTGAGCAGAGCGGCGGCGACGGGCGTGAAGGGGCCGTTCTCG
This sequence comes from Streptomyces sp. NPDC048734, assembly GCF_043198675.1. Taxonomy (NCBI): domain Bacteria; kingdom Bacillati; phylum Actinomycetota; class Actinomycetes; order Kitasatosporales; family Streptomycetaceae; genus Streptomyces; species Streptomyces sp. NPDC048734. The sequence goes on along the minus strand of NZ_JBICUZ010000001.1, from coordinate 23,456 downwards.
CGCAGGTGGCGGTGCAGGTCGGGGCCTTCGACGAGGTCCATGACCAGGGCCAGCAGATCGCCCTCGACGACCAGGTCGCGGACCCGGACGATGTTGGGGTGGGTCAGCCTGAGCAGCACGGAGCGCTCCCGCAGGAAACGCATCACGATGTCGGGGTCGCTCGCGAGTTCTTCCTTGAGGACCTTGATGGCCACGGTCTCGCCGGGCTGGCCGGCCACGGCCGCCTCGGCGCCCGCGGTCTCGCGCTGGCGGGCTCGCCAGACGGTGCCCGTGGCGCCGCGTCCGAGCGGCTCCTCGAGCAGGTACTTGCTGCCGACTGGCCGCACGTCACGCGCTCCCTGCTGCTTGCTTGCCTGTGTTCCGACCCACTGTAGTGCCGCGCTCCCGGCAGAGGGCTGTCGTCTTCCTGTGCTCCCCCTCCTGCGTTCCTCGCACCCTTGCCCACTCCCTCGCGCACGGTCACGCGTCCCGTACGTGTTCGACGGAAAGACGCTCGCCCCGGTCCGTTGGTTGCCGGAGGCGGAGACGACCGGTCCCAAGCGGTCATCCGCGGGTCATCGGTCAGGCACTTTTGCGGGCAGAGCCGACCAATCAAGATCACTTGTCCCTCGGTGGCGGGCGCATTGTCGGTGACAGGTGCGAGGATGCCTGGAGTACTGGCCGACGTGCTCGTGTGGGGTGGGGGAAAGTCCGCGCCCGGGCAGAAGGGACCGCTGACGGCGATGCAGATCCGGCTGACCGTCGTAGACCCGCAGGGCCCGCCCGGGGAGACACGGGGCCGTGCCGCGAACTGCGACGTGCTGGTCACGGCGCCCGCCGGCACGGCTCTGGCCGCGGTGGCGTCCGCCCTGGCCGCGGCGGTCTCCGGGGAGGGGGGCACCGTTCCGTCCGGGGGAGCGCAGCCCGTGCTCTACGCGGGAGCGCAGCGGCTCGACGCCCAGCGCTGCACCCTCGGCGAACCGCCCCTGATCGACGGCGCCGTGCTCTGTCTCGGCGCCCCGGCCGATCCCGAGCCGCATCCGGAGGTCGACGACGCCCCGGCCCGGCTGCACGTGGTGGCGGGCCCGGACGCGGGCGGGGTCCACCTGCTGCACGGCGGCCGGATCCGCGTCGGCCGCTCCGCCGAGGCCGACGTGCCGCTCGACGACCCCGACGTCTCCCGCCTGCACTGCACGGTGACGCTCTCGGCCGACGGCCGGGTCACCGTCGCCGACCTCGGCTCCACCAACGGCACCACCCTGGACGGCACGCGCGTGCAGGGCCGTCCGCTCCGGTTCGCCCCGGGCGCCCTGCTGCGCGTCGGCGAGTCGGCCCTGCGGCTGGCGCCGCCCGGCGGTCCGGGCGCCCGGGTCGCCACGACCCCCGACGGGGAGGGCCACGTCCGGGTGCCGTGCGCGAGCCCGCAGCCCGCGGCCGCCCCCGCGCGCGGGGGTCCCGGCGCCGCGGAGCCCCGTCACGCGCGCGGGAGCGACGACGGCCCCCCCACCGGCCCCGGCACCCCCGCCGCGCCCACCGGCCATGCCTACGGCACGGTCGACTGGCACGGCTCCGCGCCCGCCCACGGCGAGCGGGCGCCGAGGTCCCTCGTGCCGGGCCAGGGCGGCGCACCGCCCGTCGAGAACCACGACGCCACCCACGGCGGCCGCTCGGGCCTCGGCTCCTTCTCCGGCCCCTCCGGGGCGGACGGCCCGTACCGGCCCTCGCCGGACGAGGACGGCGACAGCACCTCCCGCAAGGGCACTCCTCTGCGCGGCACCGAGGTGCCGCAGGGGCTGCGCAGGCGCGGCGGCCTGTCCGCCTGGGCCCGCCGGCTGGCCGGCGGCCGGGGCGGACCGCAGGAGACGGACGGTCCGCAGGCGTACGACGGCCGGCCGGCCGTGACGGAGCCGGAACCGCCCGCCGGGCCGCCGTCCGCCCCGGACACCTGGCCGGACCCGGCCGCCCTGCTGCTGACCGCGCTCGGCCCTGGCCCGCGCCTGTGGGAGCGCGGGCCGGGTCACTCCGAGACGCTCGCCGTCCGGCTGGGCACGGCCGACCGGGTGGCGCCCGACGGGTCGCTGCTGCCCGCCGTACCGGTGACGGCGGGCCTGCGCGAGGCCGGCGCCCTGGGGCTGGCCGGGCCGCGCCCGAGGCTGGCCGGGCTGGCCCGCGCGGTGCTGGCGCAGCTCGCCGCGCTGCACTCCCCGGACCTGCTGGAGATCGTCCTGGTCAGCACCGACCGCGCGCGCTCCGAGGAGGAGCGGGTCGCCGAGTGGTCCTGGCTGGGCTGGCTGCCGCACCTGCGCCCGGGGCACGGCCAGGACTGCCGTCTCCTCCTCGCCCACGACGTCGACCAGGCCGCCGCCCGCGTCGACGAACTGCTGCGCCGCCTGGACGACCGCCTGACGGACGGCGTCACGGCGCCCGCGCCCGTGCCCGCCCCGCCCGGCACGACCCGCCGTCCCTCGTGGGCGGTGACCGACCACGCCGGGGACGGCTTCCCCGGCCCGTACACGGTCCTCGTCGTGGACGGCGACCCCGGCACCGCCGCGCTGCGCGAGGCGACGGCCCGGCTGGCGACGGCCGGCCCACGGGTCGGGATCCACGTCCTGTGCCTGGCCGAGACGGCCGCCGCCTCCCCCGCCGCGCCGGTCACCGACGTGTACGAGGCGGCCTGCGCGGCGGCTTCCGCCTTCCGCGCGTGCGGGGCGGTGGCGCTGCTCAGCGGCGATGTGGCGACCGCGCTGCGGCTGCTGCGGGTCGCCCCCGCCGGGTCGGAGTCCGAGCGGCCGGGCCCCATGGGCCACGGCACGGTCGGTGCCGTCGACGCGGTCTCCGCCGCCTGGGCGGAGCGGTTCGCGCGGGCCCTGGCGCCCCTGCGCCCGGAGACCGCCGCCGCCGGCGGTGGCCGCCCCGCGCGCGTGTCCGCACCGCTGCCCCCGTCGGCCCGCCTCCTCGACGAGCTGGGCCTGGCCCGGGCGACCCCGGCCTCCCTGATGGCCCGCTGGGCCGACGCGGCCGACGACACCGAGGCGCTCGGCGGCCGGACCTCGGTCGTGCTGGGCGCGGGCCCGCGCGGCCCGGTCTGCGTGGACCTGTCCGCCGAGGGCCCGCACCTGCTGATAGAAGGCCCGCCCGGCAGCGGCCGTACGGAGCTGCTGCGGGCGGTCGTCGCCTCGCTGGCCGCCGCCGAGCGCCCCGACCGGCTGGGCATCGTCCTGCTGGACGGCCGGGACACCGTCGGCAAGGCGGGCGCCGGCCACGGCGAGGGCCTGCGGGTCTGCACGGACGTACCGCACGTCACCACGCATCTCACCGCCAACGACCCGGTCCGCATGCGGGAGTTCGCGCAGTCGCTGGCCGCCGAGCTGAAGCGGCGGGCGGAGCTGCTCGGGCGGTCCGACTTCGCCGAGTGGCACACGCACCGCGCGGTGTCCGGCCGGATCGTCCCGCAACGCCAGCCGGCCGGCGGGGGGACCGGCGCCGCGGACCTCGACACCCCGCCCAGCTCCACCCTGCGGCTGCGCCCCGGCGCGGCGGCCCGTCGGCGGGCGGAGGCGGCCCCGCCGCTGCCCCGCCTGGTCGTCGTGGTGGACGACCTGGACGCCCTGGTCTCGCCCGCGCTCGGCTCCCCGGGCCGTCCCGCCGCCGGGTCGGTGATGCGCGCGCTGGAGGCGGTGGCCCGCGAGGGCGAGCGGCTCGGCGTGCACCTGGTGGCCGCCACCGGTCCGGGCGGCCGTACGGCGGAGTCCGAGCCCGCCCGGCAGGCCACCGTGCGGATCGTCCTCGACGCACCGGGATCGGGCCCCGACGAACCGGCCCCCGGCCGCGGCCGGCTCAGGGGCGCGGACGGCCGGCTGACGCCCTTCCAGGGCGGCCGGGTCACCGGCCGCATCCCGCGCACCGCGACGCTGCGCCCCACGGTCGTCCCCCTGGAGTGGCAGCGCATGGGCGATCCGCCGGCCCGCAGACCCGTCCGTGAACTGGGCAACGGTCCCACCGACCTCGCCCTCCTGGCCAGCGCCCTGGAGCGGGCGGCCCGCGAGGTCTCGGCGGCGGAGGTGCCCTCGCTGCTGTGAGGCTGCGTCGAACGGGGGCACCTTGGAGCACCGTCCCCGCGGACTCGGCCCGTCCGGCGCTCGAGGACAAGGCCCGTGCAGGGCCGAAGGGGGAGTCCGGGGGCGCGGCCCTCGGGCTCGGGACGGGAAGGGGCGGCGGGGGCGGAACCCGCCAGGCGGCACCGCCCACGCCCGCCGCGTCCCCGCGTCCCCCCGGAGCGGGACGTAGTCACGAGGCGGTCACGATCGCCCACTTGACACGGCATGCGTACTTGCCGACCCACGGGCGCCCGGCGTAGACCAGTGCACCGGGACAGCGCTCAACGTTCGACGAGGAACGAAGAACGGGGCAGTGATGCGCAGCACGAGCAACACCATCCGCACACGCAGGACCATGAAGGCGGCCGCCGGCGTCCTCGCGGGAGCACTCGCGCTCTCGCTCACCGCGTGCGGCAGCGACGACGACAAGAGCGACGGCGGCGAGGGCACCGGCACCAAGGCGTCCGGCAGCACCCTCACCCTCCCGAAGCTGGACGGCACGACACTGGAGGTCGCGGCCGTCTGGACGGGCCCGGAGCAGGCCAACTTCAAGAAGGTGCTGGCCGAGTTCGAGAAGCGCACCGGCGCGAAGGTCACCTTCGTACCGGCGCAGGACCCGATCATCAACTTCCTCGGGTCGAAGATCGCGGGCGGTCAGCCCCCGGACGTGGCGATGCTGCCGCAGCCGGGCGCCATCAAGCAGGCCGTGGAGAAGAAGTGGGCCAAGCCGCTGGGCGCCGAGGCCCTCGAGGAACTCCGGAAGAACTACTCGCAGGGCTGGCAGGACATCGGCAAGGTCGGCACGGAGCAGTACGGCGTCTACTACAAGGCCGCCAACAAGTCCCTGGTCTGGTACAACGCCAAGGTCTTCGAGAACGCGGGCGCGAGCGAACCCAAGACCTGGGACGAGTTGCTGACGACCGCTCAGACCGTCTACGACTCCGGCGTCACCCCGTTCTCGATCCCCGGCGCGGACGGCTGGCCGCTGACCGACTGGTTCGAGAACGTGTACCTCTCCCAGGCGGGCCCGGAGAAGTACGACCAGCTGGCCAAGCACGAGATCAAGTGGACGGACCCCTCCGTGAAGGAGGCGCTGACCACGCTCGCGCAGATCTGGGGCAAGAAGGACTACGTGGCGGGCGGTGCCGACGGTGCCCTCCAGACGCAGTTCCCGAACTCCGTCACCCAGACCTTCACCGGCGGTGACCAGCCCAAGGCCGCGATGGTCTACGAGGGCGACTTCGTGCAGGTCAACATCGCGCAGACGGACGCGAAGATCGGCACGGACGCGAAGGTGTTCCCGTTCCCGAAGGTCGGCGACACCGTGCCGGTGGTCTCCGGTGGTGACGCGGCGGTCATCCTGAAGGACTCCAAGGGTGCGCAGGCGCTGGCGACCTTCCTGGCATCGCCGGACGCGGCGGAGATCCAGGCGAAGCTGGGCGGCTACCTCTCGCCGAACAAGAACGTCGACCCGGCGGCGTACCCGAACGACGTGCAGCGCAAGATCGCCGAGGCGCTGGTCGCGGCGGGCGACGACTTCCGGTTCGACATGTCCGACCAGGCCCCGCAGGCGTTCGGCGGTACGCCCGGCAAGGGCGAGTGGAAGGACCTCCAGGACTTCCTGAAGAACCCGACGGACGTGGCCGGCATCCAGGCGAAGCTGGAGTCGGACGCGGCAGCGGCGTACGGGAACTGAGCCGGTCATGGCATCGGTCGGTGCGGCGGGGGCTCCCGGAGCCCCCGCCCCTCCCCGCTCGCGCAAAAGCGTGACCGGCACCCGCAGGACGGTGGCAGCCCTGTTCCTGCTGCCCGCCCTGGTGCTGCTGGGCGCGCTCGTGGTCTACCCGATCGGGTACTCGGTCGTGCGCAGTTTCTACGACCAGTCCGGCGACGGATTCGCCGGCATCGACAACTACCGGGCCCTCTTCACCGACGACGGCATCCGCACGGCGCTGAAGAACAACGTCCTGTGGGTGGTGTTCGCGCCGACCGTGGCGACCGCCCTCGGGCTGGTCTTCGCGGTGCTGACCGAACGCATCCGCTGGGGAACGGCGTTCAAGCTCGTCGTCTTCATGCCGATGGCGATCTCGATGCTCGCCGCCGGCATCATCTTCCGGCTGGTGTACGACCAGGACCCGGACAAGGGCGTGGCGAACGCGGTGTGGGTCGGCGTGCACGACACGTTCGCGCAGTCGTCGGCGTTCCCCAAGGCCCACCCGGGCCGCCGGTCGCCGCTGGAGCCCGCGAAGGGGGGCGCGTTCCTCACCGCGGAACCGGTCCGGGCGGGCGAGCCGGTCTTCCTGCCGCTGGTCGGCGTGGCCCCGGACCAGATGCCCGGCAGCGCGGAGAAGGCCGCGCCGGCCGAGCCCGAACCGGGCAAGGTCACCGGCACGACCTGGCAGGACTTCACCCGCGGCAAGGGCGTCGGCACGCTCGGCGCCCCCGATCCCTCCGAACTGGGCTACGCCGGGATGCGGATCGAGGCCGTCAAGGACGGCAAGGTCGTGGCGTCGGCCACCGCGGCCGACGACGGCACCTTCACCCTGCCCGCGGCGGCCGACGGGGCACGGCTGCGGCTGCCCGCGAGCAACTTCGCGGAGGCCTACAACGGCCTGGACTGGCTCGGCCCGTCCCTGGTCACCCCGGCCATCATCGGCTCGTACATCTGGATGTGGGCGGGCTTCGCGATGGTGCTGATCGCGGCCGGGCTGGCGAGCGTGCCGCGGGAGCTGATGGAGGCGGCGCGGGTGGACGGGGCGAACGAGTGGCAGGTGTTCCGCAGGGTCACCGTGCCGCTGCTCGCGCCGGTCCTCGCGGTGGTCACGGTGACCCTGATGATCAACGTCCTGAAGGTGTTCGACCTGGTCTTCATCATCGCCCCCGGATCCTCCCAGGACGACGCGAACGTGCTCGCCCTGGAGCTGTACCGCAAGGGCTTCTCCGAGGACCAGCCGGGCATCGCCAGCGCCATCGCGGTGTTCCTGCTGCTGCTGGTGATCCCGGTGATGTGGTTCAACGTGCGCAGGCTGCGGCGGGAGGTGCGGCGATGAGCGTGTACCCGTCGTTCTGCCGGGGGTCCGGGGGTCGCCCCCCGGGAGAACGCAGTAACGTGCGTCGGCTGCGGCGAAAGGTGCGGCGATGAAGGCCCCCGTCAAGACGGTCGAGGCGCCCGTGGAGACCGTGAAGGCGAAGCGTTCGCCGGCCGCGCGGATCGTGGAGAAGCTGGGCGGCGGTGTCGTCCGGGTCTGCCTGATCCTGGTCGGCCTGTTCTGGCTGGTGCCGACGATCGGTCTGCTGATCTCCTCGCTGCGCGCCCCCGAGGACATGAGCGCGAGCGGCTGGTGGAAGGTGTTCGCCGAGCCGTCCCAGCTCACCGTGGACAGCTACCGAAAGCTGCTGGAGAACGGCGACATCACCAACTCCCTCCTCAACACGGTGCTGATCACCGTTCCGGCGACGGTCCTGGTCGTGGTCATCGGCTCGCTCGCCGGATACGCGTTCGCGTGGATGGAGTTCCCGGGCCGGGACTGGTGGTTCCTGGCGGTGGTCGGTCTGCTGGTGGTGCCCGTGCAGGTGGCGCTGATCCCGATCGCCGAACTGTTCGGCAAGGTGGGCCTGTTCGGCTCCGTCCTCGGAGTGGTCCTCTTCCACGTGGGTTTCGGTCTGCCGTTCGCGGTGTTCCTGCTGCGGAACTTCTTCGCGGAGATCCCCCGTGAGCTGCTGGAGGCGGCCCGCCTGGACGGTGCCGGTGAACTGCGCCTGTTCACACGGGTCGTGATGCCGCTGGGCGGACCGGCGATCGCGAGCCTCGGCATCTTCCAGTTCCTGTGGGTGTGGAACGACATGCTGGTGGCACTGGTGTTCACCGACGCCGACAGCCAGCCGGTCACGGTCGCCCTCCAGACCCAGGTGCGGCAGTTCGGCAACAACATCGACGTGCTGGCACCCGGCGCGTTCATCTCGATGGTGATCCCGCTGGCCGTGTTCTTCGCCTTCCAGCGGCAGTTCGTGTCCGGCGTGATGGCCGGCGCGGTCAAATAGGCACTGCGGCAAGGGGGGTGGGCGTCACCGGCCCGCCCCTCCCCGTTCACCCGGCGTCCCCCGGATGCCGTAGGGATACGTAACCAAGTCACTCCATCGGCCGTTGCCCGGACCAGGCCCCCTCGTCCGCGCCGACCCATGGATGTCCCTTGCCCAGGTTCAGTGTCATCGTCCCCGCGTACGAGGTTCAGGCGTACCTGCACGAGTGCCTCGAATCCGTACTGTCCCAGTCGTACACCGATCTCGAACTGATCGCCGTCGACGACCGTTCGCCGGACGCGTGCGGCGAGATCATCGACGAGTTCGCGGCCCGCGACCCGCGCGTGCGTGCCCTGCACCTGCCGGAGAACGCCGGCCTGGGCGGCGCGCGCAACGCGGGCATCGCCCGGGCCGGCGGCGACTACCTGCTGTTCCTCGACTCCGACGACACGCTCGCCCCGGGCGCGCTGCGCGCGATCGCCGACCGGCTGAAGGACACCGGCGAGCCGGACGTGCTGGTGTACGACTACGCCACCGCGTTCTGGACGGGTGAGACCGAGCGCAACAGGTTCGCCGAGCACCTCACCGAGCGGGGCCCGGCGCCCTTCCGGCTGGAGGACCGGCCGGGGCTGCTCCGGGTGCTGATGGTCGCCTGGAACAAGGCCTACCGGCGGGAGTTCGTCGAGCGGACCGGCCTGACCTTCCCGCCCGGCTACTACGAGGACACCCCCTGGACGTACCCGGCGCTGATGACGGCGGGGTCGATCGCGACGCTGGACCGGGTGTGCGTCCACTACCGGCGGCGCCGCGGCGGCAACATCCTCTCCACCACCAGCCGCCGGCACTTCGACGTCTTCGACCAGTACGACCGGGTGTTCGCGTTCATCGATCCGCGGCCCGAACTCGCGCACTGGCGGCCGGTGCTGTTCCGCCGCATGGTCGACCACCTGACGACCGTGTTCACCAGGCCGGACCGGCTGCCGCGCGGTTCCCGCGGCGAGTTCCTGCGCCGGGCCCGCGCCCACTACCGCCGCTACCGCACCCCCGGCGCGCCCGTCCCGCTGCGCTCCCGGCTGCGCCACGGCCTGGTCCACCTGGGCCTGCACCGCACCTACCGCACCCTCCAGGCGGCCATGGTCCTGCGCCGCCGTACCCGCGCCCTCGCCGCGCGACTGGCCCGCGTGCTGCGGGCGGCCTGCCTCCAGGCGCACTACCGGATCCAGCTGCGCCTGCCGCTGCGCGCCGACCGGGCCGTCTTCGCCGCCTACTGGGGCCGCGGTCACGGCTGCAACCCGGGCGCCCTGGAGAGCGCGTTCCGGGCCTTCGCCCCGCAGGTGCGCACGGCGTGGATCGCCCGCCCCGAGCACCGGCACACCGTCCCGCCGGGCACGCGAGCGCTGCGTCCCGGCACGGCCGCCTACTGGACGGCGCTGGCGCGCTCCACGTACCTGGTGAACAACGTCAACTTCGACCGCCGGCTGGTCAAGCGCCCCGGCCAGGTCTTCGTGCAGACCCAGCACGGCACCCCGCTCAAGCACATGGGCCTCGACCTGCAGGAACGGCCCGCGGCGGCCCGCGACACGGACTTCGCGGAGTTGCTGAGGGGCGTCGACAAGTGGGACTACGTCCTGTCCGCCAACCGCCACACCACCCTCACCTGGGAGCGCGTCTACCCAGGTGGCTACACCACGCTGGAGTACGGCTACCCCCGCAACGACGTCTTCCAGCGGGCCACCGCCGCGGACGTGGCCCGGCTGCGCGAGGAGCTCGGTGTCCCCCGCGACACGGTGGCGATCCTGTACGCCCCCACCCACCGCGACTACCGCCGCACCCAGCGGGCCGGACTCGACCTGGAACGGCTCCTGGACCGGCTGGACCCGCGCTTCGTGATCCTGGCCCGCCCCCACTACGGGCAGCCCGTCGCCCTGCCCGCGGACGGCCGGGTCATCGACGTCAGCGGCCACCCGAGCGTGGAGTCCCTCTGCCTGGCCTCGGACGTCCTGCTCACCGACTACTCGTCGATCATGTTCGACTACGCCGACCTGGACCGCCCGATCGTCATCCACGCGGGCGACTGGGAGGCCTACGAGGCGGCCCGCGGCACCTACTTCGACGTGCGCGCCTTCCCGCCGGGCGCGGTCGCCCGCACCGAGGACGAACTGGCCGACGTCTTCACGACCGGCCAGTGGCGCGGCTCCCGCGCGGCCCGGTCGCGCGCCGCGTTCCGCGAGCGGTTCTGCCCGTACGGCGACGGACGCGCCGCCGAGCGCGTCGTACGGCGGATCGTGCTGGGCGAGACGGACCTGCCGCCCGTCGTGCCGCTCGCCGAGCGCCGTCCCGTGCCGTCGGCGGCGTCGACGCGCACGCGCCCCGCCCTGGCCACAGTGCCGCAGCCGTCGAGCCCCCGCGTCACCAGCCACTAGCAGCCGCGCGACCGTGCGGGAACCCCCACCGGCGGTCACCCGACACGGACGAGCCAGACACAGGAAGAGCAGCATGCCCCGCTTCAGCATCATCGTCGCGTCCCACGGGACGGCCGGCCGGCTGTCCCTGGCGCTGGACTCCGTCCTCGGCCAGTCGTTCGGCGACTTCGAGCTGGTCCCGGTCTGCGACGCGCCCGACGCCCCGGCCGCGGCCGTCGCCGCCGGGTACGCCGGGCAGGACGGCCGGGTGACACCGGTGTTCTCGCCGCCGGAGGCGGGGCTCGCGGGGGCGCGCAACACCGGTCTGCGGGCGGCCGGCGGCGCGTACCTGCTGTTCCTGGACGGTGACGACACGCTCGCGCCGGGCGCGCTGGACGTGCTGGACGCCCGGCTGACCGAGACGGGCGAGGTCGACGTCCTGTACGCCGAGCACGAACGCGTCCCGTGGTGGGAGGGCGAGCCGGCCAACCCGGCGGCCCCGCTGTTCGCCGGGGCGCCCCGGGGCGCCTTCGGTCCCGGCGAGGCCCCCGAGGTGACCGGTGTGCGGCTGCCCGTGTGCAGCGCCGTCCACCGGCGCGGCTTCCTCACCGCGCACCGGCTCGTCTTCCCCGAAGGGCCCTTCACGGACCTCGGCTTCGGCGGCCTGGTCACCGTGCACGCCGAGCGGGTCGCGGTGCTGCGCCGCGTCGTCGTACGACATCTGCTGCGGCGGCAGGGCAGCCGGCTCGACCTGCCGGGCGGGCACCACGCCGACCTGCTGGAACAGACGGACCTGGTGCTCACCAGGGCCGCCGGACGCGGTTCTCACGGCGCCCTGTTCGGCCAGCTCTTCGCCGCCGTCCTGAAGACGGCCGCCCACCCGGCCCGGCTGCCCGCCTCCGGTCGCCGGGCGTTCTTCCGCCGGGCGAGCGCGCTCCACCGGCGGCACCGGCCGGCCGGGTTCCGCGTGCCGGGCGGGAGCCTCGGCGTGCAGCACCGGCTGCTGGCGGCGGGAGCGTACACGGCGTTCCGCGCGCTGAGGGGCGCCAACCGGCAGGTGTCGGCGGCCGTTCAGCGCGTCCCGCGCCCCCGCGGACTGCGCACCCGGCTGTACTACCGGCTCCAGCTGCGCCGCCCCCTCGATCCCCACCTGGCGGTGTACTGCGCGTACTGGGGCCGGGGTTACGCGTGCAGCCCCGCCGCGATCCACGCCAAGGCCGCCGAACTCGCGCCGCACATCCGCTCGGTGTTCCTCGTCGAGCCCGGCCAGGAGCACACCGTGCCGCCGGGCGTCGACCACGCCGTGCTCGGCAGCCGTCGCGCCTGGCGGCTCCTGGCGCGCGCCACGTACCTCGTCAACAACGCCAACTTCGCGGAGGGCGTGGTCAAGCGCGAGGGCAGCGTGCACCTGCAGACGCAGCACGGCACCCCGCTGAAGAAGATGGGCGTCGACCAGTCGACGTACCCGGTGGTGGCGGCGACGACCGGCAGCTTCACCAAGCTGCTGGGCCGCGTCGACCGCTGGGACTACAACCTGTCCTCCAACACCCACTCCACCCAGATGTGGGAACGCGCCTTCCCCGGCTCGTACGAGCAGCTGGAGTACGGCTATCCGCGCAACGACGTCTTCTGCACGGCGACCGCCGAGGACGTCGCCCGCGTCCGGCGCGAGCTGGGCGTGCCGGAGGGGAAGACGGCCGTGCTGTACGCGCCCACCCACCGCGACCACCGGACCGGCTTCGACCCCGGCCTGGACCTGGAGGAGTTCTGCGAGGCGGCCGGCGACGACGTCGTCGTCCTGCTGCGGGCGCACTACTTCTACGACCGGGGGACGCGCCGGGGCTCCGGCCGGATCATCGACGTGACCGCGCACCGCTCCTCCGAGGACGTGTGCCTGGCCGCCGACGCGCTGGTCACCGACTACTCGTCGATCATGTTCGACTACGCCAACCTGGACCGCCCGATCGTGGTGTACGCCGACGACTGGGACGTCTACACCGAGACCCGGGGCGTGTACTTCGACCTGCTCGCGGCGCCGCCGGGCCCGGTCGCCCGCACGCCCGGGGAGCTGGCCCGCGTCTTCGCCGACGGCTCCTACGCCTCGGAGGCGTCCCGGTCGCTCAGGAACGCCTTCCGGGCCCGCTTCTGCCAGTTCGACGACGGCCGGGCCGCCGAGCGCGTGGTGCGCCGGGTGCTGCTCGGCGAGCCGGCGGAGGCACTCCCACCCGTGCGGCCGCTCGCCGAGCGCGTCCCGGCCCCCGCCGCCTCCCCCCTCGTGATCTCGTAAGGAGCTGACTCCCGCAGTGCCCCGCTTCAGCATCATCGTCCCCTGCTTCAAGGTGCAGGGCTTCCTGCGCGAGTGCCTCGACTCGGTCCTGGAGCAGTCGTACCGGGATCTCGAGGTGATCGCCGTCGACGACCGCTCCCCCGACGGCTGCGGCGCGATCCTCGACGAGTACGCGGCCCGCGACGACCGGGTGCGGGTCCTGCACCTGCCGGAGAACGTGGGCCTCGGTCGCGCCCGCAACGCGGGCCTGCCGCACGCGAGCGGCGACTACCTGTTCTTCCTGGACAGCGACGACACCCTCACCCCGGGTGCCCTGCGCGCCATGGCCGACCGCATCGAGGAGGCCGGAGGACCGGAGGTGCTGGTCTTCGACTACGCCCGCACCTACTGGTGGGGCGGCACCCGCCGCAACGCCCTCGCGCACGTCCTCGCCGCGTGCGGGGACGCCCCGTTCACCGCCGCCGAGCACCCGGAGATCCTCGACCTGCTGATGGTCGTGTGGAACAAGGTGTACCGGCGGGACTTCGTCGAGGCGGGCGGGTTCCGCTTCCCGCCCGGCTACTACGAGGACACCCCCTGGACCTTCCCGGTCATGCTCAGCGCGCGGCGGATCGCCACGCTCGACCGGATCTGCCTGAACTACCGCCAGCGCCGCCAGGGCAACATCCTGTCCACCACCAGCCGCAAGCACTTCGACGTCCACGACCAGTACGAGCGGGTCTTCGCCTTCGTGGACTCCCGCCCCGAGCTGGCGGGCTGGCGGCCCTACCTGCACCGCAAGATGGGCGAGCACTGTCTGGACATCCTCGCCAAGCCGGACCGGCTGCCCCCCTCCGACCGGCGCGAGTTCTTCCGCCGGACGGCCGAGCTGTTCGCCCGGCACCGCCCGGCCGGCGAGCCGGTGCCCGCCGGGCTGCGCGTGCTGCGGGGGCCGTACGCCGCCTACGCGGCCCGGCGGCAGGGCGAGCGCGCCGGGCGCGAACTCGCCCGGCAGGCAGCGCGGGCGCGCGGGGCGGCCGCACGGCGCGGCCGCCGGGGCGTGGACGCCGTGCAGGCCCGGCGCCCGCTCGATCCGCGGCTGGTGGTGTACTCGGCGTTCTCGCACCGGGGCGTCCTCGGCGACCCGGGTGCCGTGTACCGCAAGGCGCGCGAGATCGCCCCGCAGCTGCGCGGGGTGTGGGTGGTGCGGGACGAGGAGACGGCTGCCCGGCTCCCGGAGGGGGTCGAGCACGTGCTGCTGGACTCCCCCGCCTACCGCCGGGTGACCGCGCGGGCCGGCTTCTTCGTCAACAACGTGAACTGGCCCGGCGGCCTCGTCAAGCGCCCCGGCAGCGTCCACATCCACACCCACCAGGGCACCCCGCTGAAGTACATGGGGGCCGACCTGCTGGACCGGCCCGGCGCCCGGTTCGGCGTGGACGTGCCGCAGATGCTGCGCCGCGCCGACCGCTGGGACCACAGCCTGGTCGCCAACCCGCACTCGGAGCTGGTGTGGGAGCGGGCCTACCCCTGCCACTTCGCCTCCGCGCGCACCGGCAGCCCGCGCAACGACGTGCTGGTGGGCGCCGGCGCGCAGGCCGGGCCGCGGGCCCGCGCCCGGCTCGGCATCCCCGCGGACCACACGGTGGTGCTGTACGCGCCGACCCGCCGGGAGTACGTCCGCGGCGGCCACGTGGACCGGATCGACCTGGCCCGGTTCGCCGCCGACCTCGGCGAGGGCCACACCCTGGTGGTGCGGCTGCACCCGTCCCTGGCGGCCGGGCACGCGCGCGGGGCGGGCCTGTCCGACCTGCACCGGCGCGGCGTCGTCGTCGACGCGACGGACGTGCCCGACGTCGAGGAGGTGATGCTCGCCTCCGACGTCCTGGTCACCGACTACTCGGCCCTGATGTTCGACTACGCCCACCTGGACCGGCCGATCGTGGTGCACGCCGACGACTGGGCCGCGTACGCGGCGAGCCGGGGCACCTACTTCGACATCACCGCCGAGGCGCCGGGCCACGTCTCGCGCGGCTACCGGGAGCTGGCCTCCCTGATGGCCTCGGGGAGCTGGCGCGACGAGGAGTCGGCGCGGCTGCGGGCCGGTTTCCGGGAGCGGTTCTGCGTGTACGACGACGGGCTGGCCGCCGAGCGGGTCGTGCGGACGCTGCTGCTGGGCGAGGAGATGACCGGCCCCGCCACGGCCCGGGTGCCCGCCCCGGCCGTCGCGGGTGACGTGCTGGCGTCCAGGTGAGGCTGCGCCCGCGCTCCTGGGTGCTCGTCCTGGCCGTGGGGTACGCGCTGCTGCAGCTCGCGAACGTCACCGGCCGGGACACCCCGGACAGCAAGAACTACCTGTCGTACGCGCTGAGTCTGCGCGGGGAGAGCAAGCACGAGGCGGCCGCGGCGACGATCGACTGGGCGTGCGAGGGCGAGGCCTCGATCGCGGCCCGGCGGCAGAGCGTGGACGTGGTGCGGTTCCACCGGGCCGACCCGGGGGCCGAGGTGCTCGCCGCGTGCCGGGAGCGGGAGTGGCGCGCCGTCGGGGCGCGGCTGGCGGCGGGGCGGACCGGTGGACACACGGTGCCGTTCATGCCGGACCGCTTCATGCGGATCTTCGAGGCGCGGCCGGGCTACCCGCTGTTCCTCGTGCCGTTCCTCACCCTGTTCGGCGTGACCTGGGGGATGTGGGCGGCGGGGGTCACGGCGGCGGTGGCGGGCGGGGTGCTGGTCTTCCTGGTCCTGCGCACCCTGCGGGCTCCGGCCGGGGTCTGTCTGACCGGGCAGGTCCTGTACTACGTCCTGCCGGTCGGCACGACCGCGATGCGCCCGATGGCCGAGGGCCTGATGCTGGCGCTGACCCTGGTGGCGGTGTGGGGCGGCGCGCTGGCCCTGGACGGGCGGGTGCGGGCGGGGGTGTGGACGACGGCCGGCGCGCTGGCGGCCCTGTTCGCGGTCAAGCACTCGCAGGCCCTGTTCCTCGGGCTGGCCCTGGCGGCCGCGGGCACGCTGATCGCCGTACGGCGCCGGCGGCGGGGGCGGCCGGCGGGGCGCGGGGCCGTGGCGGTGGCCGCGGCGGGCGCGGGCGGGGCGGCGGTGACGCTGCTGCTCGCCGCGCTGCTGGGGTATCCGTCGGAGTCGGAGAGCCTCCAGGACCTGCTGACCGGGCACTTCGCGCGGCCGGACCGGGAGCGGCCCTGGCCGGAGTTCTGGCAGTTGCAGCAGCGGTTCTGGCCGGAGTGGCTGCGCCGGCAGCTGTGGGAGCCGCTGTTCGCGGCGGCGCTGGCGGGCGGGGCGTGGGGGGCGCTGCGCGGGCAGCGGCGGGCGTTCGGGGTGCTCGTGGTCGCGGCCGCGGCCACCGGGTTCCTCACCCAGGCCGGGCACCCCGACATCGCCATCTGGGGCGGGCGGCTGATCGTGCTGGCCTGGCTGCTGCCGGTGCTGGGGCTGCCGCTGCTGCTGGAGCCGCTGGTGCGGGGCCGGGTGGCGCTGCCGGCGCAGGAACGGCCCGACCGGACTCACTCGATGAGGTGACGAACGCGAGGCCATTGACGTGGGCGGGAAGATACCGCCAATGCCCCTCTTTGTTCCGGTCCGATGAGCGTCGGCGTCCTGGCCCGGCGTCCCGTGCGCGGCGCGACGGCGCTGTGCGGCGGGCGCCGCCCTCGTCCGACGCCGTACCAGGTCTTCGGGTTCCTGTTCTGGCTGGTGATGTCGCTGGCGTACTGGCGGGTGCCGCTGTGCTGCGACGCCGGGCAGCACGCGGCGGTGGTCGAACGGCTGCGGGCCGACCTGTTCGCCCCGCGCCATCCGACGGGCGACCTGCCGGGCGCGGGCAGCCCGTACTACTCGCCGTACGCGGTGGCGCAGGGGGTGTTCGCGCGGCTGACCGGGCTGTCGGGCCGGGACGTGCTGCGGGTGGCCGGGCCGGTCAACCTGGCGGTGCTGCTGACCGGCGTCGGCCGCTTCACGCGCGCGCTCACGCCGCGGCCGTGGGCGCCGGTGCTGGCGGTGGCGGCGATGACCCTGCTGTGGGGCACCGAACGGGCCTGGTGGAGCGGTTATCTCGGCCTGATGTCGATGACCGGCAACCTCGGCTATCCGTCGGCCTTCGCCATCGGGCTGGCGTTCTGGGCCTGGGCGTGGACCGCCACGCGCGCGCGTGACGCGCGGGCCGTGCGGTTCGTGGGCCCGAGCGGGCTGCGCGGCTTCGCCGGGTACGCGGCGCTGGGCGGCCTGTACGGGGTGATCCTGCTGGTGCACCCGATCACGGCGGTGGCGGCGGTGACCGGGGGCGTGGCCTTCGTGGCGGGCCGGCAGCACGGCCGGCGCCCGGCGGTGGTGCTGCGCTGGGTCCTCACGGGCGCGACGGCGCTGCTGACCGCCGCCGCGTGGCCGTACTTCGACGTGTTCGCGCTGGCCGGCGACTCCAGCGTCGACGCGATGCACCGGCGGCTGTACGAGGGGCTCGCCGGGCATTTCTGGCTGGCGCTGGCGGGCGTGCCGGCGCTGTGGCTGCGGGGCCGCAGGAACGGCGTCCGCGATCCGCTGGTGCTGATGTTCGCGCTGGACGCCGCGGTGGTGGCGTACGGCTGGGTCAGCGGCCACTACACCTACGGGCGGGTCCTCGGGCTCACGCTCGTGCCGTTGCAGTTCGCGCTCGCGGTGGAACTGGCGGCGCCCCGGCCGTGGGGCGCGGGGCGGCGGGTGCTGGGGGCGGTCGCGGCGGCCGCGGCCTGCGTCGGTTTCCTCACCGTGCAGGCCGGGGCGGTGATCCCGCGCGCGGTGGACCCGGTCGGCTTCGCCCAGCCGCCGCGCTGGCCGTCGTACGACTGGGCCGCCCGGCACATGGCGCCCGGCGAGGTGGTCATCGCGGACGGCTACTACGCCGTCCACATGATCGCCGGGTACGGGCCGAACCTCGCCGCCCCCGCCTGGCCGGACGCGGCCCTGGACGAGCGGGAGCGGCAGCGGCGGCTCGCGGACGTGCGCGCCTACCTCGCCCCGGAGACGACCCGCGCCGAACGGTCGGCGATCGTCCGCCGCCACCGCGTCCGCTGGCTGCTGCTCACGCGCTGGCACCGGGTGCCCGAGGAGGCCGTGGTGGTGGCGTGGAGCCGGGAGACGGGCGAGGTGCTGGCGCGGGTCGCTCCGTGACGGCGCTTACTCGATGACGAGGTCGACCTCGATGTTGCCGCGGGTGGCGTTGGAGTACGGGCAGACCTGGTGGGCCTGCTCGACCAGCTTGCGGCCGGTCGCCTCGTCCACGCTGTCCGGCAGCTCGACGCGGAGGGCGACCTTGAGGCCGAAGCCCTCGCCCTGCTTGCCTATGCCGACCTCGGCGGTCACGGCGGCGTCGGCCAGGTCGACCTTGGCCTGCCGGCCGACCAGACCGAGGGCGCTGCCGAAGCAGGCCGCGTAACCGGCGGCGAAGAGCTGCTCGGGGTTGGTGCCCTGACCGTCGCCGCCCAGCTCCACCGGCATGGCCAGGCCGAGGTCGATCCTGCCGTCGGAGGAGACGGTGCGGCCCTCGCGGCCGTGGGTGGCGGTGGCGACTGCGGTGTAGAGCGCGTCCATGGATGAACCATCCCTCTCGGAAGTCGTGGTCGGAGGTGCCCGCCCTCGCGCCGTTCGCGTCCGGGCGGCCTCACGACGACAAGTAGAGCACACAATTCAATTGGACACAACTAAATAGCCCGCAAGAGCTACTCTGGGGGCATGACCCCGATGTCGACTCCCGACGCCGCCGCCACTGCCGCTGCCGCTACCGACGCCGACGCCGCCGGCTCGCCGGAGAACTGGCTCCGCCTGGACAGCCAGATCTGCTTCTCCCTCCAGGCCGCCTCGCGCGCCTTCAACGGCGTCTACCGCGTGATCCTGAAGGACCTCGGGCTGACCTACCCGCAGTACCTGGTCCTGCTCGTGCTCTGGGAGCACGGCGAACTACCCGTCAAGAGGCTGGGCGAGCACCTGCGCCTGGACTCCGGCACGCTCTCGCCGCTGCTGAAGCGGCTGGAGGCGGCCGGCCTGGTGCGTCGCGAGCGCAGCGCCCGCGACGAGCGCTCGGTGGAGGTCCGGCTGACCGAGGAGGGCACCGCCCTGCGCGCACGGGCGGTGCGGGTGCCGGCCCGGATCGCCGCCGCGACGGGCCTGGAACTGCGGGAGATCGCCGAGCTGCGCGAACGCCTCGACCAGCTCACCACCGCCCTGGACGGGGCCGCCCGGCAGGAGGAACTCGCCGACGCGCGGCGGGCGGAGCCGACCGGGGACGCCGGTGACGCCGGTGACGCCGGTGACGCCGGTGACGCCGGTGACGCCGGTGACGCCGGTGACGCCGGTGACGCCGGTGACGCCGGTGACGAAAGGTAACGACTGGTGACCGGTGGCGACCGGGGCACCCGTGGGACGCGAGGGGCCGCCGGTGTCCGGGGGCCGTCCACAGGCCCTGCGGGAGCGCCCGGCGCCTGCTTCACTGTGAGACGGCCGCCCTGCGGGTCCACCGCGGGTGCCTTCCCGTGCGCCCCACCGCTCACGAGCCGGGGCGCACCACTCACCGACGAGGGGGAGACCAGGACATGACCTGGCTGATCACGGGCGGCGCCGGCTACATCGGGGCGCACGTCGTACGGGCGATGACCGAGGCGGGCGAGCGTGCGGTGGTGTACGACGACCTGTCCACCGGTATCGCCGGGCGCGTGCCGGCCGGGGTGCCGCTCGTGGTGGGCTCCACGCTGGACGGTCCGCTGGTCTCCCGCACCCTCGCCGGGCACGCCGTCACGGGCGTCGTGCACCTGGCGGGGAAGAAGCAGGTCGGCGAGTCGGTGCACCGGCCCCTGCACTACTACCGGGAGAACGTGGAGGGGCTGCGCGTCCTCCTGGAGGCGGTCACCGCGGCCGGGGTCCCGTCGTTCGTGTTCTCCTCCTCGGCGGCCGTCTACGGCATGCCGGACGTCGACCTGGTCACGGAGGAGACCCCGTGCGCGCCGATCTCCCCCTACGGCGAGACGAAGCTGGCCGGGGAGTGGCTGGTCCGCGCCGCCGGCCGGGCCGCAGGCCTGTCGACGGCGTCGCTGCGCTACTTCAACGTGGCCGGCGCGGCGCGCCCCGAGCTGGCCGACACCGGCGTGTCCAACCTGGTCCCCATGGTCTTCGAGCGCCTCACCCGGGACGCGGCGCCCCGCATCTTCGGCGACGACTACCCCACGCCGGACGGCACCTGCGTGCGGGACTACATCCACGTGGTCGACCTGGCGGAGGCGCACGTCGCCGCCGCACGCGCCCTCCAGGCCTCCTCCGGCCAGGACCTCACCTTCAACATCGGCCGTGGGGAAGGCGTCTCCGTCCGCGAGATGATCGACCGCGTCAACGCCGTCACCGGCTACGACCGGCCCCCGACGGTCACTCCGCGCCGCCCCGGCGACCCGGCCCGCGTGGTCGCCTCGGCCGAGCGCGTCGCCGCGGAACTGGGCTGGAAGGCCAAGCTCGACGTCCAGGACATGATCGTCTCGGCCTGGGAGGGCTGGGTACGGCTGCACCCCGGGGCGGCGCGGGCGTAGCGGCTCCGCCGGGGGGCGCGTCCACGGCTCGTCCGGGTACGGCGGGGGTCGGCTCAGAGCGCCTTGATCGCCGCCGCGGTGGCCCGCGCCAGGGCGCCCAGATAACCCTTGGGGAGCTTCGGGCTGCGGATCACCACGGAGCGCCAGTAGAGCGGGCCGGAGATGAGGTCGAGCGCCAGCTCGTCGTCCAGGTCCCCGCGCACCTCACCGCGTCGGGTCGCCGCCGCCACGATCTTCAGGGCGACGCCCTCCTGCCCGTCTCGCAGAGCCTTCTGCATGGCCTCGGCGATCTCCGGGTTGCGGGCCGCCTCGGCCTGGAGGTCCGGGATGATCTGCGAGGCCACGGGGTGCCGCAGCGCCCGTGACGTCACCTCGTACAGCACCCGCAGATCGCCCTCGAGGCTGCCCGTCTCCGGTGCCGGCAGACCCTGCACGGCGATCGCCGAGACGATGTCCAGGACGAGGTGCAGCTTGGAGCGCCAGCGCCGGTAAACGGCCGTCTTGCCCACCCCGGCGCGGCGGGCGATGCCCTCGATGGACATCCGCGCGTAGCCGACGGTCGCGAGCTCCTCGAACACGGCCGCCCGGATGGCCTCCGTCACGTCCTCGCGGAGCACGGCCGCCCCCGCGGGGGCCCGGCGGCGAGGACGCGTCTGGGGCCCGTCGGCGTTCGTCGTCATGCGAACCAGCATAGGGCGTTACGACGATACGGGTCCGTCCCTACGCAAAGTGTCGTGGCGTCACGACGGAACGGTGCCGTCGCCGCGAGAGGCCCCGCCGCACTCCGGTCGTGACGCACCGGCGCCATCGTCGCCGCGCACCCGCACCCGCACCCGCACCCGCACCCGCACCCGCACCCGCACCCGCACCATCGTCGCTGCGCACTGGCCCCATCGTCGCCGCGCGACGGTCTCGTCCCGGCGACGGATCCGTCTCGTCCTGGCGTCACCCCGGTCTCGTTGTCGCGTCGGAACGGTCTCACCGCCGCAACGAACCCGCCGCCTCGTGACGACGAAACGGTTGCGTTCCGACGCCCACTCGGCCTACGCTCGCGTTGCGACGATACGGTGCCGTCCCGACGTAAGAAAACGTGATGAGAAGCGTGAGAAAACGCCGGCCGACGGCGGGACAGCCGGACGCACGCACCCCCACCCCCGAGTGAAAGCAGCGGATGTGAGTCAGGTCCTCCACACACCGCCCCAGGCGCGGGCCGAGGCCCGTGAAGACCTCGCGGCCCTCGCGGCCCGGCACGGCCTCTCGGTCAGCGGCGCCCGCCCCTCCCTGCCCGGGTACATCCGCCAGCTGTGGGCGCGCCGGCACTTCATCACCGCGTTCGCCACGGCCAAGCTCACCTCGCAGTACAGCCAGGCGAAACTGGGCCAGGTCTGGCAGGTGATGACCCCGCTGCTGAACGCGGCCGTGTACTACTTCATATTCGGCGTCCTGCTCCAGACCAAGGAGGACGTCCCGGACTACATCCCCTTCCTGGTCACGGGGGTGTTCATCTGGACGTTCACGCAGACTTCGATCATGGCGGGCACCAAGGCGATCTCGGGCAACATCGGCCTGGTGCGGGCGCTGCACTTCCCCCGGGCCGCGCTGCCGATCTCGTTCTGCCTCCAGCAGTTGCAGCAGCTGATGTTCTCGATGGCCGCCCTGGTGCTGATCCTGCTCGTCGTGGGAGTGCCGCCGGCCCTCTCCTGGCTTCTCGCGATCCCCGCCCTCGCGCTCCAGTTCACCTTCAACGCGGGCGTCTCGCTGGTCCTGGCGCGCCTGGGCGCGAAGACCCCGGACATCGCCCAGCTGATGCCGTTCGTGCTGCGCACCTGGATGTACGTCTCGGGCGTGATGTGGAGCATCGACATCCTGCTCAGCCGGCACAGCGACCTGCCGTCCTGGGTCGCCGACGTGCTGCGGGCCAACCCGACGGCCGTCTACATCGACCTGATGCGGTTCGCGCTGATCGACAGTTTCCACGCCGACAGCCTCCCGCCGCACGTGTGGGCGACCGCGGTCGGCTGGGCCCTGCTGGCGGGCGTCGGCGGCTTCATCTACTTCTGGAAGGCTGAGGAGACGTACGGCCGTGGCTGACAACACCACACTCACCGACGACGCGAACGACGCCGGCAACACCGGTACCGGCACCGCCGGCGAACGCGTCCCCACCGTCATCGCCGACGGTGTCGACATCGTCTACCGCGTCAACGGCACCGCCGGGGGCCGCGGTTCCGCCACCGCCGCCCTGAACCGCATCGTGCGCCGCAAGAAGGCCGAGAAGGCGGCGGGCGTCCGCACGGTGCACGCCGTCAGGAACGTCTCCTTCGTGGCGTACAAGGGCGAGGCGATCGGCCTGATCGGCACCAACGGCTCGGGCAAGTCGACGCTGCTCAAAGCGGTCGCGGGCCTGCTGCCGGTGGAGAACGGCAGGATCTACACCGACGGGCAGCCGTCCCTCCTCGGCGTCAACGCGGCCCTGATGAGCGATCTGACCGGCGAGCGCAACGTCCACCTGGGCGGCCTGGCCATGGGCATGACCCGGGAGCAGATCAAGGAGCGCTACCAGGAGATCGTCGACTTCTCGGGCATCAACGAGAAGGGCGACTTCATCTCCCTGCCGATGCGCACGTACTCCTCCGGCATGGGCTCCCGGCTGCGGTTCTCCATCGCCGCCGCCAAGGACCACGACGTCCTCCTCATCGACGAGGCGCTGGCCACCGGTGACGCGAAGTTCCGGCGGCGGTCGGCGGACCGCATCCGCGCGATGCGTGAGCACGCCGGCACGGTCTTCCTGGTCAGCCACAGCAACAGCTCGATCCGCGAGACCTGCGAGCGGGTGCTGTGGCTGGAGCGCGGCGAGCTGCGCATGGACGGCCCGACCGAGGAGGTCCTCAAGGAGTACGAGGCCTTCACCGAGCCGAAGAAGAAGCGCCCGGCCGCGGCGAAGTCCTGACGCGCCGACCGCACCGGTCCGCAAAGCCCGCCCACACCGCTCCGGAAAAAAAGGGGGGTGGCCCCCCCCCGCGGGGGGGGCGGGGGGCCCCCCCCGGGGGGGCCGGGGCGGGGGGGGGGGGCGGCGCCCCGGCCCCCGGGGGCGCCCACCCCCCCCCCCGGTGGGGGGGGGGGAGGTGTCGGCGCG